>JBDNIE010000019.1:0-40582 GCA_041688425.1 Halioglobus sp. | reverse complement strand
TATCTGCACGCCATACGCTTTCCCAAGGGTCGCGTCGACAATATTGCTCTGGGACAGCAGTTTATGGGCGATCGCTTAATCGGCAATGAAAGCTATGACTTTGACGAGGCGCAGAGCGCCATTGCTGCAGGCGAACTCACCGCGGTGTCCTTCGGCCGCAATTTCATTGCCAATCCAGACCTGGTAGAGCGCTGGCTAGGCGGCTTGCCACTGGCGTCGTTCGACCTTGCCACTCTGTATACCCCTGGCGCTGAGGGCTATAGCAGCTATCCGCGCGCCAGCGCCTGACCCATAACCCGTCTAAAATGTTCGCGATAATCAAGGAGTAAACGCATGGCTGTACAACCTGTCGATCTTACCAACAAAAAGATATTGATTACTGGCCCCACTGGCCAGGTGGCGCTGCCTGTGGTGGCCCATTTTGCAAAGATCGCCGATGTGTATGCACTGGCCCGATTTCGTAAGGCCGAGGATCGTGAACGTATCGAGGCGCTGGGCGCTACGGTATTGCCAGCCGATCTCGCCGATGCCAGCAGTTTGTCAGTAGTGCCGGACGACATCGACTACGTGTTGAACTTCGCAGTCGTGAAGAGCGGTGATTTCGATTACGACCTTGCCGCCAATGCAGAGGGTGTGGGAAACCTGATGATGCGCTGTCTCAGGGCCAAAGCGTTTCTGCACTTTTCCTCTACCGCAGTCTACGAGTATGTAGGGCAGGAACCGCGCGCTGAAAACGCACCACTGGGCGATAACCACCGCGTCATGTTCCCCACCTACAGCATCTCCAAGATCGCCGCCGAAACAGTGTGCCGCTTTGTCGCCCATCAGCATAAGATACCGACTACTATCGCCCGCTTGAGCGTGCCCTATGGCGACAACGGTGGTTGGATGTATTTTCACATGCTGATGATGCAGCAGGGCATCGCTATTGACCTGCATCCAGACAAGCCGAACTACTATAATCCGCTGCATTCTGACGACTATATTGAAAAAATCCCCTACCTGCTAGGCGCGGCCACAACCGACGTCACAACCACCAATTTTGGTGGCTCCGAGAAAGTCAGTATTGAGGAATGGTGTGCTTACATCGGTGAGTTGACCGGTTTCGAACCCAAGTTTCAGGATAACCCCAAAGCCTTCGGCAGCTTGTGTATTGATACCCAGAAAATGCACTCCTTGATCGGAGAAACCACAGTGGACTGGCGCGACGGCATTCGACGGCAGATGCAAAATCTCGCACCCGATGTTCTGCGCTAGTAAGATGCACTGATGCACTGATGCACTGATGCATCAAGTCCTTGTGGGCGGCAGGCCTGCAGAGCGAATATCTCAGCCCTCTGTTCTACCGTCGCAGTAGCATTATCCCAAGTCCAAAAAGCGGCTGTGACTTTGAAGGCCTTTTTTGTAGCTTGCGCTGCAGTGTTCTGCGATGCATTCCGAGGGCTCTGGCTGTCGCAGCAATGTTGCGGTCGTTCGCGATGAGTTGTCGCTGGATATACTCCCACTCCATACGCTGCAAACTGAGTGGGTTGTCTTCGATCTTTTGGGCCGCGGGGTCAGCCGACATGCCGTTGATACTGTCATCGTCGAAGGCGCTAAAAATCTCCTCTACTTTGGCCGGCTTGGAAAGATAATTTACTGCGCCCTGCTTGATGGCTTCCACTGTCGTGGCGACGCTGGCGTACCCCGTTAACACGACCACTTGCAATCCCGGGTCGAGTGCCAGCAGTCTTGGCAATAGTTGTAATCCATTGGTTTCGGCCAGTTTTAAATCGAGGATCACATGCGTAATAGCGTCGTTCGTTGAGGTGTCCTGCAGCATCTCTAAAGCGCTGTGGTCGTCGTGGGCAACACGCGCAGTAAAACCTCTTTTTCCTATTGACCGTGCCAGGACATAGGAAAAGGCTTCGTCATCGTCGATAATCAGAAATTCTTTCATCGTTCACGCGGCAAAGCGATAGAAGTGAGAGTTCCTCCGTCGGCGTGTGCTTGCAGCATCACCTGTCCGCCGAGTCGCTCGATTGTTGCGTTTGATAAAAACAAGCCCAGACCGCGACCTTGACCGCGAGTCGAAACGAATGGCTTGCCGATATTATCGGCGTCCGCTGGCATCCCGGGGCCATGATCCCGTATTTCGATAGTCAGCATGCCGGGGTTTTCGTTTGCTGCAACGGCAATCTCTATGCCAGACGGACTCGCTTCAGCTGCATTGTTCAGCAGATTGATAATGGCTTGCTCCAGCGTACTGTCGAGGCGCAGGTAACCGTCGACGCGATTGACACTTTTTTGCAGCGGTATGCCCGGCTTAAGTAAAAACCAGTGGGCCAATACTTTCTCCAAAAATTCATCTACCGCTATTCGCTGTAACTGATGTGAAGACTGTTCCGCGGCGCGCGCAAGATTTTGTAAACTCAGTTTGCAACGCGCTAACTGATCTGCAAGTAGCTGCAGATCGTCAGCAATCTCCGGATAATCTTTCGCTGAATGTTGCAGATCCTCGGTTAGCACGGTCATTGTCGACAGTGGCGTCCCCAGCTCATGCAGTGTACCTGCCGCAAGTGTGGCGATACCGAGCAACTGCTCATTTCGCAGTTGTTGCTCACGAATTGCTGCCAGTTCAGCATTTTGGTTGCGTAGCGCCCTAGCCATTCGCAAAACAAAATAGATAATTAGCAATGTACTCAAGACAAAATTCAACCACATGCCGACGACATGCCAGTTGACCGAGCGTTGTTCAGTTATGTTCATATGCATGAGGTGCTGGCTGCTATCGAAAGTCATTTCATGGGTGGGTGACAGCAGTTGCATCGGTTGGTAGTAGAACATCAGTAAGGAGTAAGCCAGCAAACAGAACACCGCAAGCGATATCGTAAATCGAGTAGACAAAGTGGCAGCAGCAATTGCTATCGGTACCAGGAACAACGAGACAAACGGATTGGTAGCCCCGCCTTGAAAGTACAGGATAACGGTCAGAAGGCTGCAAAGTCCAAAGAACACCAGCTGCAACTGCGGCACCGATAAAATGTACGTTTTGCGTTTCAGCATATGTTTCATAGTGGCATTCTACCTGTCCACGGTTTTTGCTGGAACTGGCCAAGCGCTATTTTTCAGCCAGTTCTTTATGCCGCGTTAATAGGGGCGTTAGCGGAACAGGGCTTTCTTAAGCTCCAGTATCGGCGACAAATTGAATGGTATCGGGCTGGACTCCGCCGTGAACCCATACCCATAAACAGGGGCGGTTCATCTATGGGGGCTTGGGCTGCGGATGGCCGCCCCGCGGATGGCCACCCTGCGGATGGCCGCCCCGCGGATGGCCGCCCCGCGGATGGCCGCCCCGCGGATGGCCGCCACTAGGCCACCTGCCTCGCACAGTCCCGACCCGATACCATTCAGCTTGGGCCCGAACCGGAAGCCCAAGCAAGGGCCGTACACGCCTCCGACGACCCAGTCACTGATTTTCGTACTATACTTGAAGGCGGTGCTTTGCTTGCAGACACTGAATGCTTGGAAACACTAATCGGATGGCTTTGCCGGGGATTACGGCGTGAAGGTAAATGACTATTTGTCGCGCGAGGACGTGGCGTATTTCACTGCTAAAAGCGATTGGCAGGCCTGGCGCATGGTGCTTGGCAACTGGTTATGTATTGCGGCGATTTTAGGAGCAGTTGCGACATGGACCAATCCGGTGACGATCGTTGTCGCAGTGGTTCTTCTGGCGGGCAGGCAGCTGGCGCTTTCCGTGTTGATGCACGATTGTGGCCACCGCACTTTATTTCGCACAGCGCAATTGAATGATGTCATCGGCCAGTGGCTGTGTGCCCTGCCTGTTATGAACGATCAGCCCTCCTATGCACGTGGTCATCTCGAGCACCACCGCAAGTCGGGTAGCCATGATGACCCGGACCTGCCCAATTACGAGGCTTATCCCATCTCGCGTGCGAGTTTCCGCCGAAAGATGTGGCGCGATCTCACCGGGCAGACCGGCTTTAAATTGATGGCCTACATTTTCCGCGGCGCCTCCGGCGTAATATCGACAGAGAATCGCCGTTCTGCGTTGCCTTTCATGCAGCAGTTAATGGTGCAGCTGGGGCTTTTCCTGATGCTGGCCTTCTTTGGTATTGCCTGGACTTTTATACTCTGGGTGGTGGCCTACATGACTGTGTTTATGTGTATTATCCGCGTGCGACAAATCGCGGAGCACGCCGCCGTGCCGGACTTGTTCGACCCGGATCCGCGGATGAATACCCGCACGATCGATGCGCCCTGGTGGCAACGCATCGTATTCGCTCCCTGTGCTGTGAACTTCCATATGGAACACCATTTTATGGCCAGTGTGCCCTGTTACAAGCTGCGCGCGTTGCGTCAGCATCTGCGCGATCGACATGCATTGGACGAGGTCCCGCAATTTCATGGCTATGGTGAATTGCTGAACCATGTTGTCGTCGCCTGAGTGCCCCCCTTGCAGGTGGTGAAAATTTTAGCGAAAGTGGCAGAGAACAGTAGGTCATCTTGCCCAACGGGTTCGTGTTCCTGCCACCCTTCTAGGGGTTATAAGAATTCCCCCGCGCAGGTGTTGTTCCCGCACTGATAGCTGATATGATTGGAGCATAAGGTTGCGCCAATGCGTGATTGCGGGTTAGTTGGGAACAAGGCTTTTTCCCCAGGTTTCGAGTAGGCAGTAGGTCACTAGGAGCAGGTATTCAGTGGGTTAGTTGCGACATAAGACATGCAAGCAGTTAGCCTCTGACCATAATGGCACTTACCTAAGCCTAAAAGCGGCGCACAGGTGTCAAAACGAGTAGAGATTGAAGGGACCGTCTGAGCTCATGGAGAGCGGGTCGGCCATCCGCCCCGGACCCGCAAAACGTTAAAAGCAATCCAACAATAATCTTTTATAGGAAAATTACCGTGGAAAATACTCAGCACGGATCATCCACCCCGGTAGGCAACAGTGGAATTCAGAGGTCTTGTAATGTCTAAATACTCTTTCGTTGTGGCCATTAGTAATGGAATCCGTTCCAGGAAGCAAAAAGTAGCAGCGCTGACCTGGGTTTTCGTTCTGGTGATGGCAGCCGTAGCCTCAGCCTCAGCCCAGACGGAGGGTGGCAAGTATGACGTTCTCGAACTGCCCGCAGTGCAGAGCGAACTGGCTTCAGAGACCCTCATTTATTCCATCAGCAAGTTTGACGACCGCTACTTCGCCACCGGCCAACATGGCCATATTTTGTATTCTGATGATGGTGGAGATAGCTGGCAGCAAGCAGCGGTGCCGGTGCGCAGCAGCATTCTTGATATCGACTTTCCCTCCCCGGAGTTGGGCTGGGCAGCGGGCCACGAAGGCGTAATCCTGCATTCGAAAGACGGTGGAAAGACCTGGGTCAAGCAGTATGACGGCCTTCGCTATGGCACAGAAGGGCTTCAATACTACCAGGCGCTGGCCGCCGCCAATCCCGACAACGAGAAATATCCGCTGCTGGTGGATGAAATGCAGTTTGCGATATCGCAAGGTGCGGACAAGCCACTGTTCAGGATCGCATTTTCGACCACAACTCATGGGTATGCGCTGGGCGCTTACGGCATGATTCTGGAAACACAGGACGGAGGAGAAAACTGGCTGCCGGTACTTGAAAACGTCGAGAATGACGGTTTTTTCCATATATTCGATTTCGCTCCATTGCCACAGCCGGGCAAGTTTTTTGCCAGTGGTGAGGCGGGTTTACTGCTCGAGGGTGATATCAACGAGGAGATTGGTAAGCGGGTACAGACCATCCCGTGGGATGGCAGTTTTTTTACCATTATCGATGCGGCGGACGGTGGGATGGTCATTGGTGGCTTGCGCGGAAATATGTATCGTACCGACGATGTCGGTGCCACCTGGACAACGGTGGCAAAGCCTATGACCAGCGCGATTGTTGATTCAACAAGGTTGACCGATGGGCGGCTCGTGGCGGTCGGTATAGGCGGCGAAGTATTAGTGAGCACAGACAACGGAGCCAGTTTTACTGCCGTTCCTGTGTCAGGCGGTGGCCAGCTGTACACCATGAGTGGAAGGATTTACGCTGTTTCAGAAGGGCCAGATGGTACGCTTCTGCTGGGTGGCCCTAACGGCATTCATAAAGTTAAATTGCCGCAATAATAGAATTTGGAGAATAAATAATGGCTCATGGAACAGAATCAGATCTGCCCGTCATTGCAGATCTCAGGCAATTTGATGATCAGTCCGGCAGTTTCCTTGAAAGGCTGGTTTTTAACCACCGAGCCACCGTCATGGTGTTGTGCGCGCTGCTTACCGTGGTGCTCGGTTATCAGGCAACCAAGATTCAGTTGCAGGCAGGCTTTGAAAAAACACTGCCCAAGGAGCATGAGTACGTTCTCAATTATCAGGAGAACCAGGAAGACCTGAAGGGTCTCGGGAATAATCTGCGTATCGTAGTGGCGGTGAAAGAAGGCACTATTTTCACCCCCGATAACCTCCGGTATCTGGAGCAAGTTAACGACGAGATATTCTTCGTGCCGGGCGTGGATCGCAATGGCATGAAGTCATTGTTTACGCCCAACACGCGATGGCGAGTTGTGACTGAGGAGGGCTTTGAAGGTGGCCCCGTAATTCCTGGTGATTACGACCCGGATTCACCAAAGTCTATTGGCGAGATCCAGCTCAATATGGTGCGTGCCGCTATCCTCGGCGACCTGATTTCCAACGACCTCAAATCGATGACTATTATCGTGCCCCTGCTGGATAAAAATCCAGAGACGGGTGAGCGTCTCGATTACGCCGATCTCAGCGAGAAGCTCGAGGAAATTCGCGATCGTTTCACAACTGACGATCCGGATAAATCCATACACATCATCGGCTTTGCCAAATTGGTTGGCGATCTCATCGACGGCCTTTTCGCTGTTATGGGCTTCTTTGCTATTGCTGTTTTGATCGCAACGGCGCTGTTGTATTGGTATACCCGGTGTATTCGATCCACCGTTATGGTTATTGCTATTACGCTGGTCGCTGTCACCTGGCAGATGGGTATTTTGGCGACGCTGGGTTACGAGCTGGATCCCTTTTCTATTCTGGTGCCATTTCTGGTCTTCGCCATCGGTGTGAGCCACGGTGCGCAGAAGCTCAATGGCGTGATTCAGGACATCGGCCGCGGGACGCATCGCTATATCGCAGCGCGTTACACATTCCGCCGCTTGTTCCTTGCGGGTGTGACCGCACTGCTGTCCGATGGTGTCGGCTTTGCGGTCTTGATGATTATCCAGATACAGGTGATTCAGGACCTTGCCGTTACTGCCAGTATTGGCGTGGTGGTGCTGATTTTTACCAATTTGATACTGATCCCCGTGGCGCTGTCCTATACGGGTGTCGGGAAGAAGTGCGCAGACATTGCCAGTCGTGGATTCAAAAGCCCGGAAGATATGCATATCGTCTGGCGCTTTCTACTGTCTTTCACACGAAAAGGGCCTGCCATAACGGCGATCGTCATCAGTGTGCTGCTGGCAGTTGGCGGTTTTTATGTCCGTCAGGATTTGCAGATAGGGGACCTTGATCCGGGTGCTCCGGAGCTGCGGGCTGATTCCCGGTACAACCTTGATGTCGCCTTCATGAGCGCAAACTATTCGGTGAGTACGGATGTTTTTGCGGTGATTGTGAAGACACAAGAGAACGGTTGTATCGAGCACGACGGGTTGAGTCTGGCAAATGAGCTGGAATGGCGTATGCGCCAGCTTGAAGGCGTAGAGGATGTCGGCGGGCTCAGTATCCGTACCCGGGATATCATGATGGGCCTGAACGAGGGTTTCCCCAAGTGGGAAGCACTTTTCCGCAATCAGGACACCATTAATTACGCCGTAACCGAGCTGGCGAACCTGGATTATGTCGACCCCGGTTGCTCAATTTGGGCAATGCCGATCTACCTGGCGGACCATAAAGCGGCGACGCTGGAACGTGTGGTGCAGACCCTTGAGGAATTTAACGCAGAATGGCCCAGCGCCGATATCCAGTTTCTGGGTGCAGCGGGCACTGCCGGGTTTGAGGCTGCGACCAATATAGTAGTGAAGAAAGCCAGTAACGAAATGCTATTTTACGTCTATGCCGCCGTGATTGTGCTGTGTCTGCTGACATTCCGCTCTATACCGGGTGTCATCTGCGCAGTCCTGCCACTGATGCTGACATCGATCCTCTGTGAGGCGCTGATGGTGTTGCTTGGCATCGGGGTGAAGGTGGCTACGCTGCCGGTTATTGCGCTGGGCGTGGGCATCGGCGTTGATTATGCGCTGTATGTGCTAACGGTGATTCTCGCTAAAACGCGGGAGGGTAAAGACCTCACTACCGCCTACTACGAAACGCTTAATTTTACTGGCCGGGTCGTGGCATTAATCGGCGTAACACTGGCCGCAGGGGTGGTGACATGGGTTCTATCGCCGATCAAGTTTCAGGCGGACATGGGTATTCTTCTCACGTTTATGTTCATCTGGAATATGTTTGGTGCATTGATTCTGATGCCCGCCCTGGCGGTATTCCTGATCAAGCCTAATAAGGCAACCCAAGACGCCTGAGAGCGTCACGATAGGCAGCAAGAGGAGTAGAGCCTGGCGCTTTAGGTGATAGAGTGGCGTAGCAGGCAGCAAGAGACGGCCATTAGTTGATACTTATGGCTTTTTTTTGTCAGTCAATTTAGTGGGCACGCAGTAGCAATTGGGATTACCTCACTCATGCATCGACGTACATATACGATTTTTTCAGGCTTTATTTTTGCTCTTCCTATTGTTCTGCTGTGGGCTGCTTCCGCGCCGGCTGCCGACGTCAAAAAGAGTCTCGATGTCGTCTCGGACACTAACAGCAGTGCCGCCGCATCGCAGAAGAAAATCGACCAACTTTCGGGTCAAACGCGCGCGCTGCTAGAAGAGTACCGTCGCTTACAGGATGGTGTGGAGTACCAGGCCGCCTATACACGGGAGTTGCAGGAACTCGAGCAGGCTCAGCTTGCCCAGATAGAAGATCTTAATCGACAGATAACGCAGGCGGCGATCACGCGGCAGAGAATTGTGCCACTGATGCGGACGATGGCCGATGCCCTGGAGAAGTTCGTGGTGCTGGATCAACCGTTCCACCATGAAGAACGTATCAATGCAGTGTTGTCATTAAAGCGACGTCTCAATCAGCCAGACCTATCGGTATCGGCAAAGTTTCGACTGCTGCTGGAAGCGTACCAGCTGGAGCAGGCTTACGGCAGTAATATTGAGGCTTGGCGGGGGCCACTGCAATGGCAGGGCGAAGAGCTTTCAGTGCAGTACTTGCGCGTGGGCAGGGTTGCGTTTTATTTCCAGTCGCTCGATGGCGCCAGCAGTGGTTACTGGAGCGCCGAACAGGAACAGTGGCTGCCGCTTGATCCGGGTTTTAATGGGGATATCGCTGAGGCCTTGCGGGTTGCCAGGAATCAGGTGGCGCCTGCGCTACTGCAATTGCCCATGATGGCTCCGGGAGACGCATCATGAGCCGCGCAGTCATCGCGCTGCTGGCGGGATGCCTGCTTGGGAGCATGGCATCACCCGCACTGGTATCTGCCCAGCAGGAAGCGCCGCCCGCACAGCAGATCACCAATCTCGATCAGTTATTGGAATCTGTGCGCGATGAGCAGCGTCAACAGCAAGCGCGCAACCAGGAGCGGGAGGCGCGGTTCCTGCGGGACAAGCAGCAGCAACAGGCACTGCTGATGCAATCTCGCCGCGATTTTGAGCGCAATACAAATGAAAATCAGCCGTTGTTGGTAGTCACTGAGGGCAACGCCTCTGAGATCCAGCGCCTGCAAACACAGTTGCAGGATGTCGTGGAGGATATGGGTGATTTAGCCAGTACTTTTCGCGAGTTTTCCGGCGACCTTTCTGCAGTGCTGCAGGACTCAATGATCACCGCGCAGTTCCCGCAACGGGCAGGGCAATTGAAGGACCTGGCAGCGGCTGCGACGCACCCGACCATCGACGAGATTCAGGCGCTGTGGTTACTGTTGCAGGAAGAGATGACGGAAGCTGCGCGCGTCGCAGTGTTTGACGCTGCGGTAGTGCAAGTGAGCGGGGCGGCGACTGCTGGGGAAGTGTTGCGGATAGGCCCTTTCTCAGCGTTTCACGACGGTGACTTTTTGCGCTTCGTGCCAGAGACGGGCGAACTGTTAGTCCTTAGTCGGCAACCTGCGGCGCGGTTTCGTGAGGCTGCAAGAGAGTTTGCGGCAGATTCAGCAGAGATCGCATCAATTACTGTCGACCCTAGTCGCGGTAGCCTGCTGGGTATGCTCAGCTACACGCCCAGCCTGCGCGAACGGGTCGATCAGGGTGGCCTGATTGGTCGTATCATCATCGTGCTCGGGGCATTCGGTTTGTTAATGGCCTGTTGGCGTGGCCTTTACCTCGGCACGGTCTATGTTCGCATTCGTTCGCAGCTGCGCGACCTGCAGACCCCGAGCCTCTCGAATCCGCTGGGTCGGGTGTTGCAGTCGGTCGAGGGTATCGACCAGCATGACGAAGGGTTGTTGCAGTTGAAACTGGATGAGGCGGTACTGGCAGAAATGCCGGCACTGGAGCGCGGGAATGGGGTGATTAAGCTGCTGGCAGCCACGTCACCGCTGCTGGGTTTGCTCGGCACGGTAACCGGCATGATTCTCACATTTCAGGCGATTAGCTTCTTTGGTACCGGCGACCCCAAGCTGATGGCGGGCGGTATCTCGCAGGCTCTGGTGACCACTGTATTGGGGCTAGTGGTGGCAATTCCTCTGTTGTTTAGTCACAGCGTGATCGCCTATCTTTCGCGATCAATGATCCAGCGTCTTGATGAACAGTGCGCGGGGGTATTGGCGCGCAGTGCCGAGCAGCAGGAGAGTTCGTCATGACGATGCTGTTGGCTGTCGCTAATGCAATACGGGATCTGATCGAGCAGGGCGGGCCGGTGCTATGGGTGATATTCGCAACCTGTCTGCTGCTGTGGGTACTGATTCTGGAGCGCCTGTGGTTTGTTCGTATTACTTGGCCCTCGCGTGCCGCGCAGTCTGTTGCGCAGTGGAATAATCGCGATGACCGCGTGTCCTGGCGCGCCAAAAAAATTCGTGAATCTATTATCTCGGAAGTGCGCATGGAGTTGCATGCGATGTTGCCGTTCATTCAATTGTTAGTCGCCCTGTGTCCGTTGCTCGGTTTGCTGGGCACCGTGGTGGGTATGATTGGCGTTTTTGAGGTCATTGCTATCAGCGGCAATGACGATGCGCAGGCCATGGCACGCGGCGTCTACCGCGCCACCATTCCTACTATGGCAGGTCTGGTGGTGGCATTGACCGGCATCTATTTCACGGTGCGCCTGCGACGTGTTGCAACCCGCGAGGCTAATCACTTCAAGGGTCTGCTGACATCGCCTGACGCAGCGCTAGGCGGAGCGCGGATATGAGTGCACGGCGACACCTGCCCGCAGAGGAAGACACCGAACTGGACATGACGCCGATGCTGGATATCGTGTTCATCATGCTAATTTTCTTTATTGTGACAACGTCCTTCGTTAAAGAGTCGGGGGTGACGGTCAATACGCCGCAAGCGTCAACGGCCGCAAACCAGGAAAATGCCAACATTTTTATCGCGATCACTGCAACTGGTGAGGTCTGGATTGACCGCCGTCCGGTTGATCCGCGTTCGGTGCGGGCCCTCGTCGCGCGACTGCACGCCGATAACCCGGAGGGGTCCGTTATTATCCAGTCGGACGCAGACGCGGCAACGGGTACGCTGGTAGACGTGATGGATCAGGTGCGCCTCGCTGGTGTTGAAGGCATCGCCATCGCCGCCGAACGGTCGGCGCAGTAGGCGGGGTCAGATCAATGCGCTTACTCCCTGCCGCGATAGGTGCGTTGCTGGTCACCCTTGCGGTGTTCCTGTTTATGCATGCGCTGATCCAGCGCGGCAAAGACGAAGGCGTGCCATTGGCGGTGTATAGCGATGTGCAGATTTTCCAGGCCCAGCCTGAAGAGCCACCGCCACCCGAACAAGAACTCGAAGCGGCGCCCGAAAAAATGGACGAGCCTGTTATGGAGCCGCTGTCAGTCGCGCCAGTGACACCGCCGGCTGCAGCGGTGCCCGCTGATACGCTGGAAATTCCGGTCCTCGACCTGGGCGTGGGAGACATTAATATTGCGGCGGCAGGCAAGCGCTGGAGTGCGCCGTTGCCGGGCGGTGGCGGTGCAGAGGTAGTCGTCGGAGGCACCGATGCCCAGGGCTATATCGAGGTGGTCCCGTTTGATACGCGCCGACCGAATGTGCCTGAGGTTGCCTGGCAGAACAAAATTGACGGCTGGGTATTAGTTGCCTTCTCTGTCACGCCGCAAGGCAGAACGCGCGATGTACGCGTGCTCGATGCCAGCCCGCGGGGTGTGTTTGAAGAGAAGGTGATCGCAGCCGTTGCAGACTGGACATACCGCGTCAATTTTTCCGGCAAGACAAAAGGCGACGTGATCCTGACGCAAAAGGTTGAAGTGAGCTGGGGCAATTACCCGCAAAACCTGCCAAATGTGGACTGAAGACATGCGTGCAGCCGTGCCGACATTGGTTTTTTTACTGCTTGCCGGAACCTTGGGCCAGCCCACCATTGGGGTTGCGCAGGAGGGTCAGTACCGCAGCAAAGTGATCATCACACCGAACGATGGAGATTGGGCCAGGGGCGCAGAGCTGTCGATTGAGGAGTTGGAGCAGCAACTGGGTAGCATTGAGGAAGCCTATGCGAAATCGAGTGCAGGTCGGCATCTGGCGCGGCATTACGTGGAGCGTAAGGAGTACGACAAGGCTATCGAGTTTTATCAGCAGGCACTCAGCGCTGAAGGCCTTTCCGACGTGGCTAATCGTGAAATGTTGCGCGAACTGGCGCAGGTGTATCTGCTAAAAAAGGACTACGGTGCTGCCGCACAAACCCTGCAGCAGGTGCTGGCGATCAACCTGGTGCCCGATGTTGCCGATTTTCTGATGTTGGCCAGAGCGCAACACCATCTGCGTCAGTATGTCGATGTAGTAGCCACGCTTGATCGTATGCAAAAAGCGAGGCTGTCATTGGATGTGGCGCAAATACAGCAGGCACTGGCCCTGTATTACCATGCTGGGGCCTTCGCACAGTGCGAGGTGCTGCTCAGTCGATTGCTGGAACTGCAGCCCGGCGACGCGCAGAACTGGCATCTACTGGCATCTGTGTATCTGCAGCAGAATAAAAGAAAGCAGGCGCTCGATCAGCTGACGCTTGCGCGCACCAAGCTCGTGCCATTCTCCGAACGGGATATTTTGTTACTGGCCGGCCTGCAATCTGCTAACAATAATTCCTACGGGGCGGCGCAAACACTGGAAGGCGCATTGTCTTCTGGAGAGGTTGCCGCTAATGCCGCTAATTACCGCAGGTTGTTCGAATTCTGGCTGCAGGCCAGGGAGCAGGAAAAGGCGCGCAAGGCTCTACAGCAGGCCGCGCGCCTGAGTCCAGAGGTTGAGCTTTCCCTGCATCTGGCGCAGCTGCAGATGGAGGACGAGGAATTCGCCGAAATGTACCAGACGATACTGGCAGTCTGTGCCAAACAGTTGCCGGACAAGTTTGTTGGCCGCGCCAACCTGCTGCTCGGCGTCAGTCAGTTGAAGTTGGGTGATGCGCCAGGCGCGCGGCGTTCCTTTATCAATGCCACCTTGATTGGTGGCGTCAATGCCCAGGCCGGGCAATGGCTGCGGTTTATGGATGCCGCCCCCGCTAGCGATGGCGAGACAAGGCGCATTGTCAGTATCTGCTACGGTGCGAACGACAAGCGGCTGGACGCATCAACTAGCGCTGTCCCGGTGAGCGTGGAGAGCGCTGTCGCTGATAAGGCCGCGTCGGTAGCGTTTGAAATCAAGACCGTACCGCCCATGGCGCTGTATTACCTGCAGTCCAGCGCGCCTCTGTCTGCAGTCCTTGCGTCCTTGCGGGCCTCGGTGATGGGTTTGTACGTGAGTCTTGCAAAGTCCGGGGGCAGTGTTGACGGCCCGCTGCAGATCATTCTGCTTGGGGACCTGCTCGGCCCCCAGGACGCCCTCAGCCTGCAACTCGCCTCGCCAGTGCGCGGCACAGCACTGGGTAGTGGCAAGTTCAGGGTGGGAAGAGCCGGGGAATTCAGATGCGCTTCCCGCACATTCGAGGGGGCTGGCGATGGGGTGAGTGCGGCACTAGCGGAATTGGCCGCTGCAGCTCTGGCCGCACAGCACGAACTGACAGGTGAGACCCGTATAGTCATACCGCAGGGTGATAACACTGGCGGCCTGCGGTTAGAACTGCAGATGGGAATCCGTTAACGTCCGGCAGGGTCACGGTGTGCTCCCGCACATTGCGCCAGCCTTTCATCTATGCGGGCAAGGACTTATCTGGTCGACTGCCGTCAGTTCACCGCGCTGAATAGCGGTTCAGCCTGTGGCAGTAATTCATTTACGCAGATAGTGCACACTTTTCGCATTGGACTTGCTCAAATAGTACTGTACTATTTAGGTTGAAATCAGGGGGGAGGCCGATAACAAAAGCCCGTAAGCCTGTCTCAGGGAAGTGCGAAAGCCCTGTTACGCCAACCCAATATAACTCTAAAATGGATGATTAAAAAATGAAAAAACTGCTCGCCGTCTCTGTTCTTGCGACCGCTGCTGCCAGCATGCAGGTGCAAGCGTTCAAATTTGATACGCCCAGTGACTGGGATGTCCGCTGGGATAACACCGGCAAAGCCAACTTGATGCTGCGTGTCGAGGACCAGGATCCTTCGCTCTTTGATCCCAACAGATCGCAACCTGTGGGAGCTGCGCGCCTTTCAGACGACGCGACGTATTCGGTTAAGCAAGGCCACTTTGTCAGCCAGCGTCTTGACCTGCTGTCCGAGCTCGACGTCATCTACCAGGACAAGATGGGCTTCCGGGTAAGTGGTGCCGGTTGGTACGACTTTGCCTACAACAACAGCGCTTATCCCAGCAGCGGCCCTACCAAAGGGTACCCCTCCAACCTTTCTACGTTTGCCTATCTGACCGTGCAGCCTGGAGAATACAATGATGCGGCAAAAGAACTACACTACCGCGGTGGCGAGCTTCTCGATGCCTTTGTGTTCGGGAATTTTGAACTGAGCGACAGTGCCTCCGCCAACGTGCGCATCGGTCGCCATACACTGTATTGGGGCCAGAGTTTGCTGTCAGTCGGCGCCATCAACGGCTTTGCCGGTTCTATGGCAGCACTCGATCTTGCCAAGGGTCTGGGAACCCCTGGCAGTGAAGCGAAAGAGCTTTTTATTCCTAACAACAAGATTTCTTCCACATTACAGTTGGATGGGGGTTGGAGTGTTAGCGCGTTCTACGCGATGGAGTTTGTGCCCTTGCGCTGGCCGGCAGCGGGCACCTATTTCAGTCTGAACGAGGCAGTCACCGAACACTCCGAGTGTTTAACCGCTATCGCAGGCACGGATGGCAGAGTCTGCCTTAGATCGACTGATTATGAATACAATAATTCCGGTGACTGGGGCATTAATGTGAAGTACTACATTGAGCCCTTGGATTTGGAGGTCTCAACCATCTACATGAATAACACAGACAGGCTTACCAGCGGACTGTACTCAGTGATTTCGCCCAATGCTACAACGCAAGATCAGAAAGATGAGGCGGCCAACACCAACGCCACGCTCTTGGGTTCCTACGGCTGGGTATTCAAAGACGATATCGACACCTTCGGTATCTCGCTCGCCAAGCAATACTGGGATATCAGCTGGGGCGCCGATTTTGTCTATCGTCTGAATAACGCACTCAACCCGGGTTTGACGGAAAGCTTGCTGGCCGGCGCCTATTCCTCCGCCGATCAGGTGGGAACTGGCGATAGGTACCCCGGGCCCACCGGTGACACCGCGCACATCGTGATTAACGGCCTCGGTTTTCTCAACGGTGAATGGGGTCTGTGGGATGGCGGTACTTACGTTGGCGAGCTGTCGCTTTCCAAACTGATGGATTGGGGGCAGTTCGAGGAAAAGGCCAATGCCTTTGTTAACGACGACAACCTCTGTTCCAATATTAGCGGTTTGTTTCGACCGACGTGGTACCAGGTGCGTCCGGGCTGGGACCTCAGCGCTCTTGCTAGCGTTAACTACACCATGACCTGTAAGCAGGCGCCCACCACGGCTGCTGGCAACTCTAGGGTCGGCAATGGCAGTGTGGGGTTGTCACTCGATATTGATCAGTTCTGGAGTGTCGCACTTAATTACAACATGTACTACGGTCCGCAGAAATTCGCCGGGGCGTCTTTCATTAAGGACCGTGACAATCTTGCGCTGACAGTGAAGGCCACGTTCTAGACTAAAGACGTTTACCGAGCAATGGGAGGCCGCTTTCGTCATGAAAGCGGCTTTTTTGTTTGGCAGTTTTGTGTCTAATTGTATCTTTCTACCGCGCACCTCAGGTGGCCACTATTTAAGCGTGATTTTGTAAGCCTTTAGCCCACCAGTCGTGGTCGGCTCACCGGTTTCGTAATACAGTTTCATGGAGAGCGCGACATCGCTGATGGTCGTCGTTACAAACCCCGCCATTCTGGCCCCCAACCACTTGCCGAAGCCGCCCCAGGGCATGTCGTACATGAGGGTTGTAGTCAACCGGGTTTGCCCGTTGCCACCATCTTCCAGAGCGTAGCGGAACCAGGCATCCTTAAAGGGCGGCGCGGGTTTCTCGCCTTTATGCAGGTGAATCAAAAAGCCGCTGCCCGCGTTCCACTCCTCCACGGTCTCCTGGATATAGCTCTCCTCGTTGCGATAAACATAGCGGCTGGCGCCTACGCCTTCGCGTTGCTCACTGACGATCGTGGTTTTAACGATGCCCGGAACATAGTTGTGTGCGAGGGAAATATCCCGCAGCTTTTCCCAGGCCTCGCTGAGCGGGATATCAATAATCGTATGAGCGTTAACATTCTGGGTCATATCGGGTTCTCTGATTTAGCGGTTGATGCGCAAGGGTGGGTGCAGGCAATGTTGAGCATGATGTGTTGGAGCATCGCGCGCCTGAATGAAGGGTGTAGTCACTGCGGCCCTGCGTCGCTCGCATTGTCTTCTTCCTTCAATTTAATAGGCCCGAAGTTCTGCGGGAATTTTCCTTCCATACCGCGGTAGACCTCACGCAAATACTGCATGTCCGCGCGGATATTGTCGGTGGCAGTAAACGCCGCGCCGAAGCCGCCCTGTTTGCGTTTATAATCAAGAAACGAGGGCACAATGGGTACGTTGGCCTGCCGGGCGATATGGTAGAAACCCGATTTCCAGTACTCGGATTTCTCGCGTGTGCCCTCTGTGGGCACCATCAACACCAGATGGGGGACGGTGTCAAATGCCGCTACCATCGCGGACACTACGTTTTGGTTTCTGTGCCGGACAACAGGCATGCCACCCAACGCGCGCATGATCCAGCCCATGGGGGGATAGAACAGGCTGTGCTTGGCCATCCACGTTACCTTGATATCGAACGCGGCGGCAAATATGAGCATCAGGGGGAAGTCCCAGTTGGAGGTATGGGGCGCGGCTATCAGCACGCAGTGGTCGCAGTTTGGGCGGGCACCAATCAGTTGCCAGCCAGTGAGCTGGAGCAACCATCGCGCAAGGCTTTTTTTCATGACGGAGTCTTACCGGGGAGGTGGGCAGGTGTTACCGTTGCCCTGAAAGAATATAGCGTGTGCTGTCGGGTAGTCGGCAGCACACGCTGAATGTTGCGAGCAGTATAAAACACAATGACATCGGATTGGAGTTGTCGATGGGAAAGTTCGCGGGTCAGTCTGTTGTCGGCGGAGTCGGACGTGCTATTACATGCGGGTCTGCGCGGTAGCGCGATCAAAAAGTAGATGTGTCGGTAAGGGTTTAGTATGCGTTTTATAGGTAGGTTGCAGGTCTTTTACGGGTTTACTCGGGCACAACATTGGTATGTTTGTTGTCTATTGCTATTGCCGCTTTCAGCCGCTGCCCAGGAAAACCTGCAATCGCTATTGCAGCGACTGTCTGGCGAGGGCGTATTACAGATTGCCGGCGCCAACGTTCGGGATCTGCAGGTGACACAGGAGTTCTATGCTAATGCAGGCTATCTTCCCCTTTGGACCAATGCAGCGGCACTGAGTGAGCTGGCCGGCGCAATAGAGCAGGCCGGACTTGAGGGCATGAACCCCAACGATTACCACCAGACTCAGGTTCATGCGCTCTCTGACGGGTCTCTGAGTCTCGATGTGGCTTCTCGGGATCTTCTTCTTACGGATAGCCTGGTGCGGCTTACCTATCATTACGCCCTCGGTAAGCTGGAGCCCAAGGATCTCGCCTCGAGTTGGAACTTCAAACACAAGGTGCCTGAGATAGACCCGGTTGATTGGCTTGCACAAGTCACCGAAAAGGGCGGTATTGCGCAGGGGCTTGCCAACCTCAAGCCTGTTGCCCCGATGTATGCGAACCTGGTTGATGCGCTAGCCCGCTATCGCGCCCTTGCCGCTGTAGGGGGCTGGGACCTTGTCGCCGCAGGCCCCACCCTGCGGCAGGGTGCAAGCGGGCCACGTGTTGTAGAGTTGCGCGTGCGGTTGCAGGCGGAGGGGGATCTCGCAGCGGGCACCAGCAGTCTGCCAGACTATTTCGATGAGGCGCTTGAGCAGGGAGTCATTCAATTTCAGCGCCGACACCGCCTTGATGAAGACGGTGCGCTGGGTAACAAGACTCTGGCGGCACTGAACATACCGGTTGAACAGCGCATCGGACAGATATTGGTTAACCTGGAGCGCGCTCGCGTCCTGCAGGATATCCCGCCTACCGCCGTGATCGTCGATATCGCGGGTTTTGAAGTATCCCTATTTCGCGACGGGCGTCGTTTATTGCGCAGCAGGGCGCAGGTTGGCCGCCCCTATCGAACCACCCCTGTTTTCGGGGACTCGATTCGCTACGTGGTGTTTAACCCAACATGGACGGTCCCACCGAGTATTCTGGTCAATGACGTATTGCCAGCCATCAAACACAACCCCGACTATCTTGCCAGCCGCAACATGCAGGTACTGACCATGGCGGGTGAATTGGTGAATCCGGCCAGCGTAAACTGGCAGGCGTATCCTGCGCGCGGTTTTCCCTACATGATTCGCCAGCAGCCGGGGATAAATAATGCACTGGGTCGCATCAAGGTGATGTTCCCAAATGAGCATATGGTGTACTTGCACGATACGCCCAGTAAGGACCTGTTTAACCGCAGTGAGCGCACTTTCAGTTCCGGTTGTATAAGGGTGGAGAAAATTGAGCAATTGGTTGAGCTGCTGTTGGACGACCCGCAGCATTGGGACCGGGCAGGCATTGATGCCGCCGTTGACTCGCTTCGAACGCGCAAAGTGTTACTGCCAACCCCGGTGCCCATTTATTTGGTCTACTGGACGGTAGAGGTGGAGGAGGACGGCGCTGTGCATTTCAAGCATGATCCCTATGACCAGGACCCGCGCTTGATTAAGGCGCTGGAGCGGCCGCTGGTTCCCGACGGGTCCCGTGTTAGCCGCAGTCGCCAAAGCTCGCTGTAGGAGCACCCGCTGATGCTCAGTTACCGACACGCCTTCCACGCTGGCAACCATGCCGATGTACTCAAGCATCTGGTGGAAGTCCTCATTTTGCAGTATCTGGTGAGCAAGGACGGCAAGCCACTGCGTTATATCGACACCCACGCCGGAGAGGGCAGCTATAACCTGAGACGATCCTTTGCCAACAAGAATCGCGAGTATGCCTCCGGTATCGCCCGTTTGTGGCAATGCGAAGATCTGCCGCCCGCCTTGCAAGCCTACCTCGATGTGGTGCGCAGTTTTAACCTGACATCTCAGCTCACGCTCTATCCCGGGTCTCCCGCCATAGCCGCGCATCTGCTGCGCAGTAGTCACCGTTTGCAGCTGTTTGAGTTGCACAGTACTGATGTGATCGGGTTGCAGCACTGGGCCAGGAGCGACCGCCGCATCAGCGTGAAGCAGGAGGATGGCTTTGCCGCGCTTAAAGCTATTCTGCCGCCCATAGAGAGGCGCGCTCTGGTTATGATTGACCCACCCTACGAGGTAAAGTCAGACTACCAGACGGTATTCACCACACTGAGACTGGCCTGCAAGAAATTTTCCAACGGGGTCTTTGCGCTGTGGTACCCCCTATTGGACAAAGAAGACGTGAGACTTCTCGTTAAGCGGCTAGAGGCGATGACGGTGCGATTCCTGCTGGTTGAATTGCCTGTGCAGAGTGCGACGAGTGAGGGCATGTACGGCAGTGGGATGTTTGTGATCAATCCGCCCTGGCGCCTGCAGGAGCAGCTCGCCGCATGTCTGCCTTACTTGCAGCAGGCGCTGGCGGATTCCGACGCTGAGCCTTTCCGCCTGCTCGAAAGTGCGACGTAGAAAATTGGAAAGCACAGTGAAAAGCGCATTCGGAATACACTAGGTTACAGGCTTGGCCGCAGGCAACGGCTCTTCAAGTGCGGACGTGAGTCGTGAGCGAAACAGCCGGTCGTTGTCCAGGAACCAATCCCTGGCGCTGTCCCCCAGGCGTCTTACTGATACGTCGTCCATAGCGATAATCTGCAGAATTTTTTGCTCCAGCTCAGCGGGGTCGACATAGTAGTTGGCGCCAGCGCGCTGCTTTTCCGAACGGTTGTAGTTCACCAGCACTCCGCGTTCTGGCGTGATCAGCTCGTTCATCGGCGGCGCATCCGTGGTGAGTGTCAGCGCGCCACAACTCATGGCCTCGGCAATGCAATGTCCGAAGCCTTCGGCTTCTGAGGGGCAAAGATGAATGGCGTGTGAATTCTGTAATGCCCGCAGAGCAGGATCGTCCAGGCGAGCCAGGATATGCGTTATGTTTGGCGCATCAATCGCTTTGACGCGCGATTGACTGTAGGTCTTCGTATTTTGCACGATGGTCAGTGGTGGCCACTCTGGATGCTTTAGCCACAGTGTTATCAAAGCCCGGGTGCCTTTCTGCCAGCTGCGGCCAGCCACATGCAGGAAAAGGTGGTCCCGGCGATTAGTGCACGCTGCATCGCTTCGATCATCACTGGTGAAACCAATAAATCTGACATTACTGCCCAGTTTTGCAAAGGTTTTCGTGGCATCACGCGTTTTACACAACACGACATCAATATTTTTCAAATGGACTAAATGCCTGTCTTTAAACCATTCGGGATTGGGGATAAACATGTTGACGCGCGCATACCGAAAAAATCCTGGGCTGAGGTCTTCCAGGAATAGGTTGACATCATAGTTTGTTGCCGACAATGACCGACTATGCGCCCAGAGTTGGGCAAGATTGCGTGTTCGTTGTACGAAGCGACGACGATAAATGCGGGCCTGTTCGCGCGGCGCTCCATTGAGAGTCACCTCAAAATGATCAGCAGGTAACGCATCGAATAGTGTATCAATATCCCGGCTGAGGCCGCCGCCATTGTGCCAGGCAATAATGTTGATTCGCTTCATACTGCTTACTTATTTATCCGTCAAAGCTCGGCATCGTGCATGCCACATTACCGCACAAGAGCCTGCTCTTGCTGTTCTTTTTGTTGCGTGAACCACAGTTCGGCGTAGTGGCTACGCAGCGCCAGTAGTTGTTCGTGCGTGCCCTGTTCAACGACCACGCCCTGATCAAGTACGACGATATTGTCCGCATCGATGATGGTTGAGAGACGGTGCGCGATCACCAGGCTGGTATGACCCTTGGCGACTTCCCCTAATGCCCTCAGTATTGCCTGTTCCGATTTACTATCGAGTGAAGAAGTGGCTTCGTCAAACACCAGTATCGGCGAGCGCTTTAGTATGGTGCGGGCTATGGCCACACGCTGCTTCTCGCCTCCGGAAAGTTTGAGGCCACGCTCACCTACTGTGGTCTGGTGCCCATCGGGCAGTTGGCTGATAAAGCTATCCAGATGGGCCAGATGGATGGCATTCGCGACATCCTCGTCGCTTGCATTGGGGCAGCCGTAACGGACGTTTTCAAAAAGGGTATCGTTGAATAACACAGTGTCCTGCGGGACGATGCCTATTGCGCGTCGCAGCGACTGTTTGCTGACCTTGCTGATATCCACCCCGCCGATAGTGATACTGCCACTATCGACGTCGTAGAAGCGAAACAGCAGCTTCACCAGAGTAGATTTTCCGGCCCCACTTTCCCCGACAACCGCTACCTTCTGGCCAGCACCGATGCTGAATGAAACGCCGCGCAGAATTTTCCGGTCTTTGCGGTAGGAGAAAGCGACATCCCGGAACTCGATATCGACTGTTTGTACGTTGAGTGACGGCGCTTCGGGCACATCGCAGACGGTGGCCTTTACCTGCAACAACTGCAGCATCTTTTCGATATTCGCCATCGAGCCCTTGATCTCCCGATACACAAAGCCGAGAAAATTCAGCGGTAAGAAAAGCTGGATCATGAAGGCATTGATCAGTACAAAGTCGCCGATGGTCATCACGCCTGCAGCAACCTGGTGCGCGGCAAGCCACATCATGCTGGTCATCGCCAGTGCGATAATCAGCGCCTGACCGCCATTGAGTGAGAACAGCGACAAGCGATTTTTGCGCCGCGCCTGCTCCCATTTACCGAGTTCGTAATCGTAGCGCTTTGCCTCAAAGTCCTCGTTAGTGAAGTACTTTACCGTTTCGAAATTCAGCAGGCTGTCCACGGCCCGCGTGTTACTGGCGGAGTCGGCGATATTCGCTTCGCGTACAAATTGCGTACGCCACTCGGTAGCGGTAACCGAGTAGCCGGTGTAAAGAATGACCGCCACCAGCGTGATCAGGGCAAAGCCCCAACCGTAATTGAACAACAATATACCGACCACCAAAAATATCTCGATAAAGGTCGGCGCGATGTTGAATACAAAGAAGCGCATCAGAAAGCTGATACCTGTGGTGCCGCGTTCGATATCCCGCGACAGGCCCCCCGTGCGGCGATTGAGGTGGAAATCCAGATCCAGGTTGTGCAGGTGGCGAAAAACTTCAAGCCCGATTTTACGCATGGCACGTTCTGTCACGCGGCCAAACACGGTGTCGCGTATCTCACCCATTATTATGTTGGAGAACCGCGCAAGGCCGTACGCGAGCACCAACGCAACAGGCGTTGCAATCAGTTGAGATTTTTCAGAGTCCAGCGCATCGACGATATATTTGAGCAGAAAGGGCCCAGCGATATTGCTCAGCTTGGCCAGTATGAGGAACACCAGCGCCAGTAGTACCCGATTGCGATGTTCCATCAGGTAGGGCCAGATGATCATGACGGTGCGCCAATTGATCCTCTGGTCGGGTTCGTTATCGTAATTACCATGATCCATAGAGCTGCTTACACGCGTCTTCGAGTGCGCTATCGTACACGAAGTCGCTCTCTGACCCGAATGGCACTTATTTTAGCTGTGAGATCGGCGCCAAACCGACTGGACATTGCTTTAGCTTCAGGGTCGGCGCAAAATTTCAGCTATTGGCAGCCGCATCGAACTAGACAGTGATGGCCGGGCTGCGCCAGAGGGGAAACCCACTAGCCGAGCAGTTCCTGCAGTTGACGGTGCATGTTTTGTACACCGGGCTCATTGCGCCCAATCAGCACTTTGCGCGGGATACCCGCCTTGAGGCCGCGGTTGATCTTATCGACCAGCGAGTAGTCTTCAGCGACCGCTACATCATTGATCATCTGGAAATAGTCTTCGTAGTTCTTTCTATCCTCAGCGGTGGCCGGTTCCTGTGGCAAAAACATACTGTGGTAGACCACGGAGCGATCTGGCGCAATGGGGTAAACACGCCAAGTCTGGAAGTGATCATTGACCACGAAGATCACCGTATTGGGGAAGATATAGTTCACGTAGGAGCTGTACTCCCGCGGTTGCCACTGATCTTCTGGAATCCCCTTGAGGTCATTGATGGCCAGTGTCGGCGAGCCCATCGAGTGGTTGCGTCCATGCTGCTGGTAAGTCGCAGTGTTGCTGTACGCCATGGTCCCGATGGACTCGGGGTGCAGAAACTCGAAGTGGTAGTACTCGTGAAAGGTGTCCATGTTCAGCTTCCAGCTGAAATCGGTGAACACCTGTTTGGCGCCGAGGTAGTGGTGATCCTCAAAGCCGAATCCCGACAGTCGCTCCTGCAGCCCGCCAAGTACCTCATCGATGGAGAAAGCCAGGGCTGGATTGGGCATCACGAAAATCATACCGTACTTTTCCTGCACATCCAGCGGGCGCAGACCGAGCGCGTCGCGGTCGATAGTGTCAAAACCCTCATTGCCGAACGGTACGGCCACCAGTTTACCTTCCAGGTCATAGGTCCAGCCGTGGTAGGGGCAAGAGAACATACGGCCTTTCTTGGCCTTGCCATGGTCGCATTCGTTCAGGGGGGCGCCGCGATGTGAGCAGATGTTGACGAAGGCTTTGAGACTTTTGTCGGGCTGCCTGACGATGAGTATGGGTATGCCGGTGTCGTCGAAGGCAAAGTAATCGCCAGCCTCAGGCACCACACAACTGGGCCCGACAAACTGCGGATAGTTGCGAAAGAGCTCGGTCTTTTCGCGTTCGAATTGCGCAGGATTGATATATTCCTCGACGTCGATTTCCATGACACTCGCGGCCAGCGATGTCGTGTTGCGTGCTACCAGATCCATCAGTGCTTTAATTTCTTCAACCTGTTGTTGCCGTTGCATCGAAGCGCTCCTACAAACCCAGCACCATTTTGGCGATGATATTGCGTTGTATTTCTTGTGAGCCGCCAAAGATTGAGGCGGCGCGATTATTCAGATAGCGGGGCACGACTGAACCGAGGTAATCCGCTCGTACAGGGTTGCCCTGGTCTACAGGGTTCATGACAAAGCCCGCGTATCCCAGTACATCCACCGATAATTCGTTGATGTCCTGCTCCAGTCGTGTCGAGGACAGTTTCATGATCGAGGACTCCGGTCCCGGGTTGCCGCCGCCGCTAACGGAGGACAGGATGCGCAGTTCGGTGATCTCCAGGGCCTTGAGATCAATCGCAATACGCGCAACTTTGCGTGCGATGTCGCCGTGCTGATCAAACTCGGTGTCGGTCTCGCTGGCATTGCTGATGAGGCTGCGCAGGCTTTGCAGTTCATGGCGAATCCGGTGGGCACTGAAGCCGCCACCGCGCTCAAATTCAAGCAGGTACTTGGCGTACCTCCAGCCCTGGTTTTCCTCGCCGATACGGTTGGCCATTGGCACGCGCACGTTATCGAAGAACACCTGATTCACTTCGTGGTCGCCGGCCATGGTAATGATAGGTTCTACCGTTACGCCGGGAGTGGCCATATCGATCAGCAGAAAGCTGATGCCGTGTTGCGGTTTGCCGCTGCTGTCGGTGCGCACCAAGCAGAAAATATGGTCGGCCAGATGGGCGTGCGTGGTCCACAGCTTAGAGCCGTTAACGATATAGTGATTGCCATCAGTCTCTGCCTTGAGCTTGAGGCTGGCCAGGTCGGAGCCGGCGCCGGGTTCGGAGTAGCCCTGACACCAATACTGTTCGCCGTTAAGAATTTTTGGCAGGTAGTCTGCTTTTTGCTGTTCGGTGCCAAAGGCCATAATCACTGGCGCCAGCATTAGCAATCCCAGCGGTATCAACATGGGCGCGCCGGCTTGATAGCACTCCTTGCTGAAGATGTATTTTTTTGCCGGACTCCAATCGGTGCCGCCGTGTTCCACGGGCCACTGTGGAACGGCCCAGCCCTGTTTGACCAAAATGGCCTGCCATTCAAGCGCGATATCTCTTTCCACGAATACGCTGCCGTTGTTAGCCGTGCCCTCGACAATATGCGCAGGCAAATTATCCGCGAGGAACTGACGGACCTCGCGCTGAAATTGCAGTTCTTCGTCACTAAAGTTGAGATTCATTAGATTGACCTAATGGCTAAAGAGTGGGCTCCATCGCCCAGCGTATGCCGCGGCGCAGCAATTCGTAGAATTCTTCGGTTTTCCACGCACCTTCCTCGGGCACGGGGTATTCCTCGATGTAAGGCTGCATATCGTACTTTCCACGGCAGTGTCCAAGCGTCAGGTACAGGACCTGGCCCACGCCGTGTCTATGAATATACAGCACCGGTTGTACATCGGTGTCCTTCATCCAGTCATCGCGCAAAAAGTTCTCCACGGGATCAGACCAGTGGGTGTGCAGCAGGGTTTGGTGCTCGCCGTGAAACTTGCACAGATAGAGTTCGTCATCCACCTTGAAGCTGGGAATGCCTTTCACCAGCGGATGCTCAGGCTCAGTGACGTGCACCGTGTACTCATGAATAGGCGGGTGTGACATGAACTGGCTGCCCAGAACCGCCATGAAGGCCGGGTTCTCATCGGGGCAATCGACGCGTGGCGAGCCGTCTGGGCCGGGTTCCATGAAGCGCAGGATGGAATTTGTACCGTGCAGCGCAAACCACTTTTTGCCGCTGTGCACGAACTCAACCAGTCGATCGATTTCCATCTCTGTGGGGAGGACGTCGCAGGTATAGGTGATCAGGAAGTCGCTGGCACAGATTGCATTGATATCGCTAAAGTCTGCGCCCACCTGCACCTTGATGCGCGGTTGTTCGGCGAGGAGTTTGAGGATCTCGACACGGGCGTGATCAATATTGTGAAATTTGCCGCCGGCTATCAGATAGACGTCAATACGGTCACTCTTGCCAGTGATTGCCGGATCCATCATTGCCTCCTGCGGTGAAAGCCCGTGTTATCGTTATAAGGACGACAAACTGAGCGGGGTGGGCCGTTTGACGGGCTGCATCCTGGCGCGCCATCGGATGTGCGAAAGGCACGTTAGCAAACCTGTTTCTATAAAACAATCAGAATTGACTGTTTATTTTGTATCCGATACTGTGGGCCTCCTGAGCTACTCTATGCACCGTAATGTCATCTGATTTTTAAGGAGAACACCATGAAACTTTACTCTTCCGTAGGCCCGAATCCGCGCGTGGTCAAAATGTTTATGGCAGAGCGGGGTGTCACGCTGCCAGAGCAGGACGTGGATATAATCGGGGGTGAAAACCTGGGTGACGATTACAAAAAACTCAACACCTCGGCGCAGTCGCCGTGTCTGGTACTGGACGACGGTACGGTGATTGCAGAAATCACCGTGATCTGTGCGTACCTGGATGAAATTACCGATGGCCCTTCGTTACTGGGTAAGACGCCAGAAGAGCGCGCCGAAACACGGATGTGGAACCGACGTTTCGATACTCGCATTCTCGAGCCGATGACACTGGCGTTTCGCAGCGCTGAAGCACTGGAGCTTTTTAAGAATCGTTACCATGTCATTCCTCACGCCGCAGATGACCTGAAGGAAACCGTACAGGAATCCTGGCGGTGGCTGGAGCCGCAACTGGCAGGCAAGACTTTTATTTGTGGTGACCGCTTCAGCCTGGCCGATATCCAGTTATTTGGTTTTGCGGATTTCGGTGCAATGGTGGGTCAGGGAATTCCGGCTGACTTGCCGAATCTAAAAGCCTGGTTCAAACGCGTGGGCGAGCGTCCCAGCGCGGCCGCGAGCGTGCACCCCTCTCAAGCGGGCTGATTACAAAGTGCGGTAACTGAACTGCGCAACATAAGCCGATACACGCGAATAACAACAAACGAGGTGCGATGATGAAAGCGGCAGTGTTCAAGGAGGTCGGGCAGCCACTGGCGGTCGAAACAGTCGCAGACCCCGTTCCGGAGTCCTCCGAACTGGTGATGAAGGTCAGTTATTGCGGCGTTTGCGGCACCGACCTGCATGCCACCCGGCAGGGCCTCACCACCGCTTGCTGCGGTCAGATTCTTGGCCACGAATATGTGGGCGAAATTGTCGAGGTGGGCAAGCAAGCCTCAGGCAACTGGCAGGTGGGTGATCGTGTCTGCGCTATGCCATTTATTGCATGTGGTCACTGTCTGCCGTGCGCCGCCGGGCGATTTTTTGAATGTAACAAGAAAAAAGTATCCGGTGTCGATGACGCCGGTGGCTTTGCCGAGTTTGTCACTACCGGCTCCCGCGAAACGCTCCTGCTACCTGACAATCTGGATCTACAGACTGCCGCTCTGGTGGAGCCACTGGCGGTGGGCATTCACGCAGTGCGCGTGGCCGACATCAAGGCCGGCAGTCGAATTCTGGTGATCGGCGCAGGCCCTATTGGTTTAGCCGTGGCGCTGTGGTGCCGTTTTTTTGGTGCCCGCGAAGTCGTGGTCAGCGAGGTCGCCAAATCGCGCGCGGATCTGGCGAAGCAGCTCGGTGCCACCGCGGTTATTCATCCTGAGCTGGACAAGGGCGCGGAGGGCCTGTTGCAACAATTTTGCGATGTAGCGGGTGGCCCACCCGATGTGATCTTTGAGTGCGTCGGCGCGCCGGGCCTGCTGCAGCAGTGCATCGAAATGGCGCCGTATCGCGGCAAGATAATTCCGGTAGGTGTTTGCGAGCAGCCCGACGCCATCATGCCGTTCTTTGGCCTGGTGAAGGAGTTGCAGATTCAGTTTGCCATTGCCCACACGCTGGATGATTTCGAAACCTCGGTGGCAATGCTGGGTGAGGGGCGTATAGACGTCTCTCCCATGGTGACGGACATCGTTACGCTGGATGAATTACCGGACGCCTTCGAGGCGCTGCGATCACCGAGCCACCAGTGCAAGGTGCTCGCCCGGATTGCCTAATCCGCATCGCGGTAATAATCCACGCCCACCAGTTCTTTCCAGCGATCGTAGAAGGCATCGCCCTGCAGGCAGTTGCCTTCCATCCACGTATCATCGGACACTTTGGCGCGCGCTGCGGTGGTCTCTACTGCATCCGGGCCCACTGGGTAACGAAAATGCGGTTTATCCGATTCAATAGCGTGTTCAATCGCCCCGGCTACATCTGTTGGCATTGCCGGTCGGCGCAATCCAAACTCAAAGAAACGTCCCAGGCGTTGCAGTGAATTGAGGTAAGGGGACGGCTCTGTGGGTAGCGAGCCCTTGCCCCAGATAGGCGTGAGAACACAGCCCGGTTCGATGATGGCAACCTTCACATTGAACTCGGCCATCTCCTGCGCGAGTGCTTCGCTGAGACCTTCCATGGCCCACTTCGATGCTGAGTAATGGGCATGACACCCCATCACCACGCGTCCAGCCAGCGAGCCAACGGTGACTATCCTGCCGGATTTTTGTTTGCGCATAATCGGTGTCACTGCACGCAGTACACTGACATTGCCAAAATAGTTGGTCTCAAAGATTTCGCGTGCCTCTTCCAGTGATGTTTCTTCCACCGCACGACCACCGCCGATTCCTGCGTTGTTAACCAGTGCGTCGATGCGTCCGCTGCGCGCCATAATGTCAGCAACGGCCTGCTCAATGGAGGCGGGGCTGACCAGGTCCAGTTTGATAACGGTCACCGGCAGTTTTTCGGCGGCAATTTTTTCATTCAGCTCATTGGCGGTGTCGGGGCTGCGCACGGCGGCGTAAACATCATGGCCTTTTCGCGCCATATGCAAAGCAGTTTCCTGGCCGATGCCAGTACTGCTGCCGGTAACTAGAATAACGGACATAGATAGTCTCTCTGGTTGTGTTAGTGCGTTTAGCTTGAGTCTTTAGCGTCGGTCTCCGCCATCACGGATGATAGAGCAGTAACCAAGCCACTATCGACGCCACTATCGACGCCACTATCCTGACGCTGCTTGAAGTCGATGCGGTACTCGCAGGTTACACAGCGTCGCATTCCCTGACGCATGCTATCGTTCTGCTCTCGCAGTCCTTTTACTTGATCGCGCAAATCAGCAATTTCCCGTGCTTGCTGCCACAGTCGTTTTTGCGTAGAAAAAATGTCTGACAGGTCTATCATTGCTACAAACCTTGTTGCCTGCTTCATTGCGTACTCGGCTCGTCTACTACAGTCACCTACTGTGGTTGCCAACTCATTCGGACGGTACAGGATGTCTGTGGAAGATGCGGATCAAACTCTATTTTCAGGCCGCCGCCGGCGCCACTAAACAGCGCTTCAAACGGGCCCTTGCAAATATTGAGGCAGCCTTCTTCGGGCAGTGCATTGGGATTCGGCAGGCGCTCCTGGGGGCCGCAGGTATGCCAGCCGCACTCCGGAATCGCTATCACCATAACACCGTTCGCAGGGTCAAATTCAGTGATAGTCGACGGGCCTGTGAGCCAGTGCGCCGGGTTAAACGTTTCGAACAGGAAAGTACTCCAGCGACCGGGTTTGGCCGGCGCGCCATCCTTGGCTACTTTGGTTTTCTTGTTTTTGCTTTTGTCCGACATGCTGTTCATCATCTTGAGGAACTCCGGTGAGTTCTCGTGCGACAGCGCAACCGAGGTGCCTATTACGATGTCCTCGTACTGCTTTTGGCTGTAGTACTTGCGCAGTTCCAATAAGGCCCACTCCGCCTCGCGCACAAAATTGCCATAACGCTTGCGCCATTTTTCGCGCGGTGAATCGAACCGTGCAATAATTTCGCGACGCGACTTGATGTCGTCGTAGTCACGGTCAACCTGCGCCTTGTCTCCCGACAGCCGCAGTATGGGTACAAAGGTGTGGCTGATAATGGGCATAGCCTTTTTCACCAGCATGGAGTTGGACATCCACATGTCTATCCAGGCCTGCGGCCCCCAGTTGCAGTAGAAGCCGGATTTCTTTGGAGCGACTACGCGGCCTGTGCTCTGGTCTGTTGAGATGATCGTGTCATCAGGCATGGCATTCCTCCTAGTGGCCTTAGTGCATAAAACGAACTGTCACGCCGTAAACAGCCTCGGGCGCAACTGCTCCCACGTACCCGCCTAGAACCGGGATGTCGATACCGAAGTTGTAGTACTCCTCGTTCAGCAGGTTGCGCCCCCAAAGTGCCGCTTCCCACGTGCCTTCCATATTGGTGAGTGTAAAGCGCAGGTTGACGAGGTCGACCGCCGGGTTTTCCAGAGTCTGGTCAATATCCTGATCCAGAAAAAAGCTGTCCGTGTAGCTATGCTCGAGACGCACCGTGCCCAGCAGATTGTCCGTCAAATTATGTTGGTAGCTGATAAATGAACTGATGGTCCATTCCGGTGCATTGTCGATGGGCTGTCCCGCAAGGTCCTGTATGCACTGCGCGACAATGCCCGGAGGCAGACTCAAGTCGCCAACGAATACGGGTCCATTGGCGCTCTCGTAGTAATCGGTCACTGCTTGTTCAACCGTGCACTGGCCGTTGTCAAAGTCCTTGTACTCGGCTTTGTTGTAGCCAATAGCAGTGCCCACGAGCACATCTGCAAGGGGTATGAAAACAACATCCATCTCAGCACCATAGCTCTGCATGGAACCGGCATTGGTGACGGTAAAACTGGAGCCATCGAACGACTGCGCCTGGAAGTCGTCATAATTCACCAGGTAAATCGCGCCATTAACCTGCAGGCGTCGGTCTTCAGTGGCGGTTTTCCAGCCAATTTCATAGTTGGTTGCTGTCTCTGGGTCGAATTCTCCGTTCCTTCCTGCCTGTTCCCTGCGCTGATTAAAGCCACCAGACTTGAACCCGCGACTGACGCTGGCGTAGGTCATAATGTCGGGAGTGTAAAAATAGCGCCCGATTATGGTCGGTGAGACATCGTCATCGTTGCGGGTTTCATCGTAGAAGACATCTGGACCGGCCACCGGGGGAACATCAAGTTCTGTGCTCGGTAAGGTGATCTGCGAACCTTTAAAATCCTTTGTCTCATAGGTATAGCGCAAGCCAAATGTGGCGCTGAGCTGGTCGTTCACGTTCCAGATCAACTGGCCGAACGCGGCATAGCTGGTTGTTGTATAAGTGTTGTCATCTGTGTTGAGTGTCCCGTCGGGGAACACAGCCCCAAACAGCGGGATCAGATTGGTCAGAAGAGACGACTGGGCAAATTCTCCGACAGAATCGAGCTGAGAGTGAAAGGCATAGAGCCCACCTTGATAGTCGATAGTCTCGCCGCCTGGCGAGGTTATGCGTAGTTCAGATGAGTACTGGTCAAAATTGGTATCTTGCGTGCCGCTAACCGCGTTATAGGCGGTAAAGTCACCGTCATAGGCGCTGTCCGCTTCGAAGTGCCGCCAGGCGTTGATAAATGTCAGGACGTCTTCATTAGGTAAGTCCTTGTTCCATTCCAGAGCGACACCGCCGACTTCAATTTTGTTAGAGATCGGGGAGTTAACCCAGTAATTATTGCCGAAGGGGTCGGCGCCAGGGGGAGAGAACCCCTCTTCGTCTTCAAAGGAATTGTATTGAAAAATCTGCTGGCCGCTGGCATTGCGGCCAAGTTGCTGCTGGTAGGCTGCAGAGGGTGTGTTGGTGGTCGGTACTGCGAGTGTTGAAAAGCCCTCGTAGTCGATAACCGCTAGCGCACAACAATCGGTATCCTCTTTGTTGTAATCCACTGTCAGCAAAAACTCCCCGAGGCCGTCGCCATCTGTTTTGGCGCCAGTATCCAGCAGCACACGTGACTTCACTCCCCATTTGTTGGCGTTGTTGAGCCCCTGGCCATCGAAATCGTTTTCAAACAGATGGTCGCCGTCAACACCGAAGGCCGTGAAGCGTATGGCATTGCCCGAATCGCCCAAAGGTACGTTGATCATACCATGCACTTCCGCCCTGGATTCCGAGTTGTATCCCAGCTCTATCTCGGAGCTGAACTCATCGGGGGAGGGCGGCAGTGTGATGATACTGATTGCCCCGGCGGCCGTATTCTTGCCGTACAGCGTTCCCTGGGGGCCACGTAATATTTCGACACGCTGGATGTCGATCAGGTCGCCGATGCTCATGCCGGCACGACCCTGGTAAACGCCATCGATGAAGGTGCCGACGCTGGGATCAATACCCGCATTGCTGCCGACGGAGCCGATACCGCGAATTCTGATAGATTGCTGGCTGGAGTCTGAGCCGGAGACGATCTTGAGGCTGGGCGTATACTGTTCCAGGTCCGCCAGATTCCGCACACCAGTGTCCTTGAAGAACTCGCTGGTGAACGCGGTCACCGACATTGGCACTTCCTGAATACTTTCCGCCCGTCGGTTGGCGGTAACCACGACTTCTTCCAGCGCTAGCGGGTCGGGCCCGGTTGCGGGCACTTTGCTCTCCTGGGCGAGTACAGACGAAGCCAGTAGCGGGAGCAGCAGTGCAAAACCCGAAGAAAAACGACGATTGGCCATGATTGTCACCCGTGAAATCTTATAATTATTGCGCGGTGCCATTGCCACAGCAGGCTGCCTGCGGGAGCTCGGCCCCTGTCGGATGCAACAATATCAAATCGCTATTTTAAAAACAAACAGAATTGACTGATTTTTTAATAACCGGCGTTCTGGGGGGCGTCTGGCGGGGGATGTCTAGTGCCCGGGGTGCGGTGGCACGGCCAGACCCTCGAAGATCATTCTCAGCACTTCATCGCGGATACTTTCCAGTGAGAAGGGTTTATTGACCAGATGACCAATGCGGTTGTCATTGACCAGTGAGACAAAGCCGTGAATGGTGGACAGGATAGTCAGTGCCTGCATCACCGGGTCGCCCTTGCGCACCATCCCCAGTTGCTGGCACTCGGCGATATTGGACACCATCTCCTGCAGTGCCTGGCGGCTGGTATGTTGCAACGTAAGGTCGCCGGTAGTGCTGAGCAGGTCGCCACTGAACATCACCCGGTAGTAGGCGGGGTGCTGCAGCGCGAATGCCACATAGGCCAGCCCGCTAGCGGCGAACTGGCTCACCGGGTCATCGGGCGCGGTCGCTTTCTCTGCCTGCATGGTCTGCTGCATCTTCTCAAATCCCTGCTCCACAACGGCGAGAATCAGTTCATCGCGGTCGGCAAAATGGCGGTAGGGTGCAGCGTGGGAGACGCCTGCACGGCGCGCTACTTCGCGAATGGTAAGCCCTTGAGGGCCGATTTCGGTCAGCACAGCCAGAGCGGCATCGAGGAGCGCACTGCGCAAATCGCCGTGATGATACTTTTCTTTTACCGCCGCCAAGTAACGTATCCTTGTTGATTGTTAGTGCGTTTATGCTAACAATAAAATCAGCGTGTTGCTATTGTAAACATAGAAAACCGGTGTTAATGTTTCTGCTGTCTACACTTACCGAGATGAGGAATAGCCATGTCCGCTCCTATGTCAGCAACCAATCCCTTTTTGAACTTTCCCTATGGTCCGATCCAGATGGAGTGCGAAGCGCAGGATCTTATTGTTGAGGGTGAGATCCCCGCAGACCTGAGCGGCTCCCTGTACCGCGTAGGCCCCAACCAGCGGTTCAACCCGCGGGGCGAGTACCACCTGTTTATGGGCGACGGTATGGTGCACGCATTCCATATTCGTGATGGCAAGGTGAATTACAAGAATCGTTGGGTGCGTACTGCAAAGTGGAAGCTTGAGGACAGGGCGGCCCGGTGCCTGATCAATCCGATGAATCCCTTTGAGTGCGATCCTGATTACACCGACTTCGTATTTACCGATAAAGACGGTACCGCCAATACGGCGATGGTGTGGCACGGCGGCCGTTTGCTGATCATGGAAGAGGGCCATCCTCCCTATGAAATAGACCCACAAACGCTGGAATCTATCGGCAGCTGGAATTTCCGCGGCAAGCTCACCACGGCGATGACGGCCCATCCAAAGGTTGATCCCGCTACCGGGGAAATGGTGTTCTTTGCCTATATGGCCAGTGGAGCATTTTCTGCCGATGTGATGGTGCACAAGGTCAACCCGGAAGGGATTTTGACAGAGAGCGTGCGCATCGACACGCCCTATTCGGCGATGGTGCACGATTTTGTGATGACCGAAAATTACATTCTTATCCCGATTATGCCGATCACCGGCAGCCTTGATCGTGCTATGGAAGGTGGGCCTCCGTTTGCGTGGGAACCCGACAAGGGCGTTTTCCTCGGCGTCCTGCCGCGCCATGGCGGCACCGCAGAAAATATTCGTTGGATAGAAATGGATCTTAGCTTCGCGTTCCACTTCATGAATGCGTTTGATAAAGACGGCGTGATTTCTGTGGATGCCTGCCAGTTTGAGACCGCCCCGCTGTTTCCAACGCCTGATGGCAAGTCCACAGGAATGTCGAAGCCGCACCTGAGCCGTTGGACAATCGACATGAACGACCCCAAAGCGCGCGCGAGCTTTAAGCAGATAGATGAGTTCGAGTCGGAGTTTCCGCAGTGCGACCCACGCTATGTAGGCAAGGAGTATCGCCATGGCTGGTACACGTCGCCCGATGGCAAGCTGAAGAGCGCGCTGGCCGAGAACGACAATTTCTTCAATGTCGTTGGCCACTTCGACCACAAGACCGGTGCAGTCGACCGCTACTCCTGCGGCGATGCGCTCGTATCAGAGGCAATCTTTGTTCCGGCCTCTGCCACTGCGGCAGAAGGAGAGGGCTATTTGTTGGCAGTGGCGACCAGTTTCGACACCAAAACGAGTAGCCTGCTAATTTTCAATGCGCTCAAGCTCGCTGATGGCCCGCTGGCCAAGGTTCACCTCTCGCACCGTGTGCCTGCCGGGTTCCACGGTGGCTGGCGTCCAGGCGCATAAGTAAAGACGGTGAGCAATAGGCCCGCTTGCGGGCCACAACAACTTAACTGCGCTCATGCTCGACTGAGATACCCGCTGATGTACTAAGGAGTCCGTCAGTCGTTCTCATGTGAGACGAAGACCTGTGCATCTCCGTCCATATCGACCGACACATTGAACTCGATGGGACGGCAACAGACCTGACAATCTTCAATATAATTCTGCTGGTCAACGGAGCAATCGAGATAGACCTCGATCACCTCGCCGCAATACGGACACTCGATCTTTCGCGCTTCAAGTTCGTTCACTGGGGTTTCACTCTTGAGGTAACATCAGGGTTGCAGCCCTAGACGTTCAACCATTTTCTGCTCATCGAAGTATTTGTCCACACTCGCGAGGCCGCTAATAACCTTGGAATCATTGAAAAGACCTCTGCCAGCTACCTGACTGAAGACCTGAAATGCCTGTTGAATGGCTACCTCTCCGTCCTGCTCAATGGCTTTCCTGGTTTGATTCAGGCAGGTAACCGTCACCATCGTCACAAAAATCTCAGCGGCTTTTTTACTTATCGCCTCGCGTTGCTCATCAGTAATTGATGACATTGCAACCACATCGGGCTGCAGTGCAATGGAGGTAAATATCCACTGCACCAGCGGCGTCTTGTCTTCAGGCTTTACCGATGTAGCGAGACATTGAGACATCTCGTCTGAATGAATGCCGGCACTGGCGCTCGTTGAAAAAGCGATAGATGCCGCAAGAAAAATGGTCTTGATTGGCGTATTCATTGTGAACTCCTTTCTTACGGCTTAGTGAAAAACGGAGAAGGCGCAAGTCTGGCAGTGCCGCTCTCCCGCGTGTGAATTAGGGCAATGATACTTCGAGACGCTTTCAATTGGCCACACCCTGCGCTGCTAACGGCAAAAATAGCGATTCCACTTCCTCGGCGCGTGTCGGTCGCACCAGTCGAGCATCTTCGCTGCCTGCGTTCAAGAGGATTAAAGTAGGCCATAGTTTTACCTTGTAAAAGCGCCCCAGCTGCTGCCCCTTGCCATCAAGCACTTTGATATGAGGTAGTGTCTGTTCCCACATCGCCTGCTGTACAGCGGACGATGCGCCTTACGCTATCCGGTCCCGTCCATGCGTGCAGCAATTAATCATGTAAGACAAGCCTAGTGGGCCCTGATTGATAGCGCGCTTACCCAAACCCAGCGGGAGTGAATCCACCGCGTTGCGATCCCAGTGAAGGGGGTTGGGGTCGCGCAATATTGCTGCCATCGTGCGCATGCGCTCGGCCGAAACAGCGGCCATAACCCACTCTGGAACGGCGTCGCCCACCGCATAGCTCACAGCATGTTCCTCGTGAAGTGCCAGGTGACGGCAGTGCGTGCGGCGAGCGTCTCCTTTGGCGCATACACTTCGAAGCAGAACTGGACACGATCGTACACTTGGCTCTCTGCATTCTCACAGCGCTGAGCACTAGTGTTGCCGCCACTGACCTTGTAGCGTATCTCCTCACGCAGCGGCACAAACATCTCCCAATCATAACTTTCTATCATGATCGAAAGATCCGATTCCGCCTGCCCGAGGGCAAACATCTCGGCACTAGACGTGCCTGCGCCAGTGATGGGAAGGTGGAAGAAGGCGACGGGGTGTACCCTCCCATCGGGCAGTAACGCTGCCCCGGTGCACTCGGTCAGCAGAAAGTTTTCCCAGTGGGCAATCGTATAGTCACCGCCGGGAAAGCGGTGACCTGTGAGTTGAGTAATCTCATCTTCCGCGGGAATGGATTTTTCTGTCATGTTGATGGAGTTCCCGGAGTCGACGAGGTCCGGGTAAAAGACGCAAGAAATAATGAAAAGAGACTATCGACGACCTCAATGGACGAGTTCAGTCGATGGTCTCCGGGAACCAAATGCAGTGAACAGCCCGCACTTCTCGCAAACCGTATCGAGTTCTCGGGCGGGATAAGTTCATCAGACCACCCGTGTACGATTTCTATACAAGTCTTCGCATGATAATCCTGTCTTTTGTAGCCGGGTAGATGCAGCGCTGGTGCTAACAGGAATACGCCTTCTGTCTGAACTTGCTCAGCTGCAACCAAGGATACGTAACCTCCCATACTTGAGCCAACGAGTATGAAATCGCCGGCCTCTTCTCTGAGTACGTTTATCAGTCGTTCAACTCGAAGATCTGGATCGAGAATGTCTGAATAATCGATACTGTCAACGTCGAAACCGCAGGTCTTAGCAGCAGCCGCTAGCCTTTTGATCTTGCTGCCCCAGGGGCCGCTTTCTTTTCCATGTGAAAAAATGACTTTCATGGAACACCTCATCGTGCGGCCTGCCACTTTTGCGCATGCTCTTCATAAGTAGTGTCTAATTCTTTCATACACCGTTCGAATTGAATCTGGGGTAATTGGCCACATTCGAGACGCTGATTATCCTGAGCAGCGTTATAGATTAGTGTGTTGCTGCAGGCGACAACAGAAAGCGTGATAGCAACTATAAGTATCGATTTCAAACTGCTCACATCAATATCCCTTGCCCATGTTCACCACGTTCAGCATTGGCTCCCCCGCAACATACCGGCGCAGGTTCTCTACTGCGATAATCATTGTGCGTTGTGGGCTGTCGCCGCCCGCGGAGGATACGTGGGGCGTAATCAGAACATTGGGCAGGAGCCATAGAGGATTGTCTTTTGGCAGCGGTTCGGGGTCGGTTACGTCCAGACCTGCACCGAACAGTTTGCCAGACTCCAATGCGGCGATTAGGTCGGCGGTTACAGTGCTCTGGCCGCGTCCTACCGATAGAAAAATGGCGCCGCGTTTAGCCGCATCAAAGAAGGCTTGGTTAAAGATGCCTGTTGTCTGCGGGGTGAGTGGCAGGGCGTTGACGATGACATCAGCTTTACCTGCCAGCGTGTGCAGTTCGTCAGCCAGACCCACGTATTCGACATAGTCGGGGCCTTTGCGCGAAGAGTTGCGCGTTGCAATGACGCGCATGCCCAGTCCGTTGGCGCGCAATGCAATTTCGGTACCGATGCCGCCCAGTCCTACCACCAGCATCGTTTTGCCATTGAGTTCGCCAAAGGTGACGTCATCGGATAGTGATCTATCCCATCGTGATTCGCTTTGTGCTTGCGTGTACGCGGGCAGATTGTGCACTAGTGCCAGTAACATTGCGATCGTGTGCTGGGCGATAGCGGGGCCGGACAGTCGCTTGTTGTTGGTGAACGCGATATCTTCAAGTTGCGTACCAATGGCACCTTTGCAGTGATCCATGCCTACGAAGTAGTTGTGCACCCAGCGCAGTGTGGTGTCAGCGTTTTGCAGCATGGGACCGGTACAAATGCCAATGATGGCGTCGGCTCCCACCAGCAATTCTGCAGTGGGTACAAAGTTGCCAGACCGATCAAATATTAGTTCCACACCCCCGGCCGCTGCGGTGATTTGCTCTTCATAATCGACCGCACCTATGTCCATGGCGGGCAACAACATCACCACTACGCGTTCGGGTTTCCAGCCGGGATTTTTGGAGATTGGTGTGGATGATTCCTGCAGGCCCAGTTCAGTAATCAGCGCTTGTGCCTCGGGGGAGGGTGCACTACTAAAGCCATTAAGGCTGAATAGAGAGAGTGAAAGCGCGAGCAGCAAGGCGCAGAATTTACGTGTTTTCATATCAGCCTCCGCTCACAGCACTTCTTGGAAAAAATTCAGCATCGCCTGCCAGGAGCGACGGTCGGCAGCGGCATTGTAGACTGCGCCGAATCCCGGATCATTCGCTGCTGCGCGGGTAAATGCGTGTACGGTTTGGCTGTAGGCATACAGTTGCCAGTCTGCCTCTTTGGCGTTCATCTCTTCTTTGAACGCGGCGACCTGCTCGGGTGGTACCAGCGGATCATCATCGCCGTGCAGCACCAGAATTTTTGTAGTGAGGGATTTCGGCGTACCTGGTGTGGTGCCGAGCGTGTTGCCGTTCAAGCTGCCGTGGAAGGTCACCACGCCCTTGATGTCATCGCCGCCTGCCCGGGCCAGATCGAGTACGGCCATTCCCCCAAAGCAATAGCCCATGGCGCCGATGCGCGATAGGTCGGCCCCGGGAATAGTTTTCGCCGCCGTTACAGCGCCTTGCATGCGCTCCAGCAGCATGGCGCGGTCCTGAAAATACGGCGTAAGCGTTGGCATCAACTCTGCCATATCGGTGATCGTTTTGCCCTCACCGTGAATGTCGATGGCAAAGGCGATATACCCTTCATCTGCCAGTTGCGCGGCTTTGCTGCGAACCTCGTCGTTGAGGCCGTCCCAGGCGTGGGTTACCAGCACCAGCGGCAGCAGGCCACTGGCATTGTTGGGTGTGTAGTACTCGCCCTTGCACAGGGTGTCGCCTGCGGTGTACTCCAGCGTTGTAACAGTACTTGTCATGGTGCTCTCCTTGTTTTGATCGCCTTGTCAAACTACCCGTTGTCTAAATGCCCGTTGTCTGAGTGCCAGTAGGTCACCTACCAGGTATCTACATGGAGCACGTTGTCCAGTTCCTTGCGCGGGGCGGCCTTAAAGTTGGTGCCCTGCGTGTAGGCGACGGGTATTAGTGCGACCTGCGCAAAATCGTCGGGAATAGCCAGCAGGCCCGCCACTTCCTTTTCGTAGCTCAGGTGCAGAGTGGTCCAGCAGGTGCCGAGCCCGCGCTCTCTGGCGGCCAGCATAAAACTCCACACCGCTGGCAGTATAGAGCCGTAGATACTGGCCGCAACGCCCTGCGGCAGCCCGGGTGCATCCGGGCGCCCAGCGCAGCACGGAATTAACATCGCGGGCACCCGGTGCAGGTTGTCGGCAAGATAGCGGGCAGAGCTGAGCACACGCGCCTGAGTAGGGGCCATCGAGGGGTCGTCCAGGTGTTGCTTGGTCGGTTGGGCAGGGCCGGCTTCGTAGTCGTCAAAGGCTTTCAGATAGAGCTTGGCAATCGCTGCCTTCTTAGCTGCGTCCGTCACAATCATGAAGTGCCAGCCCTGTGAGTTGGAGCCGGACGGGGCTTGCAGGGCGATCTCCAGGCAGTCGTGCAATACAGACATATCGACGGGTTTATCAAAGTCCAGGCGCTTGCGCACCGCCCTTGTGGTGGT
>JBDNIE010000212.1:0-12407 GCA_041688425.1 Halioglobus sp. | reverse complement strand
GCCGCGTCAGGCCGAGCCGCGTCAGGCCGAGTCTTGCCGCAAATGTGTTTGGCGCATGCCTATACTGCCTATATGATAATGTTCACCGAGCTGTGAGAGCCACATGACAAGCACTGAGATGATCAGGACTGAGTTCGTAGAGGCTAACGGCCTGCGTTTTGAGGTCGACAAATGCGGTTCCGGTGACACCTTAGCGCTCTGTTTACACGGCTTTCCAGAGCTCAACACGTCCTGGCGCTACCAGTTGCCGATGCTGGCTGATGCAGGTTATGAGGCATGGGCGCCCAACTTGCGCGGCTACGGCGGCACTTCTCGACCATTGGGGGTCGATAACTACCATATCGACAGATTGATGGACGATGTCGCTGCACTCATTGACGTCTCAGGGAAAAGCTCTATTGTCATTATCGCCCATGACTGGGGTGCGATAATCGCGTGGCAGTTTGCCATTGAAAAGCGCAGAGAGTTGGAGAAATTGATCATCTGCAATGTGCCCCACCCAGGCCCTTTTCGTAAGGTGATGAGCAAGGGCTGCGCCCAGATCAGGAAGTCCTGGTACATCCTGTTCTTCCAGATTCCGCGCTTGCCGGAGTTTTTTCTAGGTCTCAGGAGAGCTCAAGCCATCGGGGAGCTATTTCGAAAGACCAGTGTAGACAAGTCGATGTTTCCTCCTGCTGTGACCGAGGTCTATCGGCACAATGCAAGTCAGCCCGGAGCGCTGGAAGCCATGATCAACTACTACCGCGCCCTGCAGCGAGCACGAAAAGAAATTGCCGCCAGGGGCATGCCGGTCATTGACGTGCCGACTTTGATGATATGGGGCGAGGAGGACATAGCGCTTACGATAGAGTCCACATACGGTACCGACGAATACGTCCGAAATCTTTGCATTCGTTACCTACCCAGAGTGTCGCATTGGGTGCAGCAGGAAGCCCCGGTTCAAGTGAACGCCATGATCAGGGCTTTTCTTGCGGATGAGCCAGTTCCTTTTGTTGAATGGCAGATGCAATTGGTCAAATCGCAGGACTAGAATTCTCTAGATCGGCCGGGCTTTCGATCTTGCACTAATGCTCGCGCACTTTACTGGCACCAACACTTGACGGATTAGCAGACTACCCATCTTCTGGCCGTAGATTCAGGCCAGCTTTGCCGCGACCAGGCTTCATAGTAAGTTAGGTGATGGCGGTATTACGCGCTGGTATTTTGATCGGTACTATTGGCCGCTGGAATCGGATCAGATAGTCACTGTGTGGACTCCAATGCAGAATCCGAGTCTATATCCTCGATGAGAGCCGCTCTGGTCACATTATTTTGTCCAGCGGCGTCTATCTTGGCCTGGTTTAGCCCAGGCTGCGCCGTTCTTCTGCCTATTGTCGCACAGAGATAATGTAGGCCTACTGTAGCGTAGATCCTATCGTTTCTGAGCCTGCGTTTGATCGACTATTGATTGTGCCGTCGTTCTCGCCCAGAATCATTTGTCATCTCAGGAAACTCTGGAACATTACGTATTCAATGCATTCCATCGAAGTTCACCAGTTGGGCAAGCGCTTCTCGAACGATGCGCGTGCCGTTATTGACGATTTGTCTTTTACTTTGTCTGCAGATGAAAGCCTGTGCCTGCTGGGACCTTCGGGCTGTGGCAAGACCACCCTGCTGCGGCTTTTGATGGGGCTAGAGCCACCCAGTAGCGGTTCGATCCAAATTGTACCTGAGCTGGCAGCGCACATGAGTTATGTCTTTCAGGAGCCGCGATTGGTGCCGTGGCGCACTTGCCTGGAGAACGTTTTGTTGCCGCTGGAATTGCTGGGACGGAGCGGCGAAACATCCCGCGGCAAAGCGCTCGATCTATTGCAACAACTCGGGCTGCAGGATCGGCTCGAACACTTTCCAAGTGAGCTTAGTGGCGGTATGCAAATGCGGGTGGCCTTGGCTCGCGCACTAGTGACTGAGCCCAGGATCATGCTCCTCGATGAGCCCTTTGCCGCACTTGATGAGCGCACGCGATTTCGTATGCAGGACTTGCTGCTTGAACTGAAATCGCAGCTGCAGCTGCAGTATGTTTTTGTGACGCACTCAATTTCTGAGGCAGTGTATCTTGCAGATCATATTCTGCTAATGGACAGGTCGGGCCGTGCCAGGGACTGGCAGGCAGTTGATTTTGCTCTCCGCAATCAGTCACTTAAGCTCACGCCATCCTTTAATGCCCTGGTAAAAATGTACTCGGACTTGTTCACTGAAATGGAGTGCGATCAGGTTGAGTTGGGCGGCAGTGAGGCTGTGCTGTGACCCACAGGATCAAAGCTTGGCTGCTCGATAAATATCCGGCCTGGATCTTTCTCATGGCGCTTCTGTCGATATGGGAGTGGGTGGTGGTGCAAGAATGGGTAGCGTCCTATCTGCTGCCTTCGCCGACACAGATCTATTCTATTACGCTGGAATTATGGCCCCAGATATACGCCGCTACACTGAGCACCGCTAGTGCAATCACCTGGGGGCTTGGCTGGAGTTTGGTGACGGGTGTTACTATGGCGTTGGTGTTTTTTGCTATTCCAATTGTGCGTCGCGCAGTGCTGCCTTTTTGTATTTTCTTTCAAACGGTACCGATTATTTCTATCGCACCGCTGCTGGTTATCTGGTTTGGATTCGGCCAGCCGACGGTTAGAGCATCGGCTTTTATTGTTTCGCTGTTTCCCATTCTGGCCAACACGTTAACGGGCCTGCAGCAAACCGACCCTCATCTCAAGGAGCTGTTCAAACTGTATAAGCCGTCTCCATGGCAGTTGGTTTTTAAGTTGCAGATTCCGTCAGCTATCCCCTACATTCTTACTGGCATCAAGATATCCGCCGGACTCGCGGTTATCGGTGCTATTGTTGGCGAATTCATAGCCGGTGGAGGTTTAGGCAGCCTGATTGACTCAGCGCGAACCCAGCAGCGTGTGGATCTTGTCTTTAGCGGCGTGCTGATGTCCAGCGTGCTGGCTCTGCTACTGATTTTCATTATTGAGGCCTGCAGCCGATTATTGTTTCGCGGTCGGCCCTATCTGAGGAAATAGTCATGCGTGGATTGTGCAGTCTTCTTTTCGCGGTTCTTTTTAGCGTGCAATCAGTGGCGCAGCCAGATACATCTGCTGAATCGCTGGTATTGGCACTTAACTGGAAACCGGAGCCGCAGTTTGGTGGTTTCTATGCCGCGCAGGAACAAGGCTATTACACAGACAATGGCCTGGACGTAGAGATCATCGAAGGCGGGTCAGGCACTCCGACAATACAGATGCTGCTTGCTGGCAGAGTTGATTATGCGATTGTTTCCGCCGATGAGGTCGTTATCGCGTTGGCGCGTGGCGCCAGCGATATTGTTGCGTTGTTTGCTACCTACCAAACGAATCCGCAAGGCATTATGACCCACGCTGAACGAGGCTTCATATCAATCGATGAAGTCATGCACAGCGAGGGTGTGCTGTTGTGGCAAAGAGGGTTACCTTATGCCCAGTTTCTTATGAAGAAGTATGGACCACTAGCGGTAGTGACCGCGCCTTACCTCGGTGGGATTGGCAATTTTCAGAATGATCCCAAGCTCTCACAGCAGTGTTTTGTGACCAGTGAGCCATTAACGGCTGCGGCCGCCGGGTTAAAAGTGAAGACGTTTCTGGTCGCCGATAGTGGGTATAACCCCTATACGGCAGTGCTGGTTACCCAGCGCAAGCGCTGGGAAGAAAATCCTGATCAGGTGACTGCGATGGTGGCGGCTGTGCGCCGTGGTTGGAATCACTATCTGGAGGACCCCGATGCAACAAACGTGTCGATGATGGAGCTTAACAAGGCCATGTCGGCCGAAACATTTGAGCGCAGCGCCTATGCCCAACGCGAGCTGATAAAAACCGCAAAAACGAACAGCGTAGGTGAGATGACGTTGCAGCGCTGGCAGACATTAGCCGATCAGTTGCTGGACATCAACGTGATCCGCGAACCGGTACCGGTAAAGGACATATTCGTCAATTTATAGGCGGAGCCGTATGCTCAGGCGTTGCATGGCTTCAAGGTGTTCAATAGTCAAGCGAGCGGCACGCTCCCAGGTAAAGCTTTCAGCTCTGGACAGGGCATTAATGGATAAACGAGACTGCAACGCATCGTCCTCTACGATGCTGACAATCGCCGTTGCAATGGATCGCGCATCGAACGGGTCAAAGTACAGCCCGCCCTCAGCGACCACTTCTGGCAATGCGCCTCTGTTGCTCGATAGCACCGGGGTAGCGCAGGCCATCGCCTCGACGGCGGGAAGGCCAAAGCCCTCCGAGTAGGATGGCATGGCGACTGCCACTGCTGAGCTATAAAGCGCTATAAGGTCCGGATCGGACACGTAGCCGCAAAAATGGACTTTGTTACGCAGTGCAGGGTTGGCCAATACGCGAGCCTGCAGGCTGTCGTGATTGGACGTAAAACCAGCGCCCTTAAGATCGCCGATTAGTGCGAGATGAACCTCCGGAATGTGCCCCTCGTTGATAGCGATTTCCAGTCCATCGAGTAAGCCATGGAGGTTCTTATGCGGCGCGAGCCCCCCGACATAAACAATGATTGGCGCTTCGTCAGGAAGTGAGGCCCGCTGCCTTGCAGCCAGCATCAGAGATTGGTCAGTGGTCCGCCTGAAACCCGGTGGCGGTGCTTCGCTGGCGATATCGATGCTGTCGGGATTTGCGCCCATGTATTGAACAATTTCAGCTTTAGCCGCATGAGAGACGGTTAAAATTCGTTTGCTTTGCCAGATCGCCAACTTTACTTTTAGCGTCCAAAACAGGCGATTCTTCCACTTTGGAAATACCAGTTTTGGATAATGCTCTGCGATGGCGTCGTGGATGGTCACCATAGTGGGTAGAGAGCGAGGCGCAGGAAACCAGGAGTAGACCGCCGGGTAGAACATAATATCCAGTGAGGCCCCTGACACAGCGCGGTATAGTTTGTACATGTCAGACAGTGATCGATTGCTATCTGCAACGGCCGCTTCGGTCGTCGGCCGTGAAGAAGCCACTTGTATGACGCTCACGTTTTGAAAGTTCGACAGGCCTTGTAGCGGCTGATCCACAAAGAGGCAGAACTTGTGCTCCGATTGGAGCTGGAACAAGGCGGTCAGTAGTTCGCGGGTAAATCGACCGAAACCGCGATTATTGCTCCAGGAAGTAGCGTCAATACCAATTTTCACAGGTGATGCCTGTCCTGTTCTGTAGTGAGTGATGTAGCACCCGGTAATGTGCTATGTGCAGTTGGTTTGCATGCGCCGTGCATTACACCATGAGTTTGCTGGTATAAGAAGTCCACAGCGGGGTGATGCCCGGAAAACTGACGCCGGATTTTCTCCTGCAGCCAGTGAGCCTTGTTTCCAGCGGATCAGGGGTGCGTCCTTTCTGTTATATGGCGTACAACCTGTGTCGGTTGCATGAGTGCGAGCAGGGTAATCGCGGATATTTTTCTGCAGATGTCTACGGGTAAATTCGAAGGGTTTTATAGTTGTCACCAGAGATCAGCGGTATAGCATCAATCGTAACAGTATCCCCGGTCACTTTCGCCATTCCGCTGAGCGCTCCTTTATCCCAGGACCATTTTACGGTGTCGCCATCTTGCAGCTGAAAATGCTGCGCGCGCCGCGGTGTGACGCTGACCGTAATCGCCATTGGTTGATCGGGGATGCCCTTGCCCATATCGGCACGCCGCTGGTATCTCAGGGGGAACACGAGTTGCGAGCTCTCGTCCACAATGCCTGCGTGATCCCAGAGAATACCCATGTTGTAATGGCCGCGAGGATACTTATTCTGGTTCGTTCGATCCTTCGCCAGTAGCGGGTAATTTCCTGTGGAGTTGGTAATGGCCGGGTGCGCTCGATCGAGGGTCACGTCTTGTTCTGGACTCTCAAATTGCGACATGTTGGGCATGTTTACGCCGTCTTCATAGTTGGAGTGGCCGGCCTTCACCCAGCCGAAGGCGCCACTAACCTTCTGTTGCTCAACCACATTAACAAACAGTAGCTGGGTGCTGGCGTTACCGACTCCGGCACTGAACTGATCATTGCTGCTGAATGCATGTCGATAATGCAGACCTCTTACGACCGGATCGGTAGTCGACTGAACCGCGAAATCGATGCTGTCCCAGAGCGCTTTACCCGGCCCACTATCGCGTGGGAAGTTGCCATATTGCGCGGGATCTCTTCGCGCTATTTGCCGAGGCATAATGACGCCGGAGTTCGCTGCGGAATAGGCGATGTGCTCACGCCATGGCGAGGGCAGTATCATTGTCTGCATTACTGCGCCCGCTCCGCCCATGGAGGGCCCCTCGAGAACGATGCCGCGTTTACTCACGTCGATCCCGTAGCGCTGGGTCAGGAACTCCAGTGTCGCGGCAATTCTGCGACCGGGATAGGGGGTGCCGTCTTTGCCGAACGTCCACCATTCTCTCCAGCTTTGGCTATACGCTTCAGCATCCTGTGTGCGTACCTCGATATCACCTCGGGCAGAGGGTCCGAATACCCCCATCGAGCCTTCACCGCCACCGGACCCGTGCATGTGCACCACGATCCTCGGATCTGATGGCAGCGGCTCTTTGCGCGAATACGCCCACTTAAAGTCTACGCCATGGGGGTCGTAGTAGGCGTTTGAATCAATATTCATCGCACCGGCATAATAGCGCCACCAGCCGCCCTTATCGCTAGGGTCCATGGGAGCGGTAATCAGCTTTGGATTCGGCCGGGGGCCTGCATCGGCATGTACAACTGAAGCGGTGTTCAGCACTCCGCACAGGAGTAGTGCGAGAATGAAAGAAAATGGTGGGATATGCAGTGGCTTGCCCAAAAATACGTCCTTTTAATGGCAAAGTGAAGTGTCTGATGGAATGCCAGCCCACTGCAAAAGCATAGCAGCACAAGTCCGATAGCAGAAGAGCGGCGCCTGATGAAGACTCGCAAGGACGGCGTTAAAAAGCGCTTGCGGCTGCAATCAAGCGGGCGCGCTGCAAAGTGTGCGTAACGACAGTATGAAAAAACGTTATTTGACGTGAGTGCAATAGCGCACGAGACCTGATTAAGCGCAGACTGAAATCACGACATCATGTACGTTTCTGTAGATTACCTCACTGGATATTGGTGACGGCAGCATCTAGACTGATGGCTACTATCCAACCACGCAATGACCCAGCGGCTCCCCGCGCTGGAAGGATTACAGCAATGAATTCAGCAGTGACACCCGATGTGATGCAGGTGCAGTTACAGCGTTTGCGCAAAGCACAGCGAGCCGGCGGTTTTCCCGACGCGGGCACGCGCAAGGAGCGACTGCAGCGCTGCATCAATCTGCTGGTTGAGAATCAGGAGGAGCTGGTGACGGCGCTTGATGAAGATTACGGCGGCCGCTCTCCCTATTTAAGTAAAATGTCCGAGGTCGTGATGCCGATCAATCATCTCAAGCACGCGATAAAGCATGTTGAGAAATGGATGCGCCCCCAGAAACGTGCAGCGATGTTCCCGATGGGCCTGCTGGGTGGGCGGGCTCGACTGGAATATCAGCCCTTGGGTGTGGTGGGCATCATGTCTCCCTGGAACTTTCCGATGGCGATGGTATTCCATCCCTTGGCCAACGCGCTGGCTGCGGGAAACCGTGTGATGATTAAGCCCTCAGAGTTCAACCCTAAAACAGCAGCCCTGCTGGAGACGCTGTTTCGACAATATTTCACCGATGAGGAAATTGTTGTTGTTACGGGAGGGCCGGAAGTGGGTGCTGCGTTTAGTGCCCTGCCTCTCGACCATATCCTCTTCACTGGCGCTACCAGCATTGGCAAGATGGTCATGCAGGCGGCTGCGCACAATCTTACGCCGGTAACGCTGGAGCTGGGTGGCAAGTCGCCCACGATTATCAGCAAAAGCGCTGATACTTCCAAGGCAGCCGAGGCGATTATTTCAGGAAAGACGATGAACGCCGGGCAGGTCTGCCTGTCTCCGGATTATGTTTTCGTGCCGGAGGATGAGTTGCACGAGTTTATTGGTGCTGCCAAAGAGACCTTCAGTCGTCTTTTCCCCACGGTTGCGGGTAACGGCGACTATGTGGCGGTGATTAACTCACGTCATTTTGAGCGTATTACGGGATATATCGAAGAGGCCAGGCAGGCGGGCGCGCGTATCGTGCCACTCTCTGAAGACAGCTATAATGCACAGGAGAGGCGCATCGCTGTGCATTTGATAGTCAATCCAGGAGAGGATCTGAAAGTAATGCAGGACGAAATATTCGGCCCCGTGATGATCGTGAAAACGTACACCAAAGTGACTGACTGTGTTGACTATATCGCCGATCGACCGCATCCGCTGGGCCTTTACTATTTCGGCAATGATGTGTCCGAGCAACGCTATGTCTTGCAGAATACGCAGTCTGGTGGCGTCACCATCAACGATGTGCTGATGCATGTATCAAATATTGATCTGCCCTTCGGTGGTGTCGGCAACAGCGGCATGGGTAGCTATCAGGGCCATGATGGGTTCAAGACCTTCAGTCATGCGCGCAGTGTTTACAAACAGGGCTGGGTGAATTTACAGAAGCTCGCGGGCACTAATCCACCGTACAACGCGACCAAGCTCGACAAACTGTTTGCGGGACTTATCAAGAAGTAAGACCCGTCGTGACTGGCACTGTCTAAAGCTGCTAAATCGGCAATAAATGCTTAAGCGCTACGTTTAGGCTTCGCAGTCACTAGGCTTAAAGGCCAGCATATAGGCCTCAAAGCTTTACTCGGTTTGGCGCCGATCTAGTCGCTTATTAAAGCGCTATTCAGCCGTGCTTGTTGTCGGGTAAGTAGACTTCAAAAATATCGCCGATATTTTCATTACTGTGCGCGGGAACCCTATAGTAGGTGCGGATATTGACAGAGCCGTCGTCACCAAACAGGTAGGTCTCAAGGCTGTATTGAAGCTTGGGGCCATCGGGGCCCTCAAAGTGATTTTCCAGGCACCAAGCGACTTCATTGGCACATACAAACAGTGTGCCGGGCTGAATATTGAAACGCACGCGTGGCTGAAACAGATCCCATGAATCCTCACAGCAAAATTTGAAGCCGCGCTTTTGGGGTGTTCCCACCGGGTCCAACATGCGGAACTCACCGGGCGCCACGGAGCGCCAGTTTTCAATCCACGCCTGCTTGTCGCCAGCATTCCACAATTCGGGATACTGTCTCGCCCAAGTCAGTAGGGCCTGCTTTTTTGGATATGACAAGGCTTCGCTCCTCGTTTTTTTGTGTCCCTGTAGCTTACCGCAGTTTTAGACGCAGTAAGCTATAGGGAGCCGAGTACTGTCTGCGCGCAGCCATCAAGGCATAGCCGCTCGGCCTTGCGGGCTCACCATAACGCCGGGCCTGGCATCGGTATAATCACCGTTCTGAAAGGTGGCTTCGCCGTTTACCATTGTCAGTCGCATGGGTGCGGGGCTGCGCGTCCAGCGCCATGTATGACCGCCCTTGCCATCGGGTACGTCGTACACTTTTTCTATGTCCTGATAGCGAATTTCGTCCATATCAAAAACTGTGATGTCGGCGCGTTTGCCAACTGCCAATTCGCCACGATCATGCAGGCCAAAGTGATTGGCCGGCTTCCCCGTCAGGTTGTGGATAGCCTCCTCCAGCGTGATTCGGCCCGAGTCTCGCACATAGTCGGTGAGTAACAGTATGTTCTCGCCGCCGCCGCACAACATTTGGCCGTGGGCGCCAGCATCGGTGATATTGCCCAAGGTGTAGGGGTCGCGTAGCAGGCGTACCACCATGTCTTCATCCTTGGCGAAAGCCGGCATGGTCACGGTGGAATCCAATCCGTTATTGATCAGCCATTCGGCCATAGCATCAGAGGTGTGCACGCCTAACTCGTCCGCATATTCACCAAGGGTGATACGAACCGGGCCCGTGCCATTGTCGGAGTTTAGTAACAACATACCCCGCGATTGTGCTTTCGCCAGTGGAGAAAAATCGAACGCTTCGTTATCCCAAGAGATGCGCGCGCGGGCACGCCAGTCGGGATCGCGCATAATTCGTATCTTCTCCTCTTCCGTTTCGGCGACCACAACCTCGTGCCAGACATAGTCATTACTCTGCGCGAAAATGAGCGATTGCTGCACGCTCAGGGTTACGGTGATCGGCACATGTGAGAAGCCGGTCCAGAAGTCCCTGCCTTCCTGCTTGAACTTTTCATGCATCTCAATCAGCGGCGTCTGTATGCCCATTAAGTCGCGCTGGAACTCCAGCGTTGGCACGCCGCCCCATTGCACGCGCACATCAATACCCTCGAACAGATTGCCCAGTCGCTCCATCGAAGCAGGAGCCGTCATGGCGCGGAAGGTATCGACGATAATCTGCAGCTGCCTGCCGGGGTATTGCTCCAGGGTCTGGGCCAGCGCCAGCCACTCTGCGTCGTCGGCTTTGAGTGAGGGAACTGGACGGTCGCTGCCGTCGTGATCCATTAAATTGGACGACATACCCATGGCGCCGGCGTCTAGGGCGTCGTGCAACAGAGTAACCATCTCCTGAATCTCAGCCGGCGTAGCCGCGCGATCCCAGGCCTCCATGCCCAGCACCGCGAGGCGCAGCGCAATATGCCCGACGTAAGCCCCGTAGTTGGTAGGCACTTTTACTTGCGTGGTGAGCGCCTGCTTGTACTCGGACCAGGTTCTCCAGGTCCAGGGTAGTTCTGTTCGAAAGGGCTCCGCAGGGATATCTTCGAAGAAAGAGAATATTTTTACCACTTCATCACGCGCTTCGGGTGAGTCTGACAGCGGTGCGACTGAGAAACCACAGTTGCCCATGATCACAGTGGTAGCACCAAAACCGGCCAATGGCTTGAGATCCGGTTCCCACCACATGGTGCCATCAAAATGGGTATGGGTTTCGATAAATCCTGGGGCGACGATGCAGCCTGCGGCGTCTTGCACCTCTTCATCTGAACGTACTTCGAGTTTAGGTGCTATTTCAGTAATAACGCCGTTTTCCACGCGCAGGTCTGCCGGGTAGCTGGGAGCTCCGGTGCCGTCGACCAACGTGCCGCCTTGGATCAGGAAGCTATTCATAGGTTTCTCCGCATTATAATAAGCCAGTAAGCGATTGCCCGTTATTGGACATTCTTGATATAGTAGGTCACTTTGTTGCACATAAATTGGAGTTATCAGTTATTAATTTGGATATTCCTATCACATGCTGAGAAACTAGTTGGCTGCCTCAACGGCAGTTGCCAGAGTGCTGTTCGCCCTCATTAATGGGGTGGACCCGGGCGTGGCTGATCGCAATCTCGCCGCTGCCTACTTTGCCGAAACCGGTGCCCCGGTCGACTTCCGGTCTTTCCAGCGCTTCACTGATGCACTTATTCTGAGTTTGCCACAGCAGCACAGGTTATTGAGCCTCGTGCCGCAGTGGCAACAGGCGTTCGGCCAGTTGGCGTTGACGAAACAACAGGCTGAGGAATTTATTCGTCAATATCTGGCGGCGCTGGACCATAGCCTATTCGTGAAGTTGCCTTTATTCGTCGGCAAGTATGCAGGGCGTGGCCGTCACTCAATCAATTTCGGCGGCTTTGGCGATACCCAGGTGGATAGTTGGCTGTTGGTATTTACGCTGGCCGGTACAGGATATTTCAGAGCGGGTTTGCGTGATTACGAGCTCACACCGACCAGTGTCGCATTGATAGAGCCCGGCACATTGACAGACTTTTCCGGTTCACAAAGTGCGCAGTGGAATTTCTATTGGGTTGTTTTTCAGTGCGCTGACAGCTGGCGCTCCTGGGTGCAATGGCCTCTAGCCGGGCCAGGAGTTCGGCAGTTGGCGCTGAATACCGATGCTGCGGATAGCATCGAGCGCACCCTGAGCCAGCTGTACAGTAACTTCATCGACAGCGGCCCGCTGAAGGCCCAACTGGACCACAACTTGCTGGAGCAACTATTGTTGCGCTGCGCTAGTTGCATGCCGCGAGACAGCAGCAAGGCACTCGATTCAAGGATAAGGGCGGCTCGCACCTATATCGACGAGCATTTCGCCGCCGACATCGTACTGGAGGATGTCGCTGCCGCCAGCAATTTGTCGCCTTCGAGATTGTCGGGGCTATTCAAGAAAGAAACGGGATCCAGTGTCATGGCCTACCGCAACGAACTAAGATTGGTACAGGCTGCTCAGTTACTGCTGCACAGTAACTTGCGTATCGCCGATATCGGCAACAGAGTGGGCTATTCCGAGCAGGCGTTTTTCTCGCGTATGTTCCGCAAGCATCTGGGAATGAGCCCGCGTCAGTATCGCCATAATTTTCACGCCGTAGATCGGTCGGGCAGGTAGCGACACCCGCTACACCCCCGTCCACAACAACAAGGAACACTCCGCATGAGCAACAGCGTCGAAGACCTCATCCGTAAACACCTGCG
>JBDNIE010000211.1:0-3552 GCA_041688425.1 Halioglobus sp. | reverse complement strand
GATAGTGCTCTGCTCGAACGAGGTGGCGCCCAAGATTGAACAAGTTGTAAACCGCAGTATGAGCACCCAAAAATCTCTGCGCCTGCCCTGTCGATTTGAACCTTCGCATCACCCGCTCTCGCACTCTGGTCGGCTCATGGGATTGCTCGGCCCGATTGTTCGCGTACTGGGAATTATCATGAATAACATCCGGCATCAGTTCACGGTGAGCAACACCGTAGCTACGCAACTTGTCGGTCACTATCTTCCTTCTTCCTTGGCTCACTACCATGTGACCGGAGCAACCTCCTGAAGAACCGCTTTGCTGCAGCCCCATCCCTCCTAGCCTGCAAAGGGTATCGCCAACTTAACTACCTGAAGTTGATAGCATCGGCATATGAACACCTATAAACGCCACCGATTCCCGCCAGATATCATTTCCTACGCCGTTTGGCTCTACTACAGATTCAATCTCAGCCACCGGGATATCGAGGATTTGCTCGCCGAACGGGGCATCACTGTTACCCGCGAATCAATTCGTCTGTGGTGTAACAAGTTCGGAACTCTATACGCCCGGAGATTGAAACGGAAACACCGAGGCTATGGCGACACTTTCTACATCGATGAGGTGTTCGTGAAGATCAGCGGCAAGCAACACTATCTATGGCGAGCGGTGGATCAGGATGGTGAAGTCGTGGATGTTTACTTACAGGCAAAGCGCGATGGTGCTGCTGCAAAGCGATTCTTCAGGCGCCTTATACGAAACAATGGCGGCGAACCCGGGAAAATCGTGACTGATAAATTGCGAAGTTACGGAGTTGCACACAGGGAACTGATTCCTGACACGATCCACAGTACGCAACAGTATGAGAATAATCGGGCAGAGCAATCGCATGAGGCCACTCGGTTGAGAGCAAGAGGTATGAGGCGGTTCAAGTCAGTGAAACAAGCTGGAGGATTTCTTGGTGCGCATGCCGCTGTTAGTAATCTGTTTAATCTTGGAAGGCACCTGGTTGGCGCTCAGCATTACCGTGACCTCAGGACCAGTGCGTTCAATGAGTGGAGCAGGGCGATAGCTTGAGAATGGTTGGCCGATTCCTTTAGCCCCGAAGAGTTAACTTGTCAGAACATCCAACAGTCCTCTGCAAATCGGTATTTTAGAATACCTGTTGCAGTGACCAATTGAATCTACAGCGGCTTCCTTTGATATATCCCGCTCCTCCGTTACGCGCCGCAGCTGCGCTTTCACCTTTCGCAACTCTTCTTGCTGGTTAGTAATGGTTTGGTGAGGGGCACTGGTATCGCCATATTTCTTGGTCCAATCGTGCAGACTCTTTGGCGTAACCCCGAGTCGTTTGGCCACGTCGCCGATCTTGTAACCTCGATCCGTAACCCGCTTTACCGCCTCGACCTTGAATTCTTCTGTGTAGCGTTTTCCGCTCATAACAAATACTCCGGAATCTCAGCAGCACGAAGGTTCAATTCCAGACACTGTCTGGATTGCTCTTCGGCGGTAGAGGGAACAGATCCGAATTTTGCCAGACGGGCCAATCAATTCAATAGTGCACTGCTTACGCTGCAGCAGGTTAAAGTAGGCGAGAAAAGTATAAAATAACGCAAAAGTTACTAAAGGGTCATAAAAGTGGCCAAAATAGTGGAAAAAACATTCCATTAATATATTGTAACTGTCTGAATATATTTAAAAATATGTAATTTATTATGTGGCCATAAAAGTGGCCAAAATAATGGCCAAAAGCATGGATAGAGAAGAGGATAAGGCTCTAATGGAGCCCATGAAGATCTCGACAGGGTCTTCCGATTATTTGGGGCTCGCTGACCTTGCGATGGAGCTGGCTAGTAAGTCAGAGGGTTTCAAGCGAAGTATGCCTGAGGGGACAGTCCGGGCCCTTTCTGATCTGGTTCGATCTATGAACTGTTATTATACCAACCTTATAGAAGGCCATGATACCCATCCCATAGATATAGAGAGGGCGCTAAGCAATGATTATAGCGACGACCCTGAGAAGCGTGATCTTCAACTGGAAGCAAGGGCTTATATTGAAGTCCAGTGTTGGATTGATGAAGGTGGGCTAGCAGGGAAGACTGTTGCAGCTGAAGGTCTTAGAGATATCCACAAGCGTTTCTGCGAACTGCTGCCAGTCGATCTTTTGTGGGTGGAAAATCCACGGACGGGAGAGCGGATACGTGTAGTGCCGGGTGAGCTGCGCGAGAAGGATGTTGAGGTTGGGCGCCACGTAGCTATAAGCCCCGCAGCTGTCCCGCGCTTTCTCGAGCACTTCGAGAGGTCCTACAGCAGACTGGGTAATACGGACGCAATTGTCTCTCTAGCGGCTGCGCATCATCGTATATTGTGGATTCACCCGTTCATCGATGGCAACGGTCGAGTTGCTCGGTTGATGTCTCATGCAATGTTACAGGATGCGCTGGACACCGGTGGTGTTTGGTCTGTGGCCAGAGGGCTCGCTAGGTCTTCACAAGATTACAAGGCAAAATTACAAGATTGCGACTCGTCTAGACGAGGCAACCTTGATGGGCGCGGTAATCTCAGCGAATCAGCTCTAGTGGGATTTACACAGTATTTTCTCAAAATATGTATAGACCAGGTTGATTTTATGGAAGGCCTAATGCGCCCTGATAAAATTCGAGATCGAATTATTGGGTGGTGTAAATCGCAGGTCGATGCTGGCAAATTGCCCAAACAATCTCCTACGCTGTTAGAAGCTGTCTTGTACAGAGGGGAAATTAAGAGAGGGGAGTTGATGGATCTGCTGCATGTATCCCGGCGAACGGCAACCCGCGTGGTATCTGAGCTTTTAGAGACGGGTATCCTAGCCTCCGATAGTGCGAAATCGCCACTGAGAATAGCGTTCCCAGCGAAACTGGCGTCGGAGATTATGCCCGGATTGTTTCCTGCGCTCGGAGTACAGGCGTCGGTATCGCCAACTTAACTACCTGAAGTTGATAGCATCGGCGTATGAACACCTATAAACGCCACCGATTCCCGGCAGATATCATTTCCTACGCCGTTTGGCTCTACTGTTGAATTGCACGTTCGATTAACCCACTTTTGAAGATATTTGCACTGAATAGTTGGCCCAAGTCTAAAGCAATGTTTTGGAATGTTTTCGTGCAGTTATCCCAATCAGCACGGTTCAATATTCAGTGCAATTACTGGGTCAAACATGGATGTAATTCAACAGCCTATACTTTGGCTGGACCTGGTTCAGGATGAGCGGCAAGACTTGCTGCTGTTTGGCGCCGGGCATGTAGGCCAGGAGGTTGCGCGCTTGTTGCACCCTCTGCCATTCCGACTGACCTGGGTGGATGAGCGTGCGAATATCTTTCCCGCTGAAGCAGCTGAGTTTTGTACATTGCTTTCATCTGACCCTGTTGCGGCAGTATCAGAAGCTGACACCAGCAGCGTGTTCGTGGTGATGACCCACAGTCATGAACTGGATGAAGACATTTGCCATGCTGTGCTGTCCTGGGGTGACTTCCGTTGGCTGGGCCTGATTGGTTCAGGCACCAAGCGCAGGCGCTTTGTGCATCGCT
>JBDNIE010000210.1:0-2094 GCA_041688425.1 Halioglobus sp. | reverse complement strand
GTCTGTTTTGCCAAGCAGCAAATACCGGTGCTTCACCAGGGTCTTCTGTACCCAGCGGTAGCGCTCAGGCTTATCAGTGGCCACGTTGAAAGCCACAGACTGGGTGCCGTCGAGGAATTGTTTGATGGCATCCAGGGTGGTCAGTTGTTCTAAGCTCATGATCGTTTTCATCCATTGATCATGAACGACATCAAGGGCTATTTCAGGCTCACTTCATATTGGAAACAGCTTCCTGTGCTTTCCTTCGTTTCAGGCTCATTTCATATTGGAAAAGACTCCCACTAGTTTAACGGAGCATAAGACAGATAAAAGGCCTATAAGGGAAATTTTTCTCCCAGTATCCCGATGCTTTTCGTGCATTGAATCAGGCGATTGGCATCGAACGAGCTGAAATCGAGCTCGCATTCGTCCACTTGCAAATCTTTTGTGGTCGTTTCCAGGCGGTAGCCCACAGGAATCCATGCCGACCAAATGTTCAGCGGCGTCCGGGCTGATTACGCGGACTCCTTCCCCACAATAAGCGACAGCGTGCCAGGTGGGGCTCTGGTGGGTGGCGCCAGGGTAAGCGTCGGGTGAAGTACCCCGTTGCTAGTCAGGCATATTCCATGGCATGAGTTTTTCTACATTGTCCATGTCGGCACCAGGTAGTTTTTCAAACAACCAGCTCAAATAACTGTAGGGTACTTGCCCTTCGCTTTTGCGCTTTCTACTAGACTATAAAGGTTTGCACTCGCAGTCGCGCCGCGGTCAGTAAAGAGTGCGCGCAATTCGGCTTCCTCCATACCTGAATTGGCTAGGCTATACTCATGTGCTCGACGTCAACTATCTTGTCCGGTCATCCCAATTGTCGCCGAACAGTCGTGAATAAATATGCCTATTCACCCTATGGCAGGCTGCTGGGCCAAGTGCAAGGTATCTCGCAGCCCTTCAAGTACGCCGGTCAGGTGGGTATCTTTGCAGAGAGCGACACGCTGTTGTACATGCGGGCGCGGTATTATGATGTGGAGGTGGGGCGGTTTATCAGTGAGGATCCGGCAGGGTTCATTGATGGGACGAATTTGTATGCGTATGTGGGGGAGAATCCGATTGGTGCGTTCGATCCGAGTGGCTTAGTTAACGTAAGGGACCTCGGCTTTGCCTTGATCGATTTTGGAATATCAACATCCGTAGCAGGAGGTGGTGTTCTCGGAATGACAGCCTCACCTTATACGGTTATCGGCTTACCCGCTACATTTTCTGGGCGCGCGTTAATGGCAGGAAGCGGGCTACTTGGTATGACAAACGCGGGCATCGATTTGCGTAATGCGCTCAATGAAACTAATAATGTTGGTGTTTTCGAGCAGTTGGGCGAACTTCTAGGTGGTTATGATGGCGCGCGCCTGGGAGCCATGGCAGATCTAGGCACCTCCTTCCGCGCCGCAGCGGCAGCCGCTGGAGGCATGAATACTCTCTCAGATTTTTATGATGTAATCAGCGGGTATCGCGCTATGAAGGATGAATTTGGCTCGACCAATCACGGTTCTTGATATTGAATATCTCGATTCGAAGTGTGATCCTCACCCTATACTTCGAATTTTTAACTCATTGCGGAGACATAGCCTAGTGCATCCCATTCCCGTTCTTGCATTGCTTGCGCTCCTGTCTGGCGTCGTTATATTTGTATTTCTTGCTTCACAGAGCTTGAAGATGTCTAAGATTGCAAAGGACTCCAACAGCCAGTTGTATATTGAATGGTCGGATAAGCATCCGAGGTGGCTTCGTTTCATTAGTTACGCCTTCCCTTTTTTGGCTCTTGCATTTGCATCTCAAGCTATTATTTTACTTTATTCAATCTATTACTTGTTCGTGAAATAGTGCTTTGATGTATAAGGAGGAATGAGAAAATTAGGGCGCATTTTGCTAGCCTCTTGGAAACGAGAGCAGACTCAACGGAGAAGAAGCTGACTAGGACTAAAAAATAACCGGGACAGATATATTTTTTCTTACTTACACTGCTCGAAATCATGTCGCCAGCCGCAAAGATCACTACAGCAACACGGTAGCGACGAGGTACTCGCCCAACGGATTGCTCAAGTTAGTGACGGATCCGCTGTC
>JBDNIE010000209.1:0-2833 GCA_041688425.1 Halioglobus sp. | reverse complement strand
GCAAGCAACAGTGGGCGCCACCAATCCTCGTTGTCCAGGTACCAATCCAAAGTACGCTGCAGGCCGGTTTCAAAACTCTCACGGGGCCGATACCCTAATTCGCCCATGATCCTGGCGGCATCGATGGCATAGCGCCAGTCATGTCCCGCACGATCCTCGACAAACGTAATTAGCTCGCGAGCACTGCGCCCCGCGCTGCCCGGCGCATCGGGAAAACGGTTTCCCAGCGAGGGGTCTGCGGCAAAACGCGCATCCATTTGGTCGCATAGCAGGTGTACGATATCGAGGTTGTTCCACTCGTTATTACCGCCGATATTGTACGTCTCCCCCACTTTGCCTTTCTGTAATACCAACTCTATGCCCCGACAATGATCTTCCACGTACAACCAGTCACGAATATTGCTGCCATCACCGTACACCGGCAGGGGGCGCCCCCGTAGAATATTGGTGAGGCAGAGCGGTATCAACTTCTCCGGGAAGTGATAAGGGCCGTAATTGTTGGAGCAGTTGCTGGTAGTGACCTGCAGGCCATAGGTGTGGTGGTAAGCCCGCACCAAGTGATCCGAAGCCGCTTTACTGGCGGAATAAGGTGAGTTGGGTTCGTACTTTTGCTCCTCGTGAAAACCGGGCGCATCCATAGCGAGGGAGCCGTAGACCTCATCGGTGGATACATGGTGGAAGCGGTGCTCCTGTGCCTGACCGCCCGACAACCAGACTTCGCGCGCCGCCTTCAGCAGAGTGTGTGTGCCTACAATATTGGTATCGACGAAGGCATCCGGGCCGGTGATCGAGCGGTCGACGTGGCTTTCGGCGGCAAAGTGCACCACAGTATCAATGGCATGCTCGCGTAGCGCGTGCAACACCTGATCGTAGCTACAGATGTCAGCATGGACAAAACTGAATCGCTTGTTATCGCGCAGCGCGGCGAGGTTCTCGAGGTTGCCGGCGTACGTCAGCGCATCATAGGCGAGCACTTTATCCTCAGGGTGATGCAGCATCCAATAGTGAATAAAATTGGCACCAATAAAACCGGCGCCGCCAGTTACCAAAAGAGATTTAGGCATCCGCCAGCTCCTTATAATCGGCGAGCATCGCACGCAACTGCCGGCGCCAATGGACGCCTTCCAAGGCAAAGTCGCGCCAACTGCTCGTCTTGTCCAATACACTGTAAGCCGGGCGCTGCGCCGGCGTAGGGTAGTCTGCGGCAGGAATGGGCCGAACCTTCACCGGCTTGGAAAGCAGGCCGAGCGCCAGCGCTTCCTCCGAGATAGCGACGGCCAAGTCATACCAACTGCAAACGCCAGCATCGCTCCAGTGATAGAAACCGCGTAGCTGAGGGCGCTCTGCGGCCGCCCATACCGCCTCGGCCAAACCATGAGCCCAGGTCGGCGTCCCAACCTGATCAGCCACTACCGACACCTCCTCGCGCTCGTTCATCAGGCGCAACATCGTCTTCACGAAGTTGCCGCCAAAGCTCGAATACACCCAGCCAGTGCGCAGAATAAGCGCGTCGGGCAGGGCTTTTTGCACATCAACCTCACCCGCGCGCTTGCTGCGGCCATATTCGCCCAGTGGCGCTGTAGCAGCCTCCGGGCGGTAGGGTTGGGAGGCGGCCCCGTCAAACACGAAGTCGGTCGATATATGGATGAGACGTATGCCTTGCTCTGCACAGACTGTCGCCAGCACGCCGGGGCCCTGCGCATTGCCGCGGTGAGCGGCGTCATGTTCGGACTCAGCTTTATCAACCGCGGTGTAGGCTGCCGCGTTGACTACCAGCTGCGGTTTAACATCGGCGCAATATTCGGCGACAGTACTGGCATCAGCAATATCAAGTTGCGCCCGCGTCATGGGCACACACTCCAGATCAGCCGCAACAGTGCGTTGCAGCTCTTGTCCGAGCTGACCTCCGGCGCCAAGCACCAATACCTTGTGTTTCAAATCAGCACCTTCCTTATGCGTACGTTCACATCGAATCCCGCAGCGTCATCAGCGGGTCATGATAACCTCGCGTCTCACCCGTGACCACTGTGCCACTGGGGAGAGTGCGAAATTGGAGACTGACTTCACGTTGCGGCGTAGAATAACGCGATTCGACTAGGGGGAGGTGTGCAGCGATCAGCGCTGAAACCGAGACATTACGCGAGTGGGCCAGGCAACTGGCGGAGGATTACCTGCCCGACAACTGGGACCGGGTAAGCAGCTCTGCGTTCAGCCGCGTCGCGGTGAATCGTAAGCAACAGATTTATTACAAAGAGTATCGAGCGCGCAGCCCGGCAACAGTGCTGAAGGCCCAGGTCAAAGGCAGCCGGGCTACCCGCGCCCGCATTAACGCGGACGCGCTGCTGCAGGTAGGAATCGACGCACCACATAATGTATTCTGGGGGCAACTTCCAGGCCGTCGGGAGTATCTCTTCACCGTCGCAGACCCCGGAGACGGTATCGATCATTGGCTCAGCAGGACACTGCCGGAGAGATGTAAAGAACAGTTGTTGCTGCGGCGGCAACTGCTCTCGGAACTGGGTACATTTATCGGTCGCGTGCATGCCACCGGTTTCGTTCATGGCGATTTGAGCCCCAGTAATATCCTTGCGGCTCAATTGCAGGACCGGTTTCGGTTCACCCTGCTCAATAATGAACACAATACACGCAGAAACCCAATGCCGGGGAAGCTGCTGCTACGAGACCTATTGCAGTTGAACCTATTGCCGCCTTCTGACCTTGGGAAGACAGATCGCATGCGCTTCTTTTGCGCTTGGCGGCGGCAGATGCGCACCCTTTCACCGGTGGCAGCAAAAATACTTGCTACTGAGACCTGCCAGCGTACTCTGCGGCG
>JBDNIE010000208.1:0-2856 GCA_041688425.1 Halioglobus sp. | reverse complement strand
GCTGGCTATATACGGGGTCCAGAGAGAGGAAATAGCAATCGAATCTATCTTGATGACCGCGCTGCCACTCCATGTACAGCGCTTTGAGGTTGCCGGATAACTGGTGCCCATACATCACAATCACAGGTTTCTTTCGTTTTCGCGATAGGTATCGCGCCACGATCGCAATTATTGTATAAAGCGCTTGCTCTGCGATTAACATCCAGTGATATGGGTTGCGTTTGTTTATCTTCACTGCGCGAAAATCTCTCTTATTCGACTCGTTTCTCTAGCTATGGGACGCTTACGAAGCCGGTCCGCGCGCATTCAGGTCACTACTCCTGAGTTTAGGACTCCACTAAGCCATCGATCAGTTGTTTCATTTTGTCATTATAGATATCCCAGCTAAACCCCCTCGCATGCGCCGTACATTGCTCCGCATTGGGTTCGCAATGTCGAAGTATACTCACGACATGGTCTGCAAATGTTTGGAAGTCGCCGGGCATTACAAGGTATCCGCATTCTGAGGTCATAGCATCGCCTACGCCACCTAGTTCAAAGGCCACCGTGGGCGTGCCGCAAGCCGCCGCTTCTATCGCGACCATGCCAAATCCCTCAACATCGCCAGGTACCTGAATTAACGGAAAGATCTGGAGCGCCGCTTCCGCATAGCAAATCTCTAAATCTGATTGAGTTAATTTGCCCAGGAAGACCACTGAGTCTCGCACAAATGCAGTAGATAGCTGCTTATGAATTTCCGCCTGCTCTCCCAGCTGATTAAGGCTATCTTTCGGCTCCTGCCCCACCACGACCAGGCCAACTGCCTGTTCATTTTCCAGGATAATCGGCAGGGTATGACGCAGGAACGCCGACAGGCCCTTACGTTTCGTCATGCGGCCAGTGAACAACATGTATCGCGCAAAGGGAATAGAGTGGCGTTGGCGAAAGTCCAGGCGACTCGCGTGATCCACGGGGGCCGGCAGTGCAGTGCCCGGATGGACTATGACAATCCGAGCTTCATCAATGCTCTTGCTGACGGCAATATCCCGGGTATTTTTGCTGTTGACCGCTACACTGTCTACGCGGTGCAAACACGGGATAAAAAGCTTCTGGTAGAGCACGCTATTTACTACCAGGTCCAGTCCGTGGAGGTATACCAATGTTCTGCTGTGAAAAAGTACCGCCAGGATACGGAGCGTGGGCCCTATCAGTCCACTCCCGCCTATGATCACGTCATATTTCGCTTTGCGGCAGGCGCGCATTGCCAGCACAGTGGAAAACAGCAGAAACGGGCCCAAACGCGAAGAGGTTTCATAGACGGTCAATTCGCGAGGAAGGTGCTCTTTACATCCCCTTGGCCCGATCACCGTCAGGTCAGCATACTGGCTTATGCCCAGAGCCAATTGTTGCATCATTCGCTCCATGCCGCCAACCAATGGAGGCAGGTTGCGGGTGATGAGCAGTACGCGATAGTTGTTATGCGGTGAATGCACCGAGCTATTGCTTCAGATTTGGCGAAGACTTTTGCAGAATCCAGATGTGGGGAGTAGCCCATTTCAGATGAGTGGCGATTAGTTTGGCTGCTCGATGCTTTAGTGAGCGCTTTCGCAGCATGTAACTAACATCGAACTTTTCCGGATCAGCAATGATCTTTGCGGAGTAGTCGATCAATTGAAACCTGCAGCAGAGGGCTTTCAGTGCCGAATAGCTAGCGTGTTTCTCGTGATAGAAATCGCCTTTGCCCATAAGGCGCATGTAGCGATGCGACAGAGAGCGCGGCAGTAGTGACAGAAAAGGTAGGCGGTAGTGCGGCTCAATGAACATGATACGATTGTTGCCAGAAAAATAGCAGAAGCCGCCGGGTTTTAACACCCGCAGAATCTCGTCGAACATTCTGGATGCATCGGGGACGTGTTCGTAGACATGAGAGCAAATCACTACGTCAATGCTGCTATCGGTATGTGCCAAATGCATCGCGTCGCCATGTGAGAAATGTAAGTTTGGTTTCTTGAATTTTCCTTGGGCATGGGTCATCGCGGCTTCATCAATGTCTATACCCGATACACTTTTGAAAAAATCAGCGAGGTAATTATCGATGATGCCGCTGGAACTGCCCACGTCAAGCAAGTTGAGATGCGACAGATTATCGCTTTTTAAGAAGTCTTGGCACACTTTCACAACAGTGCGGGCTTTCCTCTCGCGCTGTCCAGCATTAAAAACTGAGGGCCGCAGATCGGAGTAGTTGTACTGGTACTGTCGAGTCATGTTTGTGTGAGATCCCGGTTGTTAGCTTCGATAAGGATTTCACTGATCGTTATCAACGCGGCAACTCCAGCTTTTCGCGTGTATTCAGGGCGGACAATAGTGGAGCCTGTTTTGCGTGGAGCGCGTTTTCGATGCGCTTTTCGATGCTCTCAGCATCCAGCCCCGCCCAGGCCAATTGCTCGGCATGGCTGCCATGCTCGACATAGGTATCAGGTATACCCAGATTCAGGATCGTCGGCGAGAGACCCTGCGCAGCCATAAACTCATTCACAGCTGAGCCCGCGCCACCGGCTACCGCGTTTTCTTCCAGAGTCACGATGATCGAGTGCTGCTGCGCAATTGCCAGTAGCATTTGTTCATCCATTGGTTTCACCCAGCGCATATCGACCACCGTGGCATTGAGTTGGTCGGCAGCTGCGAGCGCTTGTGACAGCAGGGCACCGAAGTTAAGTATTGCGACTTCTTTGCCATTGCGCACTTGCACCGCTTTGCCAATGTCCAGCTCTGTCATGGCGTCCTCAATCAATGCGCCCGGTCCTGTTCCCCTTGGGTAGCGTATGGCAGCTGGCCCCGGGTATTGATACGCGGTGTACAGCATCTGCCGGCACTCGT
>JBDNIE010000207.1:0-19036 GCA_041688425.1 Halioglobus sp. | reverse complement strand
CGCCCGGATAGGGTCGCCCGGATAGGGTCGCCCGGATAGGGTCGGTTAAGCCCTGCTCAGAAGATCCCTCGCAACGGCCACCACCTGCATTTCGTCGGTGCCGGCGTAGATCTGCAGGATCTTCGCGTCGCGCATCAACTGTTCCACACGTGTCGCCCGCATGTAGCCGGCGCCGCCGAAGATTTGCACGACCTCGGTGGTGACTTCCATGGCGGCCTGCGCGGCATACAACTTCATGGCGGATGCTTCGGCCATAGTGAGGTCTTTGCCCGCGGCGCGTGTTTCGATGAAGCGGAACACCAGATTCTCCAGGTTCAGTCGCGCCACTTCCATCTTCGCCAGCTTCAACTGAATGAGCTGGTAGTTGCCGATGGGCTGATCGAACTGTACGCGTGTTTTGGCGTACTCCAGTGACATTTCGAGAGAGCGCTCCACCAGACCGAGCGCCATTGCGGCGACGCCGGAGCGTTCGGCGCTGAAAGTAGATTTGGCGCCCGAGCGGCCGTAGCCATCCTCAGATTCTCCCATCAGCCGTTCTGGCCCCGCCTTCACGTCGGAGAGGAAAAGCTCTCCGGTGGGGGATGAGCCAATACCCATTTTCTTGAAGGCCGGGCTCTGTTCCAGTCCGGGCATGCCGGAGTCGAGAATGAAGGAGACGATCTTTCTGTCCTTGTGTTCAACACCCGGCTCGTTGAGGCGGCAGATAAACACGATGGTATCAGCGTGGGGGCCATTGGTAATAAAGGTTTTATTGCCGTTGAGGATGTAGCCACCTGCGCCGTCACGCTTGGCGGTGGATGTCATTGCGCCGAAGGCGTCGGAGCCAGAATTGGGCTCAGTGATGGCCCATGCGCCAACTTTTTTGAGCGTCATGAGGTCGCATGCGTATTTTTTTTTCTGTGCGAGGCTACCTTTGGACATAATGGCGCCGGCGGTGAGTCCCACCGATACGCCCATTGCAGTAATCAGGCCGGTGCAGTGGCGGCTGATCTCAATAATGGGGACTATGCTCATGGCAACTGCATCCAAGGCTTCTTCGGATACTGGTCCAGGGCGTGTCTCAACTTTTGCAGGCTTTTCGACATGCTCGCCATTGGCGATGGCCTCTTCTCTGGCGATTTGTTTATCGAAGTTGGCGCGGGCCAGCTCATCCATGCCGAAGGTTTTGAATAGCTTGCGCAGTATGTCGTAGGGTGGCAGTCCGTTGTACTCAAGGTCATCAATGTGCGGCACGACTTCCTTTTCCACAAAATCGCGCACCATGCCCCTGATCATCTGCTGCTGTTCTGTCCATGCGATCATATTGTGTTGTCCCTTTATTCAATTCGTTGGCTCGGCGCCGATTATTGCATGCCAGCGCGGGCAAGTTACAGCCTAGCGCTGTGATTGTATCGCAGGGTTAGATAGCGGCGGTATGTGACGAACTTTTCTCATATAAAGCGCTTTAAGTGGCGTATATTCAGTCACACTTGCATGAACACGTAATAAATGGCGTATAAATAATCAAAAAATAGTGAATGCATAGCACTCGACAGGGCTGTAATCACTATTCTACAGAGCACCGGAGGCACTCCATGATCAAAGTCACTCCCTCAGGCCAGGCCTGTGGCGCCGCTGTTAGCGGCGTTGATTTGTCGCAGCCTCTGGAGGCGGCTAGCATCCGCGCGATACGCACCGCCTGGCTGGAGCACCACGTGCTCGCGTTTCCCGATCAGACGCTTTCAAATGAGGATTTGGAGCGGTTTGTGCAGAGTTTCGGGGTGTTTGGCAGCGAACCCTTCTTCATGCCGATGGTTGGCAGTGAGCATGTGGTCGCGCTCACTCGCAAGGCTAATGAAAAAGCACCGTTGTTTGCGGAGAATTGGCATTCGGATTGGAGCTTCCTGGCGGAGCCACCCATCGGTACCTGTTTGTACAGTCTGGTGATACCGCCTGTTGGTGGCGAGACCGGCTTTATCAATCAGCAAAAAGCGCTGGCGGAGATGCCCGCCGCGTTGCGCGCCAGTATAGAGGGCAGAATCGCGCTGCATTCAGCGGGCGCAGCCTATGCCCCCGATGGCATGTACGGCGAAAAGGACAGGGCGGCCGGGCGCAGTATGGCGATTCGCTTTTCCGAGGAGGCCAGGGATGTGTGCCCCCACCCTTTTATCTTGCAGCACCCTGAAAGCGGCCGGGACACCCTGCTCGGCTGCCTCGGTTACATCATGGGTGTAGAGGGTATGTCAGACGACGAGGCCCTGAACTTGCTGCTGGAACTGCACGAATGGCAGACGCGCGACGCTTTTCAATATACCCATACGTGGCAGGAAAACATGTTCATCATCTGGGATAACCGCAGTGTATTGCACCGCGCTTACGGCGGTTATGACGGCTACGATAGAGTGCTGAGCCGGATCACGGTGGCTGGCGATCCCGACAAATTTCATTGCTCGCAAGCCGCGTGACCCGATCCGAAAGTTTTGCCATACTGTGTGACGCGAAGGCCAGACCATGAACCTGGCACCATGAACCTAATACAAATCAGGACGTAAAGACTATGACGACTCGCCTACTTTCTGCAGTGTCTGCCATGCTGGCAGTTACCCTTGTGGGTTGTGCCAGTACCGATCCCATGACCGGCTCAACACGCAATGAAATTATCTCAGTGCAGTACGGTACGGTTGAGAATATTCAACAGGTTGCAATGGCGCCCGCCTATGGCGCAGGCTCGCTTATTGGTGGTGCCCTGGGTCTGCTGGCAGCATCGGGGCGCTCGGGCGCTTCGCAAGTGGGGGTTGCTGCGGTGGGTGCCGGGCTCGGGGCCATCGTTGCCAAAGAGACGGCGGGCACAGGCGAGAAGTTTACTGTGCGTCTGGTGAACAACAACACTATCGATATAGTGACTGAAAACCAGAGTATCGTGCTCGGTGATTGCGTCTCTATCGAGCAGGGTCAGCACGCGAATATCCGCCGCGTGTCGTCGGTGATGTGCACCACTCCGGCATCTCATCCGGCTTATCCGGCGATGAATGCGGCAAATGTGAAGGAGTCTCAGGAATGCCAGGACGTGAAACGCGAATTGCTGAACGCGAAAACTGAAATGGAAACCAGCATAGCGTATAAGAAAATGCAGGCCTTCTGCGAGAGTTAGGCGTCTCCAATTACTATTTTTTCGCCGCTGAGTGACCGCTACTGTCTATGGAAAAAATAGCCCATGCGGTTGTCAATCCGCTCAAATCACTGAATCTCCTTTCCAAGGCTGATATAGAGGGTCTAACGAGTAGCGGCGGTGATTTGTTTGCATTATTTCGACACTGCGCGCTGGCGATTCTGAACACCGACAGCCAGAGAGATGACGCCGCAGAAATTTGTGCCGATTACTCTGATTTTGATATTCGCCTGATCCCACAACCACGCGGTCTCAGGCTTGAATTGTTTAATGCGCCGCCGCAGTCCTTTGTCGATGGCAAGATGATTCGCGGTATTCAGGAACATCTGTTCTCGGCGCTGCGCGATATTGTCTATACCGATTTCAAGATCACCTCGCCCCAGACCCAGCCGCCAACATCGGCGCAAATCACCAATACGGTGTTTCGAATTCTGCGCAATGCGGGTGTTGTGCGGCCCGACCAGCCACCCAGAATAGTGGTCTGCTGGGGTGGTCACTCAATCCCACGCGAGGAGTATGACTACGCCAAGCAGGTTGGCTATGAGCTGGGTCTGCGCGGCCTGGACATTGTGACCGGCTGCGGGATTGGTGCAATGAAGGGCCCGATGAAGGGTGCGGCAGTGGGCCATGCCAAGCAACAGATCAAGGATGGCCGTTATATTGGCATCAGTGAGCCGGGCATTATCGCCTCAGAATCGCCGAACGCCATCGTCAACGAACTGGTCATCATGCCTGATATTGAGAAACGTCTGGAGGCCTTCGTCCGGCTCGCCCATACGATCATTGTTTTTCCCGGTGGTGTGGGCACGGTTGAAGAGATTCTCTATCTGCTGAGCCTGTTGCTGCATCCCGACAACAAAGAGGCCATTCCGCTGGTCCTGGCCGGGTCAGAGTCTTGCCGCGAGTATTTTGATGAACTGGAGCTTTTTTTGGTGGACTGTCTGGGCGAGGGAATAAAACAGCACTACCGTATTATCATCGGTGCGCCGACCGAAGTGGGCCTGGCGATCAGGGTGGCTACCGAAGAGGTACACGCGCGCCGCCGCAGCGCCGGGCAGTCCTATTACTTTAATTGGGAACTGCAAATCCCCGCTGACCTGCAGGAACCTTTCGTGCCCACGCATGAAGCGATGAAGGCGCTGCCACTGTATGCCGATCTGCCCAAATATAAGCTTGCCAGCAATTTGCGCTGTATTTTTTCCGGCCTTGTGGCGGGTAACGTGAAATCGTTCGGTATTGAGCAAGTACGCTTGCACGGCCCCTACAAATTATCGGGTGATGGCACGTTTCTGGCCAGTATGGACCGGCTGCTGCAGATGTTGGTGCGTCAGAAACGCATGAAGCTGGTAGCGCAGCCGGATGACTATCAGCCCTGCTATCAGCTGGAGGACTGATCCTCAGAGTTTTGTCGGCGCCAGTATTTCCAGAGCCCGATTAGCGATGCAGCGATCCAGAAAATCTCGATGACAAAACTTGCCAGATTGAAATGGAACCACAAGCTTATCAATAGCAATATGGCGCCGATAAGGTTGATCAGGTTGTAGCTCAGGCTCTTCGGATCAACACGCTCTAACTGTAGTAGATAATAGGCCAGTACAACCATCACCATGCCCAGCATACCGACACCGTCTATGATCCATGTATTCATTAGAAATTATCCTCTGGCGTCGGTTTACAATAACTTGCCTGTTGAGCAGGCGGTCTGCGAGGCTATCATAGAAAAATTCATGCCTGTACTGATGGCCGTTAGAGACAGGATTTTGTGCTTTCAATGCCGTTTTAACCCGAGGTGTCACACGCTTGTCGATTGAGCGCACACAGTATGATGTCATTGTCCTAGGGGCGGGTGCAGCGGGCCTGTTCTGCGCCGCAGTTGCCGGCGCGCGGGGCCGCCGCGTGCTGCTATTGGAAAAAGCCAATAAGGTAGGTAAAAAGATACTGATGTCCGGTGGCGGGCGCTGTAACTTTACGAACTACTTCGTGGAGCCGCACAACTTCATATCCGCGAATCCACATTTCAGCAAGGCTGCGCTCAGTCGGTATACGCAGTGGGACTTTATCGCGCTGGTTGAGCGTTACGGGATTCCCTACGAGGAGCGCAAGCACGGGCAACTGTTTTGCAAGGGCTCCGCAGCAGACATCCTGGCGATGTTGGTGGCGGAGTGCGACAAGGTGGGCGTTACTATCGCTACGCGTTGTGAAGTGCGAGGTGTACAGGCGATTACGGCGGCTGCCGCGAAGCCACAACACCATGACCGGTATATGTTGGAGTGCACTGAGAGTAAAGCCAGCAGCAAAGCCGACAACAAAGCCGACAGCAAAGCTTCGCGGAATGTTGCCTGCCAATCTCTGGTGATTGCCACCGGCGCACTGTCTATTCCCACCCTCGGGGGCAGCGGCCTGGGCTACGGGATCGCAGACCAATTTGCACTGCCATTGACAGCGCGCCGCGCGGGGCTGGTGCCCTTCATGTTCAGCGACGCAATGAAGGCACTCTGTGAGCGCCTGTCGGGTATAGCATTGGAAGTGGAAGTCAGCTGTAACGGACACACCTTTACCGAGAATCTGCTGTTCACCCATCGGGGCATCAGTGGCCCGGTGATTCTGCAAATCTCTAACTATTGGTATCCTGGTGACGCGGTGGCCGTAAACCTATTGCCCGCACTGGATTGTGACGACTGGCTGCTACAGAGCAAGCGCGCGCAGGGCAGTATACTGCTGCGTACCCTGTTACAGCAGAAGTTACCGAAGGCATTGGTGGCAGAGTTGCAAGCCCTGTGGTGGTCACAGGATGCCGAGCGCAAGCTCGCGGACTACAGCGACCAGCGGTTGCGCGAGTTGGCAGGCACTCTCAGTCAGTGGAGGCTCAAGCCGTCCGCAACGGAGGGATACCGTACCGCTGAAGTCACTCTTGGCGGCGTGGATACCGCGGTAATCAGCTCAAAGACCATGGAAGCCACTGCACAACCTGGCCTCTATTTCATCGGTGAAGTATTGGATGTGAGCGGTCATCTGGGCGGCTATAATTTCCAGTGGGCCTGGTCCTCGGCATTCAGCGCGGGGCAGGTTGTGTAGTTGCTGTATGCTGCACCAGGCAATATCAGCGTTAGTGATTGCCGTGATCATTAGCAACTTATTCAGGTAATATGTGCGCTTTAGCGCTAACAATTAAACCGGCGGGTCGAGGTCAGGATGAAGCAAAGTATAAAAAAAAGTATAAAGCGTTGGACTCTTATTGGGTTGCTGCTGCCGTGCGCATTCATCATCGGCTGTGGTGGTTCCAATTCTGGCTCAGACGATTCGGGAGCGGCTACCCCCATCGTTCAGCAGCCGGCTCCCGCACCGATCATACCGGCAACAATAAGTACTACCACCACGGATTGGTCGGCAGTCATGAAGACTATTACTCTGGAGGTGGCGGTTTCTAATCTCACGCCAACGCGAGTGCGCCTCTATCCTCAGGGTATTAGTGGCGAATGGGTTGAGACCGATACTGCGGCGCCTTTCACCTTCACCATCGACATTTCCAGTTTCCCGCCGGGTGATTACGAGATGTTGGTGATCGCCGATAATGATGACGCCGCCGTGGAAAAGAACGAGACAATCACGATTAATGGCTGCAATGGCTCACAGGCCCTCTGTGATCGCGCTTACGACCAGGTGCGCTATGTCACCACGCATAACGCCATGTCGAGTTCGGCGGATGAGTGGATCGAACCAAACCAGAATCTTGACGTGCCGGCACAATTGCGAGCGGGTGTGCACGGGCTTATGCTGGATCTTTATCGGGCCGGCGGCAGGAATCAGTTCGATTTGGTGCAGGCACCTGATGAAGATCCCGATGCCAGCTTTCTGTGCCATGCGCTGTGTGCTCTTGGCAAACAACCACTGGCGGAGGGGCTAACAGAAATCCGCGAGTTTCTCGATGAGTACCCGGGGGAGGTCGTTACCCTGATCATCGAGTCCTATCTCAGTCACGAGCTTACGGCCAAAGCGTTTGATGAAGCTGATCTGACGCGCTACACCTATGTGCATACGGGCGAAGTCTGGCCGACACTCGGCCAGATGATAGACGACGGCACTCGCCTCATAGTGCTGCAGGATGAAAGCGCGGATCCACTGTATCCCTGGCTGATGAATGTCTGGAGTCTCGCCTTTGAAACCCGTTTTTCTGCTCAGGCGCCCGGTGATTTTTCCTGTGTCCGCAATCGCGGTGCTCAATCCAACGATTTGTTTATATTTAATCACTTCCTGACGGAAATCTTCGGTGCACCGGAACTGGCTGAGCAGATAAACTTCAATCCGTTGCTTCTCGATCGCATCAACGAATGCGAGGCGTTCCACGCCACGATGGCAAATTTTGTCACAGTTGATTTTGTCGATATCGGCGATACGGTTGCGACTGTAAAGGCGCTGAATGATATGGGTGGTTTCTGATCGCCCAATGCAGTTTCGATCGTGCTAAGACTCAACGAAATCAAGCTGCCGCTTGATCATGAGGCAGATGCCCTTACCGCTGCGATAGCAGAGCGCCTCGGTATTGAGGCTAACGCCTTACTGAGTTTCAGTGTGTTCAAGCGCAGTTACGATGCGCGGCATAAAAGCCAGATTCAACTGATCTACCAGTTGGATGTGGAGGTGGCAGCGGGCCTAGAGCAGCAGTTGCTCGAACAATTTACGCACAGCCCCCGCGTGGGGCCAAGCCCCGACACCAGCTACCATTTCGTTACTCACGCTGCTGCAGATTTCCCCGCGCCCGCGCAACAGCGGCCCATTGTGATCGGCTTTGGCCCCTGCGGCATTTTGGCGGCCTTGTTGCTGGCACAAATGGGCCTCAAACCGCTGGTGCTGGAACGCGGGCAAGCCGTGCGCCAGCGCACGCAGGACACCTGGGGCTTTTGGCGCAAGCGGAGTTTGAACACGGAATCGAATGTGCAATACGGCGAGGGTGGCGCGGGCACCTTCTCGGATGGCAAACTGTATAGCCAGGTGAAGGATAAGCGACACCTGGGCCGCAAGGTGATGAACGAGTTCGTCGCAGCCGGTGCGCCGGAAGAAATCCTCTACGTGAGCAAACCGCATATCGGCACCTTCAAGCTGGTGACGATGGTGGAAAAAATGCGTGCCGAGATTATTCGACTCGGCGGCGAGATACGCTTCGGGCAGAAGGTGGAGGCCCTGTTACGCGACATTGACGGCGAGGGCGACGGACAGGTAAGAGGTCTTATTACCAGCGACGGCGAAACGATAGAGAGTAAGCACATCGTGCTGGCGATCGGCCACAGCGCACGCGATACGTTTCAAATGGTGCTGGATGCCGGCGTTTTCATCGAACCCAAACCGTTCTCCATTGGCTTTCGTATCGAGCACCCGCAGTCGGTTATCGACGAGGCCCGTTTCGGCGATAACGCCGGTCACCCGCTGCTGGGCGCGGCGGATTACAAGCTGGTTCACCACTGCAAGAGTGGCCGCAGCGTCTACAGTTTTTGCATGTGTCCCGGCGGCACTGTGGTGGCGGCAACTTCGGAAGAGGGGCGCGTGGTGACCAACGGCATGTCACAGTATTCGCGTAATGAGCGCAACGCCAACTCGGCCATCGTCGTTGGCATCAACCCTGAGGAAGATTATCCGGGACATGCGCTGGCGGGTATTGATTTACAGCGCGAGCTGGAGTCACTGGCCTACCGCATGGGCGGTGAGAATTACAACGCCCCAGCGCAACTGGTCGGTGACTTTCTAAAGGACAAACCCTCGACCGCATTGGGCGCTGTGGTGCCATCCTATCAACCTGGTATCACGTTGACAGATTTATCCGACGCGCTGCCGGATTTTGCCATTGCCGCCATCCGCGAAGCGCTACTCGCCTTCGACAAGCAGATCAAGGGATTTGCGATGGACGATGCAGTGCTGACTGGCATCGAAACCCGAAGTTCTTCACCGATTTGTATCCGTCGCGGAGGAGATTTTCAGAGTGTGAACACACGGGGCTTGTATCCGGCGGGAGAAGGAGCGGGTTATGCGGGTGGCATATTGTCGGCGGGGATTGACGGAATTAAGGTGGCCGAGGCGTTGGCGTTGGATATTCTTGGCCTGCCGGAGGGCTGAGATAGGGGTGACCTTACAGCCGTGATCGTGAGCAGGCTCAAATGAGTGCCCTGCGAAGTGGCCGGTATTCCCCCCCCCAAAGAGAACAGACGCCGGGGCAGTTATACCGGGACGCCAGAATCCCACGCTGAATTGGGTCGCCATAGGGCCTCTAGCGCTGTGTCAGCGATTGTCCACTGCGCTGTCACAGCTGTATCGGGGAGAATCTATAGCGTTGTATCCGCCATGCGAATTCTTGTTCAGGCAGACACCGCTAGTGCCTGTACGGTTATCGGTTGCAGTTTTGCTGCATGCTCCGCCTTGCTGCTGCTTCTTTCGGCGTGAACCCACACGCCGCCATCCGGGTCCTTGATGATGTCGCCGACGCCGCCGGGGATAAAGATACCGAGCTCCGTGGGTTGGTGTGAAAACATTGATACTGAAGGCATTTCCATGCCCTCAAGAGTATCCATCACGGCATTCGCATCGAAATCAAAGTGACCAATCACTTCGCGGGTCGCACCGACGTGCGGCGCAAACGCCTGGTCCAGCTCCAGCAACTGCACGACGCGGTGTTTCAACCCGGCGGCATCCAGCTCGTTGTCCATGTGGTCGTCAACCCATTGCAGCGCCACTTGTTTGACGCAGGCATAGGTGCGCTCGGGGTAGGTGTAGGAGGTTACAAACAGCTCCTCGCGGAATTCGTACACGCCCATTTTTTCAGCGGCGTTCAGGCCGGGAATCTCTTCACTGAACTCAACACACAAGGCGTACAGGATCGCGCGCATCATGCCGGCTACCGGAACAGACTCATCAAGGGCGAGATAGCGCAGCGTCAGCGGCATCATATAGCCGCGACTCATCAACAGGTGTGCAGTGATCAGGAAGTAGCCTTCCAGGCCTTCAGCAATGGGGAAAGTCATGCAACCCACTACGTATTCGCCCTTGGCTTTGCCATAACCGGCAACGGGGAGGGTTTCTATCTTGTACTCCTCGCGCTTGTCGTAAAATTCGGTGCCGGGCAGCAGGGTGTATCCAAAAATATTGATGGTGGGGAATACGGCGAACAGCCGGTCGAGGTTTGTTTCAAAGCTGGCGAGATTATCACCGACCAGCCCCCAGATCAGTTCGCAGGCGATGGGCACTCTGGCCTTGGCCATCTCGCGGGCGATGGGCTCGTACTTGTTCGCGTCCATGTTGGTTCGGTGACATAGTTCCAACGCCAGCGGAGTGAGGGTTTGCAGAGCGAGGTGGTAGTGCGGCAGCAGATTGTTTTCATGCAGCAGCAGCACGATTTCCTGCGAGCGCGGGCCGTGCTTTTTGGACCAGGATGTGGCGAAGGTGTTGGGCAGACCGGTGCGTTGCTTGATTTCACATAGCACCTTGGCCTTTTCTACATCTTCCTTCAGAGCGCCAAAGTTGGAATCGGTGAGCCAGATATTCTTGATGCCCGCGTCCACGATGAAGTTCCAGTCGTGACGAATTCTGTCCACGGAGAACGACAGCATCTTGGTGCCGATGGCGCCAGTCCCCCACTCGCAAAAAGCGCACTTGTAAGGGCAACCGCGGCTCGTTTCATACGCGATACAATCATAGGGTTTGCCTTCGCTATCCAGCAGGCTAATGACATTCAGCGGTGACGGCAGCAGATTCAGGTTGCGAAAACGGGGGCGCTCGGCGGTAGTGATCATTTCGCCGTTTTCGATAAAGGCGAGCCCCGCTACGGCGTGCCATTCCGGGGGGCCGGCGGCATCCAGGAAATCAGTAAAGGTTGCTTCGCCTTCGCCTAACACGACGATATCCACTGCTTCGGAAAACAGGTAATCGGCGGCTTTTTGTACATGCGGACCGCCCACGACTATTAATAGTTGTGGGCACAGGTCTTTAACCTGCCGCATCAGGTCGAGGAATTCAGCGGCGTTCCAGGTGTAGACGGAGAAGCCCATGATAGGCAGCAAACCCTCTGCAACGGCGGTCTGAGCGCGCGGTAATTCATCCTGCTGCCACTGCGCCAGCCATTGTGGGATTCTCTCCGGATGATTGACGAAGTGCACCAGCTGGATATCCACATCATCCGGATTCTTGCCCAGTTCCTGATAGTACGCCTTCAGGCCGCCCGTGGTCATGGGCGCGGCGGGGAAGGTGTCGGAGTCCAGAGATAAAAGCCAGATGGGACGCTGCATAGTCATTGAATCCAGGAAGGCGTGAGGCAACAGTATCCTAAACAACGTCGGTAATGTTAGCGACTTTTTCTATCCTTATATAAAGTAGGTGTATTTCGCTCCGGATTCTGCGCGCAGAGCTCGATGCTCGATAGCACTAGAAATATATCTTTGCCTTGTTGAACCCTATTTCTTTCAACAGCAGAACAATATGTCCCAAATCAGTTGATGAGAGCACAGTATCGTTTTCATACGCGAGCATAAAAGATTTTGCTTCGTGCGTGTACAACAGGACAATGTATTCCTCTATGTCACTCGGGTTTCTTCTGATTTCTATTAGATCGAATCCGTCGTTGTGTAGCACTGTCTTTGCGTCTGAAATTTTCATAATGGCTTTTGATTCAATTGAACTGATGAATGGCTTCGTCCGGTGTTGCGGAATTGGTGTCCTGAGCTTTGGCCAATACAACATGATGCCCGGAATCACCAGTGCCACAATCAGGCTCGCACCGGCAATGATCGCCGTGTAGAGGCCCTACCCCGCTGGCTATTGCAATGCCATGGCCGTTTCTTACGACAGGCGTTCTTTGAAATCCGCATAGCCAAATTCCCGCACGATCTCCAGTTCATCGGTGTTGGAATTCCACAACAAAATTGAGGGTAATTTGGTGCCATTGAAGGTGCTGGTCTTGACCATGGTGTAATGCGCCATATCGCTAAATACCAGCCGCTGCCCGACCTGTAAGGGCTCCGCAAAACTGTAGTCGCCCATAACGTCGCCTGCCAGGCAGGTGAGACCGCCGAGCCGGTAGGTATGCGCCAATTCTCCTGGCATGGCCGCGCCGAGAATGTCGGCGCGGTAGGGCATCTCCAGCAGGTCTGGCATGTGACAAGTGGCTGAGGTATCCAGCATGGCTTGGTCCAGCCCATTCCATCCAAGATCTAGCACTTCGCTCACGAGTACTCCGGTGCCGATTGCCACGGCCTCGCCTGGTTCGAGATACACCTGCACATCATAACGACTGGCAAAATCGCGAATGCATGCAATCAACGCGTCTGTTTGATAATCCGGATGCGTAATATGGTGACCGCCGCCAAAATTGACCCACTCCATATCGCTCAGCAAATGTCCGAACTTTTGCTCCACTGCCTGCAGTGTCCGTTGCAGTGGCGGAAAATCCTGCTCGCAAAGCGTGTGGAAATGCAGACCGCTGATGTGTTCCAGGGTACTCTCATCGAGGTGCGATAGAGGAATACCCAGCCGTGAGCCGGGCGCGCAGGAATCATAGATCGCAACTGTGCCCTCGGAGTGTTCGGGATTGATGCGCAGTCCGAACTTCAACGAAGGCCTACGCTCCCGCGCCGCGAGCGCCATTGGGCGAAAGCGCAGCCACTGCGCGCAGCTATTAAAGACCACATGATCGGCAATTCCCAGAATATCCTCTATATCGCTTTGCGTATACGCCGCGCTGAATACGTGCACCTCACCGCCGTAGCACTCGCGACCCAGTCGCGCCTCGTGCAGGCCGCTGGCGCAAGTGCCGCTCAGGTGGCTGGACACCAGCGGTGCCAGCCGCCACATCGAGAACGCTTTAAGTGCCGCGAGGATTTTTGCGCCGCTGGCATCGGCCACCTGGTGAAGAATCTGCAGGTTGCGCTCCACCGCGACTTCGTCCACCACGAAACAGGGCGTTGGCAGGCGCGCCAGATCGAGCTTTGAGAAATCCGTGAATTGCATTCTTGTGTGTCCGTTGCCTTAGCCGGGTGCAACGTCGAGGCGGAAATCGGGGTTAAGCTCGATGACTGTCCAGGGCAGGCCATAGCGGTTCATGTCCTCCATGAAAGGATCGGGGTCACACTGCTCGACATTCCACACGCCGGGCTGGCGCCACTTGCCCTGCAGAATCATTTTGGCGCCAATGACTGCCGGTACGGCGGTGGTATAGGAAATCGCCTGCGACTGTACTTCCTGGAAGCAGCTTTCATGATCGCAGATATTGTAGAGATACATCACTTTCTCAAGGCCGTCCTTTACGCCGCGCACAATACAGCCAATGCAGGTTTTACCTTTGGTGCGTGGTCCCAGCGTTGAGGGATCGGGCAGCAGATGCGCAAGGAACTGGATAGGCACAATGGATTGCCCCTGGAATTCCACCGGCTCGATGCCTGTCATGCCGACATTCTCCAGCACTTCCAGATGCTTGAGGTAGTTGCTGGAAAAGCTCATCCAGAACTGAGCGCGCCTGAGGCTGGGAAAGTGTTTGGTCAGCGACTCCAGTTCCTCGTGATACATGCGGTAGATGTTGAAGGTGCCGATATCTTCCGGACAGGTGTAGCTCGCCTTGGTGGACATGGCGGGCGTAGTGACAAACGCGCCGTTCTCCCAGTGCCGACACTCGGCGCTCACTTCGCGGATATTGATTTCGGGGTTGAAGTTGGTGGCGAAAGGATAGCCATGGTCACCGCCGTTGACGTCGATAATATCCAGCTCATGAATGTCGTCGAAGTAATGCTTGGCGAGGTAAGCCGTGAACAGGTTGGTGGCGCCCGGATCAAAACCGCTGCCGAGAATTGCGGTTAAGCCGGCATCCGCGAAGCGCTGCTGGTAGTCCCACTGCCAGCGATACTCGAATTTGGCAGTCTCTCTGGGCTCGTAGTTGGCGGTATCGAGATAGTGCACGCCGGCCTCCAGGCAGGCGTCCATAATGCTCAGATCCTGATACGGCAGGGCGACGTTGATCACCAGTTCAGGGCGTTCCTTTTTGAGCAGTGCAACCAGCTCGGGTACGTTGTCGGCATCCACCTGCGCGGTGCGGATAGGGCGACTCAGTTGCGCGGCAATCGCCTTGCACTTGGCTTCTGTGCGGCTCGCCAGCACGATCTCGGTAAACACATCAGTCAATTGCGCGCACTTGTGTGCCACTACGCCGCCGACGCCGCCGGCGCCGATTATCATTACCTTGGACATGGTTGCGTCCTCCTCATGGTGCGTCTGGTTTTGTTTATTTACTCATGCTCGAAGTAGGTGTATCCGTGCAGGCTTTCCTTGAATGCTCGTAGAATAGCCTGACGCTGCGCAATGCTGATTTTACCACTGCGCACAGCCTCTTCCGCGATCAGTCGGAATTGTTCCTGCATCTTTTTGGGTTCGTATTCCACATACTTGAGCACATCGAAGATACTGTCACCCTGAAATTCGCGCACAAATTCGAAAGTTCCGTCGGGATTCACTGCCACATTCACCACGTTAGTATCGCCAAACAGGTTGTGCAGGTCGCCCAGAGTTTCCTGATACGCACCGACCAGGAACACTCCGAGGTAGTAATCCTCGCCCGGTTTCAATTCGTGCAGGTTCAGCGTGCGGCTGATCCCCTCTGGTGTAGAAAAACGATCAATCTTGCCGTCACAGTCACAGGTCAGGTCTGCCAGTACGGCGGATCGGGTCGGCTCCTCAGTCAGTCGATGAATGGGCATGATGGGGAATACCTGATCAATTGCCCACATATCCGGAAGCGACTGAAACAAGCTGAAGTTGCCGTAATAAATATCCGATAATAGTTCGGGTAGGTTCTCAAGCTCAGGCGGCACCCTACTGAGACCAGGCAGTATAGCGGCGATACGTTGCAGCACTGCTAAATAGAAGTTTTCGCCGAGTGCGCGCTCGCGCAGCGTCGCCTGCCCGTGATGAAATTCTTCGCGAAGTTCATCGCGGTAGAAGAGCGCGTCGTTGTAGCATTCCTGGAAATTCTGCTCACCGACAATGCCGAGAACAGATTGCAGGTTGATCAGGTTGTCGCTGCACGCTTCTGGCAATGACTCAGGTAGTACGCCGGGCTTGCTATCGCGCACATCGAGGATGTTAAACAGCAGCATGGATGAATACGCCACAGTCGCGCGGCCCGACTCGGTGACAATGATCGGGTGGGGTATCTCTAACGGGTCCAGTGTTTCGCAGATGCTCTCGACGATATTGGTGCAGTACTCATGCAGCTGATAGTTCATGCTGTGGGTGCTATTGGTGCGTGCGCCTTCGTAGTCAACCGCCAGGCCACCACCGAGGTCCAGGTAGCCCATAGGCGCGCCTTCCTGCACCAGGCCAGCATAAAAACGGCAGGCGTCCAGTACCCCGCTGCGCACATTACGGATATTGGGGATTTGCGAACCCAGGTGGCAGTGTAGAAGTTGCAAGCAATGCAGCATCCCGGCGGTGCGCAGCTCATCCACAATCGTAATGAGGGAGTCTGTAGAAAGACCAAATATCGAACGGTCGCCGCTGTCTTGGCTCCAGTATCCGTCGACCACCACACTGTTTTTGATGCGTACCCCAATCAGGGGTTCGACGTTCAAGGCGCGGCTGCGTTCAATCAGTAGCGGCAATTCGGTCAATGACTCCAATACAAAAAAGCAAGCGATACCCATCTGCCTTGCATAGAGACCCAAATCGATGAACTCAGCATCTTTGTAGCCGTTGCAGACAATCAGGCTCTCCTGATCGCGCAGCTGCGACAGGGCAATGATTAACTCTGCCTTGCTGCCCGCCTCAAATCCGTGATGATAGCGGCGCCCGTAGTCGGCGATTTCCTCGATCACATGGCACTGTTGGTTAACCTTGATCGGGAATACGCCGCGATAACTATTCTTGTAGCCACCTTGCTCAATAGCCAGCGCAAAGGATTCATTGAGCACTTTAATGCGGTGGTCCAGTAGATTACGGATGCGCAATACCGCCGGCATGTGCAGGCCGCGCGCCCGCATGCCAAGCACGATATCCATAATGGAGACAACAACCTGATGATCGCCGAAGTCGACGTTAACCTGCGCCTCTCCCTGCTCGGATAGATTGAAATACCCTGCGCCCCAGGTGTTAATGCCATACAACTCTGCGCTGCGTGCACTGCTCCAGTCAGCAGGTGCGCCTGGAGATAGTGTATTGTCGGGCAGCGTGTCCAGCATGATAGTTTCAACTTCCTTTGCAGATTACTGGCCGGCACTCGCTAGTGCCGCGCCAAGCCACTAACGTTCAGCGTTATGCTGTGGGCGATGTTGTCGCGACTAAAACAGCATAAAAGAAATATGACAAATCAGAGTGCTGCCGAACACACTACTAACAGTCGTTCAGTTGAACGCAATGACGGGGTTTAGTTTGGAAAAAGCGAAAGGCGGCCAAAAACAACACCAGTACGACTCCTCTCAGGCTCAGTCATATACTGCCCCGAGATAGGTTCGATCTCAGAGGCAGTGCAGGGATTCGAGTATCATAAATACGCTATAGTAATAAAACAGTACTGGAGTCTATTGCAGACGAACCAGAAAACAAGCAATTTCTTCGAAGTTGAATACGGCCATAAGCAGGGCGCTCTGCACCTGCGCGGTAATATTCCCATCTTTTAGTGTGTAAACAATGAATTAGTACCATTGAGCGCCGGATTGACGCGGGCGTAGTATGACGTGGTAACAACCACATCTCCCAAGGAGAATACGAATGCGCAATACCCTACTGATTTTGTTAGTCACGCTGGCTAGCTCATCCGCCTTCGCCCAGTCCAAGGACTGCGGTGAATTGAAGGCTGAAATCGACGCCAAGATTACCGCCAGCGGCGTGAGTAGCTTCACCACGACGATTGTCGACAAAGATGCCGCTGAAGACGGCAAGGTTGTGGGTGCCTGCGGCGGAGGCACTAAAAAGATCGTCTACAAGCGCGGCTAGAGCCGTCGCGTGGTATCCGCAGCATCCGCGTGGGAGCATCGGAACCCCGACCACGTCCTGAAATTTGTAGCCGGAGGGTTACAGTTTCAGGAAATTCTGATATAAGTTTCCCATCTACTACATAGGACAAAAAATGGGCATTATCAGAGCGTTTTTCATCCTATTGCTTTTGCTTCCTTCCCTGACGCTTCACGCCTCCAACTTTCCCCGTCCGGCAGCATTGGAACCCGCTGTTCAGTTCTGGATCAAGGTCTATACCCAGGTGTCGACCAATCAGGGCTATGTGCATGACAACGAAGTCTTGTCAGTGGTGTACGAAGTCGTCGATTTGTCGCCGAACGCCAGTCGAGAAGTCCGTAACCAACATATCGATGTCGCTATGCAACGCGTCCGCGTTGCCCTGAACAGTCTGGGGAATGGAAAGCGTAGCGACTTGAATGCAACAGAGTCCGCAGTGTTGTTGTCCTGGCCTGCGGGAACGCCCTCCAAAACCTTTACGCAAGCCGCTGGGCGCGTGCGCTTTCAGACCGGCCAATCCGACCGTTTCAAAGAAGGACTGGCGCGCTCCGGGCAATGGAGGCAGCATATCCACGAGGTGCTGAATCATTATAACCTGCCACTCGAACTGGATGTACTGCCGCATGTGGAGTCATCGTTTAACCCCTCTGCTTACTCCAAGGTGGCCGCCGCCGGAATGTGGCAGTTTATGCCAGCCACAGCGCGCGAGTACATGCGCGTTGATAATGTAATCGATGAGCGTATGGACCCTTTTATCGCCACGGACGCTGCGGCCAGATTGCTCAAGACCAACCTCAGGGTAACGGGCACCTGGCCGCTGGCCCTAACCGGATACAATCACGGGGCAGGTGGTATCTCGCGCGCTGCAAAAGCAATGGGCACCACCGATATCGACGTGATCGTATTCAAGTATAAGGGGCCAGCTTTCGGGTTCGCCTCGCGCAATTTTTACGCTACGTTCCTGGCGGCGCTGGAGGTAGATCGCAATCCAGGTCGCTATATTGGTCGGGTGCAGATCGAGAACGCCACCAACTACGATGTATTGACGACGCAAGAGTACGTGTCAGCCCAAGCACTCGCCAGACAGGCTGGAATCAGCATTGAGGAGCTTAAGCGGCACAACCCGGCCTTGCGGGAACCGGTTTGGCAGGGCGAGAAATACATTCCCAAAGGCTACCCGATTCGAGTGCCCGCCTCCCAGTTGGCCCTACCGCTGGAGCAGGCTGTGGCATCACTGTCCGGGGATGCACGCGTGAGTCAGCAGAAGCCTGATCGCCAATACCGCATCGCGGCCGGTGATTCTCTCTCCACGATTGCACAGCGTTACGGCACCTCGGTATCGAACCTGATGGCGCTTAACGGCTTGCGCAATCACTCTATTCGCTCGGGCCAGGTCTTGATCCTGCCAGGGGCAGCGCAGCATCAGCCTTTGACAGCCGCACAGGTGGCAAGTACGCGTGCTCGCCTCGCATCGGGGAAGCCGCAAGAGTATGTGATCCGCACGGGTGATTCACTGTGGAGCATCGCTCAGCGCTTTAATGTTTCCACTCAGCAGTTGGCGGCGTGGAACGCTATTTCCTACAAGAAACCCATTCAGCCGGGCCAGAGGCTGAAAATTGCGAGCGCCGGTTAGGATCGCCTGCGCATCTAATAGCATTCCTTTAAGTGACGAGACCGGCGCCAAAACGAGTAGGGCTTTCGGGGACACGCCGTAAATATCCATGTAGGCTCGCTTTGCGGATGGCCGCCCCGCGGATGGCCGCCCCGCGGATGGCCGCCCCGCGGATGGCCGCCCCGCGGATGGCCGCCCCGCGGATGGCCGCCCCGCTCATTAATGGTCGCAGACGGTCCCTTCAATCTCTGCTCGCTTTGATGCCTGAACGGTTCCGTTAAGCGCAAGGCAGCACCATTCATTGT
>JBDNIE010000206.1:0-8767 GCA_041688425.1 Halioglobus sp. | reverse complement strand
TCAAACCATCAAACCATCAAAATAATTGTCAGCACGATGCCTGACAGGCTCGCGACAAAAAAACTACGTGTCAACAGCGGCTTGTCAATTTTGGACAGCTCCGCCAGAGGGTCGCCGCCCAGTCGCGTGCGCTGTATCACGGGCCACTCAAGCAGCGCAGAGTAGATAACACTGGCAACAGCAGCGCTAAGCAGAACGGCGCGGCCCAATGTGTCGACAGGCACCAGGGTCCAGAGCAAAATTACCGCCAGAAAACCGCCCATCGTACCGGCAATACTCATGGTCACAAACTGAGCGGGGCTATTGTTGCCAAAATCCCAATGATAAACGAACAGTCGCTGGCGCGAGGGTATCCTGATGCTCGCTCCGGAAAAGCGTGCACCCAGATAATGAAACCATTCATGAACCAGCGTCGCGACGATTATCCCCGCCAAAGCCGCTAGGGGTAAACACAGTAACTGGGCGACACCCAGCCCGCTTTGTGTGCTCCAGATATCGGCGGCAGCGAAGGACAAAATCGCGGCCAGAAAAATCAGCGTATGGTTGCGTGCCAGCTTTGCCAAGCGTGCTTGACTGGAACGGCTTTCATTCGCTGACTCTGGTGCGCCCTCGTCATCGAGTGGCAAGGGTCGGTCGACGAGAGAAGTATCCGATAGCGCGTCTGATGATGCGTGGTGCGCACCATCGTTATCCGTGGAATGCCCCATTACCGCTTCTGCAGAATCCTTACTCATTCCGGCATCACCCCTTCTTCAATTGCCCGGCACCGGTGATTCGCGGGAGATCAAGCACCGTCACTATACCGGGTTTTGCATTGCAAACGCCCGGCAGCGCATTCACGATCCAGTTAGCGGCTGATGCATTTCCGCCGCCCGCCACACCGGGCTCATAATGATCTTCGGCGTGCACGCTGACATGCAGATCCGGGTCACCACTGATGATCACCTGATGGCAGCCCTGCCCGTGCGGTGGATAAGGCCAATCCGGTGCGCATGCGTCATCAATACGGGTGATATGCTCCAGCGCATACAGCGGCTGCCCTGCGTGATAACCGAGCACCTCAAAGCGAAAAGCGCCCTGCGTGCCGGCTTCGAAAGTGCCCATACCGGGCACTTCTATCGTGCGTTCAAGTGGCAGGCGCTCTACGTGTACTTCCAGTTTCTCCACCGGCTTGCCCAGCGCCTCGCCCACCAAACGCACCATGGGAGCCCACACCATTTCAATCGCGAAATCATGCAACATCATTGGCAGTGTCTCCATGGGACCACCAAAACCGATGACCTCTCGAACCACGTGCGGCTGATCGTACAGGGCATAATTGAACACCTCACGCGCACGAATTTCTCGAATGCCGGATACCGCGCCACTGAGCACCACCGGCAGCATATCCATGACCCAACCTGGATCTATGCCAGAGACAAACAGCGACGCCCCGCTTTTTGCACACGCCGCAGTGACGGGTTGCAGCGCCTCCTGCGGGCTCGACGCGGGGTGCAGAAACACATAGAAACCGGCCGATACCACATTGATGCCGGCTTCCAGACATGCCATCAGATCTTCGAAGGCCTCAACCGGGCGTATATCTGCTGTAGCCGTGTAGACCACCGCGTCGGCACCGGCATCCAACACGCTGCGCCAATCATCCGTGGCGAGCACTCCGGTATCGGCGACGCCAGCAAGCTTGCCCGCATCTACGCCGACTTTGTCCTTGTTGGAGACGATTACGCCCACTAATTCCAATTCACTGTGCGACAGCACTGCTCGAATTGCTGGACGACCTACATTGCCTGTTCCCCAAACCACTACTTTCAGCGCCATAAACGATTTCCTTTATTAATATTTCGAACAGTATATACGATCAAATTCCTTGCGTTGCCGTCAGATTAAGATTGTTGTGACACAGACTAATCAGCAATACCCGGGAACAACGTTTTGGAAATTCGCTTTCATAGGAGTGACTCTATCGACGCTTTTTGCAGGCACAAATATTGTCACAGTATTGGTGTCCTCAGGGCCCAATGGCATTTATGCAGGCCCAAAAGTGGCACGTAGGCGGTAAATTGAATCGCCGACCCTGAAGCTTAAGTATCTGCCATTCTCCTCAGAGGCTGAATCCCTTATCATGTGGCCTCGCAGCGAGCCGTAATCATTCCACCATCGAAGATAATTTAACATTGAATCAAGACGTTACGCACACACCCATGATGCAGCAGTTCATGCGTATCAAGGCCAATCATCCTAATGACCTGCTGTTCTACCGCATGGGTGATTTTTATGAGTTGTTCTACGACGATGCCAAACGCGCGGCGCAATTACTGGACATCACGCTCACCGCGCGGGGAAAGTCGGGGGGCGAGCCCATTCCCATGTGCGGAGTGCCCTACCACGCGGCAGAGAACTATCTCGCCAAGCTGGTAAAAGCCGGGGTATCGGTGGCTATCGCCGAGCAGATCGGCGATCCGGCAACGAGCAAGGGCCCGGTAGATCGCGAGGTGGTAAGGGTCGTCACGCCGGGCACCTTGTCCGACGAGGCCTTGCTGGATGACAAGATCGACAACCTGCTGCTCGCTATCACGCAGCATCAGCAGCGCTATGGCATCGCCTACCTCGACCTGAGCACGGGCCGGTTTCGCGTGCTTGAGATCAGCACAGAGGAAGCGTTGATCGGGGAATTACAGCGACTGGATCCTGCAGAGACGCTGTATCACGAGACGATTTACCACCCCACCATTACCTCTCGGAGAGGCGCGCGCAGCCAACCGGCCTGGGAGTTCGATACGCAAAGTGCCCGCCGCGCGCTGAACACACAATTCCAGACGCATGATCTGCAGGGTTTTGGCTGCGACAATCTTGAACTTGCGCTCGGCGCTGCCGGCTGCCTGCTGCAGTATGTGAAAGACACGCAGCGCGGCAACCTGCCACATATTCGCTCGATGCAGCAGGAGAATCGTGACGAGAGCGTGATTCTGGATGCCGCCACACGCCGCAATCTGGAAATTGATATCAACATGAGCGGGAGTCAGAGTAATACCCTGCTGTCGGTGATGGACCGCAATGTGACCACGATGGGCAGCCGCCTGCTCCGGCGTTGGCTACATCGGCCGCTCACTGATATCGGTGTGTTGCGCCAAAGGCACGGTGCCATCCAGGCACTGACTGATAACTACGCCTATGAGCCCATGCGCGAAGCACTCAAACCTGTGGGTGATATGGAACGCATTCTCACCCGCGTCGCCCTGCGTTCCGCGCGCCCCCGTGACCTGACACGACTGCTGAGCTCACTGCAAGCCTTACCGCAAGTGCGCTCGCACTTATCGACTCTCGACGCCCCTCTGTTGAGCGCGCTTTACGAGCAGGCAAAAGAATACCCCGAACTGTGTGCACTTCTGTGCAGCGCTATCATCGAAAACCCCCCTGTGATTATTCGCGATGGCGGCGTAATCGCCGATGGCTACGATACAGAATTGGATGAGTTGCGCCGCCTCCGCACCAACGCCGGCGACTTTCTGCTGGAGATCGAGAAGCGCGAGAAGCAGGCAACCGGTATCAGCACACTCAAGGTTGGCTACAACCGCGTGCACGGCTATTACATCGAGATCAGTCGCGCGCAATCCGACAGGGCCCCCGCTGAGTATATTCGACGCCAGACCCTGAAAAATGCCGAGCGTTTTATCACGCCGGAGCTAAAGACCTTCGAAGATAAGGCCCTGTCCAGCAAAAGTCGCGCACTGGCGCGTGAGAAGTTCCTGTTCGAGGACTTGCTGGAGCGGCTTAACGAACAGCTGTCACCCCTGCAGAACAGCGCCGCAGCGGTCGCAGAAATTGACGTGCTGGCCACGCTGGCCGAGCGGGCCGAAAACCTCAATCTGTGCCAGCCACAGTTCTGTGACGAGCAGGTGTTTGAGGTGGTCGCAGGGCGCCATCTTGTTGTCGAGCAGGTGCTGCAGGAACCCTTTATCGCCAACGACACCCTGCTCAATGAACACCGCCGCATGCTGCTGATTACCGGGCCCAATATGGGCGGTAAATCCACCTATATGCGCCAGAATGCAGTCATTGCCCTGCTCGCCCACATCGGCAGCTATGTGCCCGCCAGTGCCGCCAGGCTGGCTCCCATCGACCGTATTTTCACCCGCATTGGCTCCTCCGACGATCTTGCCGGGGGGCGCTCCACATTTATGGTTGAAATGACTGAAACGGCGAATATCCTGCACAATGCCAGCCCCCGCAGCCTCGTGTTGATGGATGAGGTGGGCCGCGGAACAAGCACCTTTGACGGCCTTAGCCTGGCGTGGGCCGCGGCAGTACAACTGGCCCGCTCGGTACAGTCATTCACCCTGTTTGCCACCCACTATTTTGAGCTCACTGCTCTGCCGACGCTCTGCCCGACCATGGCCAATGTGCATCTGGATGCCACTGAACACCAGGATCATGTGGTTTTTATGCATAACATTCAGGAGGGGCCGGCGAATCGCAGCTTCGGCTTACAGGTGGCAAAACTGGCGGGCATACCCGCTCCCGTGTTGCTAGCGGCGCGAGAGAAGTTACAGGAACTGGAACGCAGCGCTGCGAACAACATCTCGCCCACCATCAGCAGTATGTCCGTATCAGCCCAAAACGACCTGTTCAACGCCACGGCATCACACCCTGTCATTGACCTGCTCCAGGAACTGGATGTGAATGAACTGTCACCTCGTCAGGCGCTTGAGAAGCTTTATGAACTCAAGGCGCAGCTGGAGTAGCTCTGCCACCGGAATCTGCGCGCGGACCATAGCCGTGGCCTCTGTGACCACCTTCACAGGCCCGGGCAATATCCCGTTTTCAGGCCTTTTTTTCTGGACTTACTGCGGTTAAACTACTAACCCTTAGTTTAAGCAACAATGAAGCAACTACTTATCAAAGAGGCGTATCAGGAATGACATTTGTTGTAGGTGAAGATTGCATCAACTGCAAGCACACAGACTGTGTCGAGGTGTGCCCTGTAGATTGCTTTTATGAAGGCCCCAATTTTCTGGTGATTCACCCCGACGAATGCATCGATTGCGCCCTATGTGAACCTGAATGCCCGGTAGATGCCATTTTTTCCGAAGACGAATTGCCGGAAGACCAAGCGGTATTTCTGGAATTGAATGCGGAGCTGGCCGAAGTATGGCCGTGCATTACCGAAATGAAAGGTGCCCTGCCCGATTCGGAAGAATGGGCCGGCAAGCCGAATAAGTTGGGGTTATTACAGCGCTGATTTCACAGTGATACCGAAAAGCCCCGTGATGGCGACATGACGGGGCTTTTTTTGTCCATTTCATTGGCCCCAGCCTCTCACGCCAATTACACTCGATAACTACACTCGATAACTACACTGAAGTGAGAACATCCATAGATCTGGATTAAATAATAAGGAGCACTGTCATATGGATTGGCGTGTCACGCTTGGAGTGTCCATCACTCTTTTGTGGTTCACAGCGGGACTCACCTACCTGCTGGGTGTCGTGGGCTCAAACAATTTCATTCACCTGCCAACTGCAGATATCGGCAGCTTTCTGGAGGGCGCCTTCGCACCACTGGCGTTTTTATGGCTGGTTATCGGCCACTTCATGCAGCAGAAAGAAATCAGTGCCAATACGCGCGCTATCAAGATACAGGAGCAAAGCGCACGCAGGCTGGAACTGCACTCAAGACAGGACAGCTACTTCAAGCTTCTGAGCCTGGTGCAACAGCACCTTGGGGCGATCGCAGGTTTTCACTATATGTCCGTGTGCGGGCCCACCGGTACCGGCGAAATAAGCGGACTGGAGTTCACGGAACAGCGAACCATGTCTGCCAACGGCGACCACGCCTGGTTTATACGCAAAATGGTGTCTCTGGCACTGGCAGATTTGCAGAGTAAAGAGGCCATGCATGAGCTCTTTTTCAGCACATCCGTGCGCGCACGCCATACTGAGAATTACGCCAAGACCTTCAGTAAACTGCTCAAAACCGGGGAAGCGGTGGATACAGACGATATGGTAGTGGACGCCCTTCTAAACGGATCCGCCGAGGGCTTATATTATCGCGTCCTTCTCCACGCAAAAGGAGAGATTAGTCTGGACATGGTAGGCGCGCCTCCGTCATCAGGCAATATCGCCGCCAGCTCGTAAAGAGCGAGCTACACTTACCTTAGCGTCACTGCGCAATATTATGTTGGCTGTGGTGATTTTCAAAGAATTCGATTACCAGAGGATCACCCGCACGCTCCAGGTAAGCCACTGCTAACCGCTCCGCATAGCGCTTACCCCAAATTGCTTCGTAGCCTATCAAGTTGGCGGCGGCGACGTGCGCATCCAGATCATCGACAATAAATCGCAGGTGATGCATTCCCTCTCTACCGGCGTCCAGAAACTCCTTGTGCGGACACCCTCCTGATACCCATTCGATCAACTCAATTTCCACATCACCGCTTTTGCCAAAAGCGAGGCGCATCGTGCACTCTTCCTGCGCGCCGCGATAGTCATAGACCATGGGACCCGGATCCATGCGCGAGAAAGGACCAAACAACGGCTCATAGAGCGCCAGCGCCTGATCCATATTTCGCACGACAAAACCAACCTGATTAAGGTCGGGCAGATCCAATTGGCTGCGAAACTCTTTTTCCACGGTCTTTAATCCCCAAAGAAGCAACGATGCAACGATGCAACGATGCAACGATGCAACAGCATACTACGCGGGAGCCGCCACGCACGCTGAAGATGAGCTCAATTACCTATGGATGAATGCTGGTTTAAGTTCTTGACTGCATGCAGCACCACACGACGATGCGCGAGCACTTGGCTGGAACGCTACTAGTAGTAACGTTTTTGAGGGGTTGCGGTCAATGGTCTTAACTGCGCAATCTCACTGCCCGCCTTAGCTGAACAACCTAGCTGAACAATGAATCTCCGCTGAGCCCCTGCGTTTCCATAATTACGCGTAAACGCTTAAGCGCTTCAACCTGAATTTGTCGCACGCGCTCGCGCGTCAGACCAATTTCACGCCCTACTTCCTCCAGCGTACTGCTCTCAAATCCGCGCAAACCAAAACGACGCGATACGACTTCGCGCTGCTTTTCTGTAAGTTCCTCCAGCCACACGGCAATATTGTCCTTGATATCACTGTCCTGCAGGAGCTGAGATGGGTCGCAGACCTGAACATCGGCAATAAGATCTACCATCGAACCGTCTGAGTCCGGCCCTACTGGCGTATCCATTGAAATGACCCGCTCATTAAGGCGGAGCATTCGTTTTACGTCGGATACAGGTTTGTCCAACAAGTCGGCAATCTCTTCCGCTGCAGGTTCATGATCCAGTTTCTGGGTGAGTTCACGGGCAGCGCGAAGATAAAGGTTAAGCTCCTTCATCACATGAATAGGCAGGCGTATAGTTCGAGTCTGATTCATTATCGCCCGTTCAATCGTTTGGCGAATCCACCACGTTGCGTAGGTGGAAAAGCGAAAACCCAGATCGGGATCGAATTTCTCCACGGCCCTGATCAGGCCGAGGTTTCCCTCCTCAATAAGATCCAGAAGTGTCAGGCCCCGATTGATATAGCGCCGCGAAATTTTAACCACAAGGCGCAAGTTGCTTTCGATCATGCGCTGACGGCCCGACTCATCGCCACTGCGCGCCTGCCTGGAGTAATACTTTTCCTCGTCGGCCGTCAGCAGCTGTGAGTAACCGATTTCATTGAGGTATAGCTGCGTGGCATCGAGCGACTTTTCGGGTTTGCGGGGGTTATCGAATTTAACCCGGTCAAAATCTGCCTCTTCATCCGTTGGCGTAGTTAGCCAATCGCCGCTCTCTAGCGAGCGACTGATTGCTTTTGCGGAGTGAGCTTGACCGTTGCCGCCATGATTTTTTGATGCGGTGAGGCCCACAGAAGCCCCTATATCAGAAACAGCCGACTGCTTTCTCGCTGTGCCTGCTTTCGAATTCCTTTTCGAACCTGCAGATGTTTGATCCAAATCCATGGCTATCGCCCGCTTTGCTTTTATTAGGAATACTTAGAGTATTGCTCATCGAGCCAGCCAGACTAACTCAGATATATCGCGTATTGCAATCGAAGACAGCCACTGCTTTTTTCTAGTAGTTACTACTATTTTGCCGCCCTTCGCCCCAGTAATCATGCCGGATTGCTGACGAAACTACCGCTTGGGCAATACCCTTTGCGGGTCAATCGGCTTACCCTCCATGCGAATCTCGAAGTGCAATTTGACCGTATCCGTCCCGGAACTCCCTTTCTCCGCAATAACTTGTCCCGCCGTCACCGTTTGGCCTTCCGTCACCAACAATCGGTCGTTGTGGCCGTAGGCGCTCAGATACTCCTCATTGTGTTTAATAATCAGTAACTCACCAAACCCAACAATACCCGTGCCGCTATAAACAACTTTTCCGGCCGCCACGGCCACTATCGGATCACCGCGGGCACCGCCAATATCAATCCCCTTGTGAACGCTCTCAGAGTAACCACGTGTCAGCGGGCCCACGGCAGGCCACAGCCAGACTTTGACAGGACCACTTACGAAGGTATCGGTTGGCAGCGGCTTGTCGACCTCAGGAACCCCTACTGATGACGCAGGTGCAGGTACTAATTCGGGTGCAGGTTCAGGCGCCGCTGCTGGAACCGCGACAGGCGCGGAAGCGGGTATCGATTCCGTTACGCTGACCGCGGGGAAAACGGGATTTGCATGCGGCGGTGTATACACGTTTGGATCTTGCCTGCCCGGCACTGGCACTGGCACTGGCACTGGCACTGGCAC
>JBDNIE010000018.1:0-29004 GCA_041688425.1 Halioglobus sp. | reverse complement strand
CACGGGGTAACGGGCATGAAAGTATTGCGGAGAGCGATTGATGTAGAGCTGACAAATCGCTGTAATGCGCTTTGCAGTTTTTGTCCCCGGTCGGAAACACCTGAACAGGGCTTTATGACCTTCGAGATATTCAAGCAGGCTGTTGCCCGGGTTAAAGAACTCGATATCAGTCCTCGAATTTCGCTCACTGGGCAGGGTGAATCAACGCTTCATTCGCAATTGGTCGAATTTGTACGATACGCGACCAGTCAAGGCGTGGTCGTTCACATGACAACCAATGCCAATCTTCTCAATAAGACGCTGTCTAGAGAGCTCCTCGCGGCAGGGCTAATGGGCATTGCATTCAGTGTTTCGGATTTCGATGATGACTACGAGTTGGTTTACAACCTGAGTTTTGAAAAAACGCGTACCAATATCCTGGATTTTCTAGAAGTCCGTGATGAATTTTCCGACCGCGATATCGGAGTAGTCGTAAGTATTGTTCAGCATGATCTCAATGTGAATAAAATCGAGCATATGAAGTCATACTGGAAAGGCGCCGGTATCGAATTCGTAATGGAATTCGAGCAGAACAATCGGGGCGGAGCGTGTGATAACGCGCATTACTTTATCGGTAGTGACCGTTTTGTTGAAGAAGCAAAAACGCTGATGGCTGAGCAAAATGTTTCCACTCTTTGTAGCGCACCATTCCACTATGTCTTCATTGGCTGGAATGGCCAGTACTACATCTGTTGTAGCGATTACAAAAAGGAATCGCCGCTGGGCTCAGTGTTCGAGCACAGTATCGATGCGATGGACCAGATCAAGCTCAATGCATTTGCCGGGTATCTGCCTGCCTGTTCAGTGTGCAATATTGACCCTGTAAACGCAATTCGAGAAAAAATGTTTGAAGTTGAAAAGGGCGATGCCACTCAAGAAGATTTGCATGAGGTATTAGCGGAACTGGCCTCCTACAATCATAAGCGTCTGCCGAAGGATATCGATATTTTACACTGGCAAGACAGTGTAACTGTGATCTGAAAAAGTGGTTCCGTCAAATCCAATACCATCGAAGTGAGAGACTGTCCGTCAGGCAGTGATCGCGCAGTGAAGTGATGGGCAATACATAAATACGGACCGAGACACAGGCTATTACAGGCAGGCCAAACGGCAGGCTCAGAGAGATGCGGGAAAAAGCTCTGGGGCTGGGAACCTGACCCACCGCTCCACGGACGTCCATAATGGTCGCTCGCTTGTGGGGAAAGCAGACTCTGATTGCGTCCAGATAGAGGTACAGCCCACTAGCTGCAAAGAGCACAGGTAAGAGAAGAAAGCAGTGTATGTATGTCTGGCTGGCGGACCAGGTGGCTGTCAAAGCTCCCATGCGGGGGCGCTATGCGGAGGTCAACGCTGGTCACGCTGTGTATGGACCCAAAAGGATATCTGTCTGCTAATCGTCGCACGCAGTATCAGCTCAAAGTGCCTGCTGATCTGTTCGATGCCTTGGAGCGTGCTTATCGCGAAATGGCGCATCCGGACAGCGATTACAGATAGTGCACGGTGCCGACATTTAGGACGGCACCAAAGTTCCGAATCTGAGCATCTCCTCATTCCGTGCAGCGCTAAAAACAGGCAGGCTGTTGAGAACGAATGCTATCCTATTTCTCATTGCCATGACTGAACTATTGCGCTTTGGAACAGTCAAGGCCTCATATGACGATAAGCCTCAACACTCCTCTACACTCCTCTACACTCCTCTACACTCCTCAACACTCCTCAACACCATACATGACATCCGGCTCAATCGAGTTCACTGGGTTCATCCAGTCTTCGGGATGCATGGGCAGGTCGGGGTCAAGTAGATCATCGTCGTCGAGTTCGAAGGCTGCGCGCCAATCCTCGGGCGCTTCGGCAGGCTCCAGAAGCATCTGGCGCCAGGCATCAAGATCGTATTCAGACACCTCGCCATCAAGGTACTGAGTTTCAATCATAAAGTTGGTGATATCCCAGTCGATAACCTTGAATAGCTCCTGAGTTTGCAAATCCTTGTACCAGGCACCCACTGTTGGACTCAACATCTTCATCTGGCTTCCCCTATCGCGCGTAATACTCACCCGGCATCAACATATCACGCTCGCTAGCGGTGTCCACTGCAGGCATTTGAACAATTGGAATGTGCCAGAATTGCACGCGATGAGTGCGTCTGATAGTTTTCTAAAAGAGATCAATCGCTTGCGGGTTATTTCAAGAGTTGACGTAAGTCGCGCTGGGCCTGTATATATCCTTTGTAGGTGTTTCAGTACTATTGACATAAATAATCCGTCTAAAAACTATAGGGCTTTTTTTGAGGGCAATGAAATCACAATTCGGCTCCGGGTACTTTTGATTTTTTTTAGCGGTCGCCCCAGCTTTTTGTTAACGGCGCAAGAACCGGCCTCACAGAGGATCAGAACGTGACTACTATTCCACTTATCTATTGCCGTAGCGATGTGTGCTGCTTCGCCAGCTCATATTCTCAAATAAGGGTTGCTACGGAATGTCGAACATGAAGCCTTTCGCTATTATCGGTGGTACCGGGATTGATGACCTGGAAGGGCTGGAGATCGTTCGTGATCATAGCGTGACAACGCCTTTCGGAGAAACATCACGGCCCATTCAGGAGGGCAGGCTCGGCAACAACGTCCCGTTATTTTTTTTACAGCGCCATGGCAGTCCCAGTGCCATTCCCCCGCATCGAATTAATTATCGCGCCAACGTCTGGGCGCTGCATGCACTGGGTGTAGAGGGCATTCTTGCAATAAATGCTGTTGGCGGCATCACCGAATCCATGCGCCCAGGACGGCTGCTGATACCGGATCAACTGATTGATTACACGTGGGGGCGAGAGCACACGTTTGACGACGGCGATGACGGAACGCTGATGCATATTGACTTCACTGAGCCCTATGATCGCGCCCTGCGCATGGAGCTATTGGCGGCTGCTGATTCTGCAAGAATTTCTCATGAGGCATCTGGAGTGCACGGTATTACTCAGGGTCCGCGGCTTGAAACTGCAGCAGAGGTTCAGCGCATGGCGCGCGATGGCTGTGATGTGGTCGGCATGACGGGTATGCCCGAGGCCGCACTGGCGCGCGAGCTGCGCGTTCCCTATGCGTCAGTCTGTATGGTGGTGAACCCCGCCGCGGGCCTCGGTGATCTGCCGTTAACACTGGCGATGATGCGCGAAATACTGGTAAACGAAGCCGCGGTGGTCAGGCAGTTGTTGAGTGCATTCCTGGCCAGCCGCGGTAAGTCTTAGCGCGGGACAGCCTCTGGCTGGACTTAGTCTTGTTTATTGCCCGCCCTCTGTCCCGGCCAGCGGCGTAATCTTTATCAGTACGGCCAGCAGCGGATGGTCCATATAGGCGACTTCGCCACTGCGCATGCGGCGTGTCTGCTGCAGCAGCACCGCGTGTCGATACGGGTAATCAGGTCCTATAGAGTCTTTTTGCCCCATGGGCTCGCCTTGCATCGTCACCTGGGCTGCAGTCGCAGCATCTTGGGAAGAGGGCGCCTGTGAAGTGCTTGAGATCATTGGGCGGCTAGGCGCTTGTATAGCGTTTCGTCCCGCATCAGAAACCGGCGCCAGTGGCGGGGCGGGCATACGCCATAAGCCCTGCAGATATTCACCCTGCGTATTCAGCCAGAGATCTGTTTCGAGGTAGAAGTAACGCGACAGGTAAACCTTGATGGAGCCTTGCAGCATAGGCCAAGGCCCGCCATCGCCAGATCGGTCCAGCACAATCGGCAGAGTCTCAGACTGGCCTGCCATTGGCTGTATCCATGCCTCATGGAAGAGAACCTGGTAGCGATCGCTGCGTTGCATGGCAGCCGCTTTGCCGGAAAATTGTCGATCACTCGATGGTAGTGTGGTGAACGCCATGGATGATGCCGGGTTGGCGGCTGCTGTATCAATACCAATTGCGCTGTCGCCCGGAGTCGACATTGCCCCAATGCCCATGGGCTCTGGTTGTTGTTGTCCAGAAAGTTGTTCGCCGGGAAATCGCAAAAAACGGCTTCTATTCGGATAGTCCAGGTCAGGTATGGCATCCCATTGTTCAGAGACGGCTCCCGAGGGCTGGCTGAATACGATCATTTCAACGCGATACAAAGCCTCCGACTGCGCATTTGCCAGCGGAGAAACTAGCGCAGCGAGAAGAAAAAAGCGGGCACGTTGTGCGGTTCTTCGGTCAGGCATTGGCTGATTTTTCCCCGGGGTCTGTGGCGAGTGAATCCATGAGTTGTTCCAAAAAGCAGTAGCGATCCTGAATATCGGGCAGTTGTTTCTCGAACCGCAGTCGCGTTGCGCCGGCCAGTTTGTAACCGCGCGGATCTGACTGAACCAGCTCAACCAGACTTAGCGGATTCACCGGCGTTGTGCCCTTGAATTCGATACTACCACCCTCCGGGCCCGCTTCCATAGTCCGGATGCCCAGCTCCTGAGCCCGCTGGCGCAATCTTGACACCTGAAATAGGTTATTGACCTGCCGCGGCAGAAGGCCAAAACGGTCGATCATCTCCACCTGCAAATTGCGCAGCTCGTCGGTGCTGGCAGCAGCAGCGATACGTTTATAGAGGATAAGGCGGCTGTTCACATCTGGCAAATAATCATCCGGGATCAGTGCGGGCGCATGCAGGTTGACTTCAGTGCCCTGATCCAGAGGCGCATCAACATTGGGAATCTCACCACGTCGCAGGGATTCAACCGCGCGCTGCAGCATATCCATATACATGGAGAATCCCACGCTGTGGATTTGTCCGCTTTGTTCATCGCCAAGCAACTCCCCGGCGCCGCGAATTTCCAGGTCATGTGTTGCCAACAGGTAGCCCGCACCGAGATCACCTGCGGCCTCGATCGCCTCAAGCCGCTTTCCGGCATCGCTGCCGATAGCCGATCGGGGCGGAGTTAGCAGGTAGGCATAGGCCTGATGGTGTGAGCGCCCGACTCGGCCACGCAGTTGGTGTAACTGCGCAAGGCCGAACCTGTCGGCACGATCAATAATAATCGTGTTGGCGTTGGGAATATCGATGCCGGTCTCAATGATGGTGGTACACAGCAGCACATGATGATCCCGGTGGTAAAAACTTGACATCACCTGTTCGAGCTGTGTCTCGCGCATTTGCCCATGGGCGACGGCAATACTGAGATCGGGCAGTAGCTCGCGTAACTTGCGCGCGGTTTCCTCGATGGTTTTCACTTCGTTGTGCAGGTAGTACACCTGCCCACCGCGCAAAGTTTCGCGCAGCATCGCTTCCTTTATTAGTGCAATGTTGTGTTCGCACACAAATGTTTTGATAGAGAGGCGCCGAGCCGGAGGCGTGGCGATAATAGACAGATCGCGCATGCCACCCAGCGCCATATTCAGGGTGCGCGGTATCGGTGTGGCGGTGAGCGTCAAAATATCCACTTCAGAGCGCAGTGCCTTGATCACTTCTTTCTGTTTGACGCCGAAGCGGTGTTCCTCGTCGATAATCAGTAAGCCTAAATCCTTGAAGCGGAAATCGTTCTGCAATAGTTTGTGTGTGCCAATCAGAATATCGACCGCACCGCTCTTTGCCCGCCGCGTCACTTCCACCAACTCTTTGGCCGACTTGAAACGTGATATCACTTCTACCGTCACCGGCAGATCGGCGAAGCGGTCGCTGAAGGAATTATAATGTTGCTGAGCGAGTAGCGTGGTCGGCACCAGAACCGCTACCTGCTTGTGGTTACTGGTGGCTACAAACGCCGCGCGCAGTGCGACTTCTGTTTTGCCAAAACCAACATCGCCACAAACCAGACGATCCATAACGCGCGGACTGTACATATCGTCCAGAACAGCATTAATAGTCGTCGCCTGATCGGCGGTTTCTTCAAACGGAAAGGCTGCGCAGAATCGGTCATAGTCGTGATGCTGTGCTTCGAAAGAAAATCCCTGGCGAGCCTCGCGGCGGGCGTACACTTCCAGCAATTGTGACGCGGTATCATTCGCTTTTTCACTGGCCTTACGGCGCGCCTTTTCCCACTGGTCTGAGCCCAACTTGTGCAGCGGCGCCTGTTCCGGGTCGCTGCCACTGTAGCGGCTGATCAGATGCAACGAGGCAACCGGCACATAGAGTTTGGCACCGAGCGCATATTCCAGCGCCAGAAACTCATACTCCTGGTCGTCCACCTCGAGTTTTTGCAGGCCGACATAGCGGCCGACCCCATGTTCCAGGTGCACAACCGGGACGCCTTCGCGCAGCTCGTTCAGCGCTTTAAATGCGTTCGCCTGCGCGTCGTCATTGACTGTTTTGCGCCGCCGCCGCTGCGCCACACGATTGCCGAACAATTGTGCCTCGCACACCAGGCTAGGCTGGCCGGGACCGAAGTACAAACCTCTGTCCAGGGGCGCCGTGGCGATTGCGAAATTCAATCCAGAACTAACAAACTCGGCCCAGTTCGCCACCGCCGGTGGCGCCAGGTCTTGCTCACGCAAGGACTCCAGCAGAATCTCCCTGCGCCCAGCCGACTCAGCACACAGCAAAACGGGGCCGTTGTGCTCTTTAAGAAAGCGCACCAGATTTTCCGTTGGGGAGACATTATGCCGCTCTGCAGCCAGCTGCGGGGGCGGCAGGACAGGCGTTACCTGGTGAACGGCCGCGTCCGGGTTGTGGCGCAGTTCCAGCACTGGAAAGCGTTTGAACTGCAGGTATAACTCTTCGACCGGGGTAAAGCAGCGCTTGGGTGGCAGCAGCGGCCGCCGGGGATCAATACCGTATTCGTCGAAGCGGGTATTGACCTCGTTCCAGAAATGCTGGGCCGCGCCGTGGTGATCCCCAATCGTTATGAGAGCGCTGTTGTTGGGTAGATAGTCCAGCAGCGTTGCGCACGATTCAAAGAAAAGCGGCAGGTAATACTCACAACCGCCTGGGCTGCGTCCAGCGCTGACCTCAACGTAGGTGGGGCACAGGTCATGGTCGACATCAAAGCTGTCGTACCAGTTCAGCTGGAAGCGGCCCACAGCTGTCGGTTCCAGCGGATACTCGCGCGCGGGCAGCAGGTTTATTGCAGATACCTTGGCGACCGTACGCTGGCTTTCCGGTTCAAACGTGCGTAATGAATCGATCTGGTCATCCAGCAGGTCGATACGATAGGGCAGTGCGCTGCCCATGGGGTAGACATCCAGTAAGGAGCCGCGCAAGGCGAATTCGCCGTGTTCGTAAACCGTATCGACATTGAGATAGCCACTGCGCTGCAAGTTGCGGCGAAACCGCTCGACATCAAGTGTTTGCCCCTCCTGTAACACCAGGCTGGAGCCGGCAATATACTCGGTAGGGGCTAGACGATGCATCAGTGTCGGCATGGGCACGATCAGAACGCCCTCGGTGAGGCCCGGCAGACGGTAGAGTGTATTCAGTCGCTCGGAGATGATGTCCTGATGGGGCGAAAAATTATCGTAGGGTAGTGTTTCCCAGTCTGGAAAAACCAATATTTCGCAGGGGCGATCGAGGAAAAACGGCAACTCTCTCTCCAGTGCGAGTGAGGTGCTGGTATCAGCTGTAATCACCACCAGTAGCTGGCCCGGAACTGCCAGTTCGGCGATACAACGCGCATCGGCGCAGCCGCTGAAGGGCCCGATGGCAGTGCGTGACCCTGCTTGCTGTGGCCACGGGGTGTTTTTGAGCAACGTGCTGAACATAGAACGGGTTTCGCTGTGCGGTAGGGCGTAAAGTATGACGGGACGCGCAATTATAGCGAAGGCCGCATCGATCTCCAGCACCGCAGCGTGCTCAGACCGTGAATTTTCCAGATAGCAGCTTGCGCCCCCTATCTCGTCGGACAATAATACTCGCCCTGAACTTCCTTGCGCATTAATTAAGGTACCCAATGGACAACAAACGCAAGCGTGCACGTCCCGATGACTACTTCAAAGACTGGAAGCAGCGCGAAGCGCTAGCCGAGGGCATGATCCCACTGGTGGGTCGTTTGTCGCGTGAAAAAAGCGTGAAGTGCTATATCTACGGCAAGCCGTTGGTTAACCGCTCCGTGTACGAGATCATGAAGGATCACCGCTATGTGCGTCAGGTGGAAGGCAATGAATTGTCTGAGAAAGAGACATTTCCTGTGTTCAACAGGCTTAGCCAAATGGATTTGGGCCCCGCCCATATCGATGTAGGACGACTGGCAGTCGGTTATTCGGTACAGGGAGTGGCCGAGGGCCTCAGCCTGGAACAATACCTGGACCGTGAGCTGAGTTCATTGGTCGGCTCCGAGGGCAAGGCGCTAGCGACACCGCAGGATGTTGTGCTCTATGGCTTTGGACGTATCGGCCGCCTGATGGCGCGTATTCTGATCGACCAGACCAATGGTGGAGACTGCCTACGATTGCGCGCTATCGTGGTTCGCAAAGGCCAAGCGCCCAATGATCTTGAAAAACGGGCCAGCCTGCTGCGCCGGGATTCAGTGCACGGCGCCTTCGATGGCACCATCCGGCTGGATGAGGAACGTCAGTCTTTTGTGGCCAATGGCAACGAGATCAAGGTCATTTACGCGGACGCTCCGGACAATATCGATTACACCCAGTACGGCATCAACAACGCCATTATTATCGATAATACAGGGGTCTGGCGCGACGAAGCCGGGCTATCCAAGCATCTGAACAGCAAGGGTGTCAGTAAAGTCATCCTCACTGCGCCAGGAAAAGGGACTCTCAAAAACGTTGTAGCAGGTATCAACGACGATGTTATCGAGCCAACTGACACGATTATTTCTGCTGCGTCTTGCACGACCAACGCCATTGCTCCGCCGCTGAAGGCGATGGACGACGAGTACGGTATCGTTGCTGGTCATGTGGAGACAGTTCACGCGTTCACCAATGACCAGAATTTGATCGACAACTACCACAAGGCCTCCCGGCGGGGGCGTGCTGCAACGCTCAATATGGTGATTACCGAAACGGGCGCGGCGGTTGCAGTCGGTAAGGTGTTGCCACAACTGGTCGGCAAATTGACAGGAAATGCCATCCGCGTGCCCACACCGAATGTATCAATGGCGATTCTTAACCTCACGCTCAGTCGGGCAACAACGGTCGAGGAAGTGAATGAGTTTATGCGCCATCAGGCACTGCATTCGCCGCTGCGCAATCAAATCGATTACTCGGCCTCCCCCGAGGTGGTCTCCAGTGACTTCGTAGGATCGCGGCACGCCTGCATCTTTGATGCCCAAGCGACCATCGTAAACGGCAAACAGGCGGTGCTTTACCTTTGGTACGACAATGAATACGGCTATAGTTGTCAGGTTTTCCGCATTCTGGAACGGATGGCGGGCATCAACTATGCCGTTTATCCTCAACAGGACTAGTGCATGAGTCATGCGGTCTGCCGGTGAAGTGATCACTGCGGCGCGCAATCACAGACACTCAACAGGCCATTCCCATCTTTGCCATAACCAAATATCAACACGCTTCGCGGTAGTTTTTTGTGGGGCCTATCCGGTATAATATGCGCGGCCTTAATTCGAGTCACAGGATTGGGCGCCACCGGTGCACAGTTTGACAAAGCGTCGGCACAGGCAGCCTTGCCCGAAAGGGACAGATTGCGCGAATTTTTCAGAACACTCACATTTGATTAGCAGCTGTAGGCAGATCATATGATCAAGATCAAGCGTGGCTTGAATATTCCAATTCAGGGAGCCCCCCGTCAAGCCATTGAAGACGCGCCTGCCGTTCGCGCTGTCGCTCTCGTGGGTTTCGATTACGTTGGCATGAAGCCCACTATGGAAGTGCAAGAGGGTCAGCGCGTTAAGCTCGGACAACTGCTCTTCACCGACAAAAAAACCGAGGGTGTGCGCTATACCTCGCCCGCGACGGGTGTAGTAGCGGCAATCAACCGCGGCGCCAAACGCGTCCTGCAGTCGGTGGTTATCGATATAGATACCAGCGGCACCGGCGACGATGCCGAGCAGTTTCAAACCTGCACGGCCGATACGCTGCCCGACCCCGCCGCCATCCGCGAACAACTTATTCAAACTGGCCAATGGACTGCGCTGCGCACCCGTCCTTTCAGCAAAGTGCCGAGCCTTGATTCCGAGCCCGCGGCAATTTTTGTTACCGCGATTGACACGCATCCCCTGGCAGCCGATCCCGCGGTCATTATTGCTGAGCAACAGGAGGCCTTCTGTCTGGGGCAGGACCTGCTGGCGCGCTTAACGCAGGGCAGGCTCTATGTGTGCACAGCAGCCGACGCGGAAATAGCAAAGGGCTCTGCCAGTAATATTGAAGTGGCGCAGTTTGCCGGGCCTCACCCTGCGGGACTGGCCGGTACGCATGTGCATTTCCTGGAAGGTGCCAGTACCGACAAGACAGTGTGGACGATTGGGTATCAGGAAGTCATCGCCATTGGTCGCCTGTTTCTTGACGGCAGACTTTACACGCAACGCGTGGTGTCACTTGGGGGCCCGCAAGTTGAGAACCCTCGGCTGTTACGCACTCGCTTGGGCGCAGACCTGCATGCTTTGTGTGCCGGTCAAATGAAAAGTGGGGAGAACCGCATCATATCGGGTTCAATATTGGGCGGGCGAGCGGTGCAAGGCGGCACAGCCTATCTGGGCCGCTACCATAACCAGGTCTCTATCTTGCTGGAAGGACGCCATCGTGAGTTTATGGGCTGGCTGTCGCCGGGCGTGAAGAAGCATTCCAATATGGGCATCTACATCACCAGCCTGCTCGGTACGAAGCCGCTGGCGATGACCACGAATACCAATGGCAGCGAACGTGCCATGGTGCCGGTAGGCAGCTACGAAACAATCATGCCGCTGGATATCTTGCCGACCCAACTGCTGCGTGCGCTGATCGTTGGCGATACCGAGGTTGCGCAAGCATTGGGTTGTCTGGAATTGGAGGAGGAGGACCTTGCACTGTGCAGTTATGTTTGTCCTGGAAAGTACGAGTATGGTCCCATTTTGCGGGATAACCTGACGCGCATCGAGAAGGAGGGTTAAGTCGTGGGCTTGAGAAAAGTTCTGGACAATGTAGAGCACCACTTTCAAGAGGGTGGCCGATTTCAGAAATGGTTCGCCGTGTATGAAGTCTTCGATACCTTTTTATATGCACCAAATTCTGTCACTAAATCCACAGCGCATGTGCGCGACGGCGTCGATCTCAAGCGCATAATGATCACCGTTTGGCTCGCCACGTTTCCGGCGATGTTCTATGGCATGTACAACCTGGGATTTCAGGCCAACGACGTGATGGCCGCCGGCCAGGAACTGGAGAGCTGGCGCGGTTGGCTGCTGGGACTGGTAGCGGGTTATGACGGCAGCAGTATCTGGGATTGCTTCTGGTACGGCGCAGTGTTCTTTTTGCCCATTTACATCGTCACCTTTCTTACCGGGATCAGTTGGGAAATACTGTTTGCCGTCAAACGTGGGCACGAGGTGAACGAGGGATTTTTTGTCACCTCCGTGCTATTCGCTCTTACTTGCCCGCCGGATATCCCCCTCTGGCAGGTAGCGTTGGGTATTAGCTTTGGCGTCGTGGTTGGCAAGGAAATATTTGGTGGCACCGGCAAAAACTTCCTCAATCCCGCATTGACCGGGCGCGCCTTCCTCTATTTCGCCTATCCCGCGCAGCTGTCAGGCGACTCCGTATGGGTCGCCGTTGATGGCTATAGCGGCGCCACAGCTTTGTCTGTGGTGGCCTCAGGCGGCATGGATGCGCTGAGAGAGACCTGGACATGGACGGAAGCCTTTGTAGGGGCCATACCCGGTTCTATTGGTGAGACCTCCACGCTGGCCATCCTGTTAGGTATGGCAGTGCTGCTGATAACCCGCATTGCCTCCTGGCGTATTATTCTGGGTGTCTTTCTGGGTATGGTGGCGTTTTCCTCATTGCTCAACGCCGTTGGCTCAGACAACAACCCGGCCTTCGCCATGCCCTGGTATTGGCACCTGGTGACGGGCGGATTTGCGTTTGGCATGGTGTTCATGGCAACTGATCCGGTGTCGTCTTCAATGACCAATACCGGCAAATGGGGGTTCGGTATCCTGATCGGCGTTATGACGGTGCTGATAAGGGTTGTTAACCCCGCCTTCCCGGAAGGCATTATGCTGGCGATTCTATTCGCCAACCTCTTTGCGCCATTGATGGATCACTTTGTGGTTAAGGCGAACATTAAACGGAGGCTTGCTCGTGGCCGGTAATGACAGCACTGTCAAGACGCTGATTGTCGCTTTTTCGTTGTGCATCGTGTGCTCGGTGATCGTCTCAGCCGCGGTGGTGATGCTCCAACCCGTGCAAGAGGTCAACAAGGCTCTGGACAAGAAGCGCAATATTCTCGCTGCAGCAGGGATGCTGGTGGAAGGCGAGTCGGTGGAGGAGCAATTTAGTCGCGTTCAAACCCGCGTGGTCGATCTGACCACGGGGCAATTTGCCGATGATGCAGTTGATCCCGAAAAGTACGATCAGCGCAGGGCCTCCAAGGATCCGAAACGGTCGGAAGAGCTCTCTACGGAAGTCGATATCGCCAAAATTTCACGGCGTGAGCAATACGCATTGGTCTATCTTGTAAAAGGTGGCCAGGGTGATATCGAGAAAATTATTTTGCCGATTCGCGGCTACGGCCTGTGGTCCACAATGCGCGGCTTTATTGCACTGGACGACGACTACAATACCATCGCCGGCGTCGGTTTCTATGAGCACGGCGAAACACCCGGGCTAGGCGGTGAGATCGACAATCCGCGGTGGAAAGCGTTCTGGCCGGGTAAAGAAGTGTATCGCGACGGGGACGTGGAGATCGGTCTGGTCAAAGGTTCGGTTGATCCGACGGACGTTGCAGCAACGTGGCAGGTAGACGGTCTGGCGGGTGCCACTCTTACAGCCAGGGGAGTGACCAATCTGATGCAATTCTGGCTTGGTGAAAATGGTTTTAAGCCATTCCTTAATAATTTGCGTGCCGGGGAGGCCTGATTATGTCAGCCATGACAGACACACTGACTGGACCCATTTTCAAAAACAACCCAATAGCATTGCAGATTCTGGGCGTCTGCTCAGCGCTTGCAGTGACCTCGTCGATGAAAGTCACTTTGGTTATGTGTGTCGCGCTCACACTGGTGACAGCATTTTCGGGGATGTTTATTTCCTCTATCCGAAGCCATATACCCAGCAGCATACGTATTATTGTGCAGATGGTGATCATTGCCTCGCTGGTCATTGTGGTCGATCAGTTTCTCAAAGCTTATGCGTTCGAGATCAGTAAGCAGTTGTCTGTCTTTGTTGGACTGATTATTACCAATTGTATCGTCATGGGGCGCGCAGAGGCCTTCGCGATGAAGAACCCTCCCATGGCCAGCTTTATGGATGGCATCGGTAACGGCCTCGGCTACAGCGTAGTGCTGATTGCAGTAGCGTTCGTGCGTGAAATTCTGGGCGCTGGCAAACTGATGGGTTTTGAAATACTGCCACTAGTCACAGAGGGCGGCTGGTATGTTCCCAACGGTCTGTTGTTATTGCCCCCGAGTGCCTTTTTCCTCATTGGCGGATTCATTTGGGCACTGCGCAGCGTGCGCACTGATCAAGTGGAAGCCAACGAGTACAAAATGGCAAAACACACACCGGTTGGGGAGGGCGTTTAGATGGAAGCATTGTTGAGCTTATTCGTTCGTTCCGTGTTCATAGAGAATATGGCCCTCGCCTTCTTTCTGGGCATGTGTACCTTCCTGGCCATTTCCAAGAAAGTCGAGGCCGCAATCGGTCTTGGCGTTGCGGTTATTGTGGTGTTGACGATCACTGTGCCGGTGAACTACCTGATCCACCATTATTTGTTGGCTGAAGGGGCGCTGGCCTGGGCGGGTTTCCCGAACATGGATTTGAGCTTCCTGGGGTTGCTGTCCTACATTGGTGTTATCGCTGCGATCGTACAGATCATGGAAATGTTCCTGGATAAATTTATACCATCACTCTATAGCGCACTCGGCGTATTCCTGCCCCTGATCACCGTAAATTGCGCCATTTTGGGTGCTGCGCTGTTCATGGTAGAGCGCGAGTACAATTTCACGGAGAGCGTGGTTTTTGGCTTCGGTTCTGGCGTGGGCTGGGCATTGGCGGTGGTCGCACTCGCCGGCATCCGCGAAAAACTCAAGTACTCTGACGTGCCCCAGGGCCTTCAGGGTTTGGGCATCACATTCATCAGCACTGGGCTAATGGCACTGGGCTTTATGTCGTTTGGCGGCATTGATATCTAGGCAGGATTAAGCAGATATGGAAATGACAATTGTATTCGGCGTCGGTATGTTCACTACGATCGTGCTGTTATTGGTTGCCGTAATTCTTATTGCACGTTCGCGCCTGGTCAGTAGTGGCGCGGTGAATATCCTCATCAATGGCGAGCGAACCATTACTGTGCCAGCCGGGGGCAAGTTATTGCAGACGCTGTCTGATGCCAATTTGTTTCTCGCCTCTGCGTGCGGTGGCGGCGGGACCTGCGCACAGTGCAAATGTATTGTGAAGGACGGTGGAGGATCCATGCTGCCCACGGAGGAAGCGTACTTCAACCGCCGCGAAGCAGGTGAAGGTTGGCGTCTCAGTTGCCAGACGTCCGTGAAACAAGACATGGAGATCGAAGTTCCCGACGAGGTATTTGGCGTCAAGCAGTGGGAATGCACCGTGGAATCGAATCCGAATGTGGCCACCTTTATCAAGGAACTGACACTCAAAATGCCTGAAGGCGAGAATGTCGATTTTCGTGCGGGCGGTTATGTGCAGTTGGAATGCCCCCCGCATTTGGTAAAATATGCTGACTTTGATATCGAAGAGCAGTACCGCGGTGACTGGGAGCGATTCGGCTTTTTCAACTTTGAGTCGAAGGTTAAGGAAACCGTTATTCGCGCCTATTCTATGGCGAACTATCCGCAGGAAAAGGGTGTGGTAAAGTTCAATATTCGAATCGCAACGCCACCACCGGGTAGCCAGGGCATACCCTGCGGGCAAATGTCGTCCTGGACATTCGGCCTGAAGCCGGGTGATAAAGTGAAAGTCTACGGGCCCTTCGGCGAGTTCTTTGCCAAAAAGACCGAAGCCGAAATGGTGTTTATTGGTGGTGGAGCCGGTATGGCACCAATGCGTTCTCATTTGTTCGACCAGTTCAACCGCATACATACCGATCGCAAGGTCAGCTTCTGGTACGGCGCTCGCTCGTTGCGCGAGATGTTCTATGTTGAGGACTATGATCAACTCGCCGCCGAAAACGAAAATTTCAATTGGCACGTTGCATTGTCAGACCCGCAGCCGGAAGACAATTGGGAAGGCTATACCGGATTCATTCACAACGTGTTGTTCGAGGAATACCTGAAGAACCATCCCGCGCCAGAAGACTGCGAGTTCTATATGTGCGGCCCGCCGATGATGAATTCAGCCGTGATCCAGATGTTGACGGCGCTGGGTGTGGAACCGGAAAACATCATGCTGGATGATTTCGGCGGGTGAGCCCGTGTTAATGCTGCCTCAAAGCCACTCACGTGAGTGGCTTTTTTGTTTGTTGGCGGTATGCCTACTGGCCGCCTGTGGTGGTGAAGCAACACCCATAAAGTTGTCTGGCGCCACAATGGGCACAACCTGGCACTTGAGCTACACCACCCCGGAGAACGACGCGCCTGCGCCGGAGTTTATGCGCGGCGGTATTGAAGAGCGCCTGGAAGCGATAAATCAGAGCATGTCTACGTATCGCCCTGACTCCGAAATTAGTCGTTTCAATGCGCTGGGTGCGGGTATCTGGTTTGCGTCTTCCGCCGACTTTTCGCGCGTACTGGCCACAGCCTTGAAGATAGGGCAAGAGAGTGAAGGAAGCTACGATGTGACAGTGGCGCCGCTGGTCGATCTGTGGGGTTTTGGAGCAAAAGGGATGGTGAGTGAAACGCCCGCTGACGAGGACATACAGTCAGTGATGGGGCGTGTAGGGCAACAGTATATTCGCCTCAACGAAGAGGGCTCTGCTGTGTTGAAGGAGAGGGCGTTGGCAGTGGACTTTTCGTCTCTTGCCAAGGGCTATGCAGTCGATCTGCTAGCGCAATGGCTGTTAGCGCAGGGTGTTGAGCGATTTATGCTGGAAGTTGGCGGAGAGATGCGAGTATCGGGGCTGAGCGCGCGTGGAGATCCGTGGCGAATCGCGGTAGAGCAGCCTGAGAGCAGCGCGCGTTCTATCGCAGAGAGGCTCAATCTCACCGACATTGCCGTGGCAACATCCGGTGACTACCGGAATTACTTTGAAGTGGATGGTCGACGTTACTCGCATTTGATAGATCCTCGTACAGGATACCCGGTGGCACACGATCTGGTGTCAGTCACAGTGCTGCATCCACAGTGTATGATAGCGGATGCTTGGGCCACCGCCCTGACAGTGCTCGGTGCGGAGCGCGCAATGGCGGTGGCGCAAGCACAGGGATTGGCTGTATATTTCATACGTAACGTAGACGGCAAGTTTGTGCACAGCCACACACCGAAATTTTCTCGCTACATGAGCGAAACGCAGCCGTAAGGCGGTCCGGAAACGGAAGGACAAGCACAATGGCAGTATTTTTGGGAACAATATTGATTTTTGGGGTGGTTATGGCCGCCATGGCTGTTGGCGTTATTGCCGGCAGGGCGCCTATCAAGGGCTCCTGTGGCGGAATGGGGGCGGTAGGCGTGGATGCCGCCTGCGATCTTTGTGGCGGCAATCCACAGCGTTGTGAGGAAGAAACCCGTGTTGACGACCGCAGTAAGGACCGTACTAAAGGCAAGTCCAAGCTTTTCTACCCCGCTAAAAAATAGCCTGGAATAGTCTGCAGTTGAGCACCTCTAAAAGCACGATCTTAAATTATGCGCCCTTTATCGGGGTGCGCTATAGTTTCACTCGTAAACGCAACCGATTCACGTCGGTGATTTCTACTGTATCGATGCTCGGTATGGTGCTGGGTGTGACCAGTCTCATTGTTGTGCTGGCGATCATGAACGGCTTTGCGGGAGAATTGCGAGGTCGCATTCTGTCGCTGGTACCGCACGGTTTCGTTGCGAGTGCACAAGGCGGCATTACAGATTGGCCACAGCTTATGGCCCGCATCAAGGAGAGCCCGGGAGTAGTCGCGGTATCGCCCTATATCAGCGAGAAAGTAATTCTCGGCAATAACCGCAGCTATCGGGGAGCGGTATTGACAGCGATAGAGCCGCAGGCAGAAAGCACGGTTTCAGGTTTAGCGGACGCTATGATTGACGGTGATCTGCAGAGCCTGGCTGGCGACGGCTTCAATGTAGTGCTGGGCGTAACACTCGCCAATATTCTGCGGGTTGTGCCCGGTGATTATGTCGAGGTGACAGTGCCGCGCCTGACGGTTACGCCGTTGGGATTGTTCCCGCGCAGCAAACGTTTGCTGGTCACAGGTTTGTTCCAGATCGGTGCACAACCGGATTCCTATCAGGCGTACATTTCACTGCCCACAGGACAAAAACTATTAGGGTCAAAAGGCCGGATTGACGGGCTGCAGGTGAAAACGCGCGAACTGTTCGAGGCACCGCAGATCATGCAGGCACTGTCTGCTGAACTATCAGCCGAGCCATCAGCCGAGCCATCAGACGCCTATATCGTAAAAGACTGGAGTCAGACGCAAGGTTCGCTGTTTCGTGCGGTCAAGCTGGAGAAGGTCATGGTAAGCCTCCTCTTGCTGAGCGTAGTCGCCGTGGCCGCCTTTAATATCGTTAGTACGCTGGTGATGTCGGTGGCTGAAAAGCGTCGTGATATCGCTGTTTTGCGCACTATGGGTGCGCGGGCTAGCGGAATCATGGTTATTTTCGTCGCCCATGGCTTGGTGCTGGCGGGCGTGGGCATTACTGTTGGCGCTCTTCTAGGGGTAGTTGTTGCCCTCAATATTGCTGATATCACCGCTGCGTTGGAAAATATAGTGGGCATGAAATTGTTCGATCCCAATGTTTACTTTATCAGTGAACTCCCTGCTGATCTGCAATGGTTTGATGTGGCGCTGGTTGTCGGCGCCTCCTTCGTGCTGAGTCTGCTGGCCACACTGTATCCGGCGTGGCGCGCGGCGCGCATCGCACCGGCTGAGGTTTTACGCTATGAGTGAAGTGATACTGCAATGTGATGCCCTGTGTCGGGTGTATGAAGACGGCGACAAGTCGGTCACGGTGCTGCGCCATGTTGATTTGAAACTACTGGCGGGCGAAAAAATCGCCATCGTCGGCGGCTCTGGATCGGGTAAGTCGACGCTACTGAATCTGTTAGGCGGGCTGGATTACCCGAGTAGCGGTAAGGTGTTGATGCGTGGCAGGGATATTACCAAGCTGGATGAGCGCACCTTGTGTCGTCTGCGCAACCAGCAACTCGGATTTGTCTATCAGTTTCATCATCTGCTGCCTGAGTTCGACGCGCAGGAGAACGTTGCCATGCCACTGCTGATTGGCGGCAAGCCTCGCAAGGAGGCCTGGGATGCCGCTGAGGCGATGCTCGAACGTGTTGGCATGGCACATCGATTGACACACCGTCCGGCACAGTTGTCCGGCGGTGAACGGCAGCGGGTCGCTATTGCCCGTGCACTGGTGACGCGCCCGGATTGTGTATTGCTGGACGAACCCACGGGCAACCTGGATCCGCGATCAGCAGCACAAGTGCTGGAATTAATTGATGAACTCGGCCAGGACCTCGCCTCATTTGTCGTCGTCACCCATGATCCGGCGATCGCCGCGCATATGCACCGTACGCTGGAATTACGCGATGGCGTGCTGCAGGTACTTGAATGACTCGACTGGAACGCTTGCGCATTGCGGTGCGCTACACGTTCGCATTCGGTCAGGGCCACCTGTCCGCATTCCTGTCTTCGCTATCCATGCTGGGGCTAGTGCTGGCGATCAGCCTTCTCATCATTGTACTGTCTGTCATGAATGGCTTTGATAAGGAGATGCGCGAGCGAATCCTCTCGCTCGTGCCACACATCACCGTGTATTCCGTAGCATCGATTAGTGATGAGGCAGGGGACATGGCAAAGCTTGCCAGCCATCCGGCAGTGGCGGAGGTAACACCGTTTGCGCAGTTTGATGCGCTGGTAACGCGCGGCAATGATATTGAGACGGTTCATGGCATAGGCATGGATACCAACGGTCTGGATACGAGCGGAGAGGGCGCTTTTGACGCGTTGGCAGTGTATCTGAACCCAGAGCAGGCAGCGCAGTTTCGCCAGCAGCGCGATGGTCTTATTCTCGGTGTCGGTGTTGCAGAGAGCCTCGGCGTAAAGGTGGGTGAGCGACTAAACCTGATTGTGCCGGGCACCGGTCGCGACGGGCGCATGGGCCCCACCCGATTCGAGACGGTGCAGCTGAGCGCCATACTGGAGACAGGAACGGAGTTGGATCAAAGCATCGCGCTGGTGCAGCTGGCACTGGCTTCCGATCTGGCGGGATTGGGTGGACAGATCAGTGGGTTTCGCATCAGCACAAATAAACTCTTTGATGTGCAGCGCATCAGCTGGGAACTGCAGGAGCTTTTGCCTCCTGGTTATTACACGACCAACTGGATGTTGACCCACGGCAACTTGTATTCGGCTATTCAGCTGTCGCGGGATATGGTGTCTATATTGCTGTTCTCAATTATCGCAGTGGCGGCCTTTAACGTCGTGTCCTCACTGGTGCTTGTAGTGCTGGACAAGCAGGGCAATATCGCTATTCTGCGAACACTGGGCGCAACGGGCAAAGATATCGCGTGGATTTTCGTCTTGCAGGGCGGCATGATCGGTGTCGTAGGTGTGGTATTGGGCAGTATCCTCGGCGCTCTCGGCAGCTTGGCGGTGCCGGGTGCTGTCGGTCAACTGGAGAGGCTGCTCGGTATGCAATTCCTGAATACCGATGTGTATCCCGTGTCATTTCTGCCGGTAGACCTACTGCTGGCTGACGTGCTCAAAGTAGGTGGCACCGCGCTGGTGATGTGTGTCATCGCAGCGATTTATCCCGCAAGGCGTGCCGCCAAAATGGCCCCCGCGCTGATCCTCAATCAGGATCGTTAAGATTCCTGTTCTGGCGTTTGCGCTTGCGCGCGCGCCATTGGCTTACGACGTTCCAGCGCCACAGCAGGCTGATAACAAAGTAACCCAGACAGCCAAAAAATAATCCGCAGAGCAAGCAGCCCAGCAGGAAAGGCTTCCAGATTGCGGCGAGGCTGGTGCTTAGCCAGTAAAAACTCAGCTCCAAATGCACGTCCTTCACTGGAACATCAATAATCAGCGCACCGATTTCGTAGGCCATGAAAAAAAGTGGCGCCATAGTCACGGGGTTGGTGACAAAGACAAGCGATACAGAGATCGGCAAGTTGCAGCGCAATATGACGGCCAGCATCGCCGCTACTACCACCTGGGCGGGGATTGGTATGAACGCCACGAACAAACCGACAAAAAACGCCATGGAAGCCGAGTAGCGATTGAGATGCCACAGGTTGCTCGCGTAGACCCAATCGCCAAGCACACCCAGTGCCTTGATCCCTTGGATTCGCCTGGGGCTGGGCACCACTTTTCTGAGAAATTTTTTTGGCATATCCGAGGTGGTTGGAAGTGACCTGTCAATCTACGTAGGTGTGTGTTTGACTGCCATGTTCATCGCGATAAACCTGCAGCCCTGCAGCCCAGAAGACTGACCAAGATCATAGTATGGGGGCTGGGGGCAAAATTTCAAAATCGAAGTACCAGAAATGAGCTGTTGGTCTCGTAGGGAACCACCCAATGCAATCATGGATGATTGGCCTGGTGTCTGGCATCGTGTTCGGTGGTTACTGGACGAGACTGCCACCGTGGCAACTTTCCCTGGCACTGGTCGCAGTTGCACTGATACTGAGGCCATGGCATTCCTCGCATTCCGCGCTGCGGTTGTTGATTGCCGGGTTGGCGTGCGGCAGCGCGCTCGCGCTAGTGTCTGGAACCTTGCTGTTAGACCACCGTATTACAAAAGAGTGCGTAGGCCTGCCGGTGGTCGTGACGGGCACAGTATCTTCATTGCCGCGCAGCGGCGAAATGCCCGGTGGTGTCATTCGGCAACGATTTGAGTTTACTGTGGACGAGTTATATCCCGAGCGATGTGCAGGGCCGCAGAACGTGATGTTATCCTATTACGGGGATCACCTCATCGAACCGGGGATCAAGTGGCAGTTTGAAGCCAAGTTGAAGAAGCCCTGGGGCCTGGCCAACCCCGGAGTCTACAATATGCAGGCGTGGTTTGCCCAGCGCGGTGTCGACGCCGTGGGCAGCGTACGCAATGCTGCGAAGGCGCAACAACTTTCCGCTAGTCCGGCCTTAACTGGCATTCCCAACCGGCTGCGCCAGCGTATTAGTGAGCATATTCAAGATTTGGGGTTGCAGCCCGACGTGACCAGCGTTTTGCGCGCTATTACTGTCGCAGACAGCAGCGCTATCGACTCGCGCCTGTGGTTTCTGTTTCAACAGTTTGGCCTCAATCATCTACTGGTGATCTCCGGACTGCATATCGGCATGGTGGCCGGCGTCGGTTATCTCCTGGGCGGACTATTCCTTAAAATATTCTCCCCGGTGTTATCTAACGGCTCCTGGTTGCCAAGCGTCCTGGCGTTGCTTCTGGCCGGCCTGTACGCTGCACTGGCGGGCTTCTCTCTGCCCGCTCAGCGAGCGCTGTGTATGCTCGCCTGCTTTGTGGTGGCGAGCTTGGCGGGGCGTCACAGTGGTTCTGCCCGAAGTTACCTGATAGCGGCTAGCGCCGTGCTGATACTCGAACCGCTCGCCGCCATCGGCAGTGGATTCTGGTTATCGTTTGGTGCGGTCGGCGCGCTGTTATGGCTGGCATGCTGGCAGCGCGGCTTCGGATCTTTCACCCGACTGTTAACGACCCAGCTGTATATGTCGGTGCTGATGTTACCGCTGGGGGCCTTTTTTTTTGGCGGTGGCAGCCTCGCTGCGCTGCTGGCGAATGTGTTGATGATACCGCTGCTGAGTATCGTCGTGGTACCTGCGGCCCTGGCTGCAGTTGTCTGCTTTCTGCTCGGATGGAATATCGAATCTCACGTGTGGCAGCTCGCTGCCTGGCCACTGGGCAAGCTGTTACCGGTCGCCGCTGACGTGGCCGAAAGAGCCGGCGGCTGGTTGTATGTGCCACTGACGGCGAACGTCAACGAGATACTGCCAAGCGTGCTGGCAGTGGCGCTGTTCGCGCTGCCCGGGCGCAGTGTGATGAAGCCTCTGGCAGTCATATTGACCTTGCCGTTTTTACTGCCAATCAATCCGGTAATGACGACTGCACCGGGCAGCACCCGAGTCACCGTGCTGGACGTGGGGCAGGGCACGGCAGTGGTCGTGCATTCAGGCGACCGCGTGTTGCTCTACGATACCGGAGGAGGAGACCCCAATGGCCTCAATATGGGCTCAATGGCGGCCCTGCCTTTCCTGCGCGGGCAGGGGATTACCCGTCTGGATACAGTGGTCATCAGTCACGCCGATCTCGATCACAGCGCGGGCCTGGACGCAGTGCGAAACGCGCTGCCCATCGATCGGTTGCGGTATGGCGGCCTCCCAGCACATTACAGTCAGCGAATGACCACAGGCAGGCCGTGTGTTGCAGGAGAGTCCTGGCATTGGCCCGGCGGCCAGACATTTCAATTTCTATCGCCCGCACTGGAAACGCCGAGGAAGCGCAACAACAACTCCTGTGTACTGCAGCTGCAGATAGGCGAGTATCGAATACTGTTGGCTGGCGATATCGAAGAACATCGCGAGAGATTGTTGGTGCGCTATTGGGGCGAGTACCTTACCAGTGAGTGGCTGTTAGCGGCGCATCATGGCAGTAAAACCTCCACCACACCGACCTTCTTGAAACGGGTGCAACCGCAGATCGTGGTTATCAGCGCCGGCTATGCCAATCGTTTCGGGCATCCGCATTTCACTGTCAGTGAACGGCTGCAGCACTCCGACGCGACAACCCTCTCGACTGCCACCAGCGGTGCTCTGGAGTTTTACTTTGAGCCCGGGCAACGCCTGCGGATACGCGCCTACAGGCAAACGGATCATCGCTACTGGATGTGAGGGGCTTTCGTCGCTTCACCCTCCCGCAATGCTGTGCGTATAATGCGGTCTTTGTTTGGACGGGGCGTAACTGTGCTTGAATTGTTGCTGGCGGGCGGATGGTTAATGGCGCCCATCGTATTGTGTTCTGTGTTGATGCTGGCCATCTGTATCGAGCGACTCTACACCCTTAATCCTAAAAAGATCGCGCCACCGCATCTGCTGGCAACGGTCTGGAAGCAGCTTAAACAGGGCGATCTGGACGCCGCCAAACTGCGCACACTGCGGCAATCTTCCCCGCTTGGCCGCATCCTCGCTGCGGGCCTGGCGAACGCCTACCATGGCCGCGATGTGATGAAAGAGAGTATTGAGGAGGCTGCCGCGCATGTGGTTCACGATCTTGAGCGCTACCTCAACACGCTCGGCACGGTGGCCGCCGTCACGCCGTTGTTAGGCCTGTTAGGCACAGTGTTCGGCATGATCGAGGTGTTTGCCGAGATTATGGTGCAGGGCTCAGGCAATGCAAGTGCACTGGCCGGCGGTATCTCGCAAGCTCTGATCACCACGGCAGCGGGCCTGACCATTGCCATTCCTGCGCTGGTCATGCATCGCTATTTTGTCGGCAAGATCGACAGTATTGTGGTGGAGCTTGAGCAGGAAACCATAAAACTGGTGGATGCCCTGCACAGTGAAGAGAACACGGAAGTAACAACGTGAAATTTCGACGACAGACGCGGGAGGATGTGGGGGTAAACCTGACGCCCCTGATCGATGTCGTATTCCTCCTGCTGATTTTTTTTATGGTCTCAACAACGTTTACCCGCGAGACACAGTTGAGTATCGATCTGCCTGAAGCGCAGGGCACGCCTAAAGAGACTGCAGAGCTGCAGATTGAGATACTTGTGGACGAGGGAGGCAATTACCGCGTGAACGGTGAGGCGTTAGTCGATGCGCGGATGCGAACCTTGCAGGCCGCCATCTATAAGATAGCGGCGGGCGATACCACTTTACCGATGATTATCTCCGCCGATGCGCAAGCCGCGCACAAGGACGTCGTGCAGGCGATGGATGCTGCCGGACAGATGGGCTTTGTGCATTTGAGTATCACCACCCGGCAGCCGGCCACTCAGCCGGCGGCGCCCTGATCCCCATCACACGGAGCGCATTATGGCATTCACAGTGATTATTCCCGCCCGTTACGGCTCTACGCGTTTGCCGGGCAAACCGCTGCTGGATATTCTCGGCCAGCCAATGGTGCAGCGCGTTTGGGCGCAAGCGCAGCTCAGCAGTGCCGCGCGGGTAGTGATTGCTACTGATGATGAGAGAATTCTCAAGGTCGCTCAGTCATTTGGCGCTGAGGTGTGTATGACGCGGCCAGAGCATCCTTCCGGCACCGACCGCCTGCAGCAAGTCGCGCTGGAGTTGGGCTTGGCTGATGACCACATTGTCGTCAATGTGCAGGGCGATGAGCCGCTCATTCCGCCGCAGGTAATTGATCAGGTGGCGGCTAATCTGGCGCAACACGCATCCGCTGGCATCGCGACATTGTGCGAGAAAATCAACGATTTTACCGAGCTTATGAGCCCTAACGCCGTGAAGGTCGTGCGGGATCAGTCGGGCATTGCACTGTACTTCAGTCGTGCACCCATACCGTATCCACGCGATGCATTCAGCAAAAATGCGATGGCCATGCCGGTTGCTGGCGCCTGGTTTCGGCATATTGGCATCTACGCCTACCGCACACATTTTCTGCATCAATATGTCAGCTGGTCACCAGCCCCGCAGGAAGTACTGGAATGCCTGGAACAATTGCGCGCACTCCACCATGGTGTTGCGGTGCATGTCGCCGAAGCCTGTCACACAGTTCCGGCAGGGATTGATACACCAGAAGACCTGACAGCCGTATGCCACTTATTACACCAGCGGGATGGGGAGCCCCAAAGAAGCGATGGAAATACATCGGTGTGAGGCGCTGCGGCGCTACAACACACTGGCGCTGCAGGCCACTGCGGACGCACTCGTCAGTGTGCGCAATGACAGTGAGTTGCTGGCAGCACTGGCGTGGGGCAGGGCGCATCAACGTCCGGTAATTCCCCTGGGTGCTGGCAGCAACGTGGTGTTAGCGGGCGATATCAACGCACTGTTGCTGCGGCAGGAAGCTCAGGGCATTGAGATACTGGAAACCGCCACCGACAAAAACGCTGACACGGACGCCAACACCGACACTGTCACACTGAGGGTTTCCGCCGGGGAGAACTGGCACCATCTGGTGCGCTGGACCGTCGCGCAGGGCTACTTCGGCCTGCAGAATCTCGCCCTCATTCCGGGCAATGCCGGTGCTGCACCGATGCAGAATATCGGAGCCTATGGGGTCGAGCTGCAGTCCTGTCTGCTGCGCGTTCACGCGTTACAGATAGCTGACGATCAACCCGTTACGCTGACCAACAGCGAGTGTCAGTTCGGTTATCGCGACAGTGTTTTCAAGCACGCGTTAAAAGACAAACTGGTGATTACCCATATCGATTTGCAACTATCAATGCGCGCCGATGTGAATATCGCGTACCCGGCGTTGGACAGTTATTTTAGCGAACACCCGGACATTGAGCCCACCCCGGGCACTGTTTACGATGCGGTGGTGGATATCCGCCAGAGGAAACTTCCCGATCCCACCTCGACCCCCAATGCGGGCAGTTTTTTCAAGAACCCGATACTTGTGCCTGCTGCTTTCAGTGCATTGCGCCAACAGTTTCCTGCGCTACCGGGTTTCCCGCAAACCGATGAGTCCGTAAAAGTCCCTGCCGCGTGGATGATCGACTACTGCGGTTGGAAAGGTTTCAAAGAAAATAAGCTTGGAGTGCACGAACACCATGCACTTGTACTCGTCAATTACGGCAATGACAGCGGTGAGCAACTGCTGGCGCTGGCGACAAAAATTAAACTGTCGGTAGAGCAGACCTTTGGTGTGTCACTGGACATCGAGCCGCGCGTGTATGGCGCATTCGCATGAGTGATTTCGATCACAAAACGCTCCTTCAATCGTTGACCACCCGGCCCGGTGTTTACCAAATGTATGGCGCCGAGGGTGAACTGCTTTACGTCGGCAAAGCCAAGAACCTCAAGAATCGAGTCGGGAGTTATTTTCGCGCCAGCGGACTGACCGAAAAGACCATGGCCCTTGTCGGGCGCATTCATGACATTCAGGTTACGGTAACCAGCACCGAGGTGGATGCTCTGCTGTTGGAGCACAACCTCATCAAGACGCAACAGCCGGCTTACAATATTCTGCTGCGCGACGATAAAACCTATCCGTACATTTTTCTGTCGAGCGACGATACCTTTCCGCGCATAGCACTGCACCGAGGCACGAAACGCCGCAAGGGCGAATATTTTGGGCCTTATCCGAGCGCAGGGGCGGTGCGTGAATCGCTGAATTTCCTGCAGAAAACATTCAAGGTCCGGCCCTGTGAGGACAGTTACTTCAACAATCGCTCCCGGCCTTGCCTGCAATACCAGATTGATCGGTGCAGCGGGCCCTGCGTGGATCTGGTCAGTGAAGAGGATTACGCACAGCAAGTGAACAGCACCCGCATGTTCCTGCGGGGCAAATCAACACAGTTAATGGCCCGGCTGGCCGATGATATGGAAAAAGCCGCCGCCGAGCTGGCCTATGAAAAAGCGGCCGTCTATCGCGATCAGATCACGCAGTTACAACATGTGCAAGCCAGCCAGGGCATCGAGGGCGTAACGGGCGATGTCGATATCCTCGCCGCTGCCGTTTCTCATGGCCGCGCCTGCGTGCAGGTACTTTTTGTGCGTGGCGCCCGGGTGCTCGGTTCCAAAACCTACTACCCCCCGCTGAAGTTACAGGAGACTCCTGAAATGGTGCTGGGGGCGTTTATCCCGCAGTTCTATCTGGGGCAGGGCAGAGGGATCCCCTCTGAAATCATCCTCAATGCAATGCCCGAGGACTCTGCGGTCCTGGCGGAGGTATTGACTGCTCAGGCGCAGCGTTCGGTCAAAATACGCTGCCGCGTGCGTGAGGCCAGAGCGCAATGGTTGCAACTCGCGCAGCAGACAGCCGAAGCCAATCTGGCATCCCATCTCGCAGGGCGACAGACGTTATTGAAGCGGCTGCAATTGCTGCAGGATATTCTCGATTTACCAGAACTTCCCGAGCGGCTGGAGTGTTTTGATATCAGCCACAGCTCCGGGGAGGCGACTGTGGCCTCCTGCGTCGTGTTTGATCAACAGGGTCCGCGCAAGTCTGATTATCGTCGGTTCAATATTGAGGGCATTACTCCGGGGGACGATTATGCAGCCATGCATCAGGCACTGAAGCGCCGCTACCGGCGCCTGAAATCGGCAGAGGCCGCTATGCCTGATGTTCTTTTTATTGACGGCGGTAAGGGACAGGTGACGCAGGCCATGAGCGTACTGGCGGAGCTGCAGATTAGCGGTGTTGAAGTGATCGGGGTGGCGAAGGGCGCTACCCGCAAAGCCGGATTTGAAACATTGGTAAAAGGCGCCACCGGTGAAGAGCGCCAGTTACCCCCTGATCACGGTGCCCTGCACCTGATCCAGCAAATTCGCGATGAAGCGCACCGGTTTGCCATTACAGGCCATCGGGGTCGACGTGATAAGGCCCGGCAGCGTTCCAAGCTGGAAGATATCCCTGGCGTAGGGAGCAAACGGCGCCGCGAACTGCTGCGCCATTTTGGCAGCGCACAGGGTGTCCAGAATGCGAATGTTGAAGAGTTGAAGAAGATTTCTGGAATACACGCTGCGATGGCGCAGCAGATCTACGACCACTTACATGCGGATAAGTAAACGGTTCTGGACATGCGAGCGAGACGACCTGTCTTGCAGTCACTGCAGATGTGGGCCGAAAAGTATCTATTTATCACAATAAGTTACACCCTGTTCGCCTCAGGTATCCCGTATCATAGGCGGCTAGAGTGTTAGCTGCTAAGAGCAGTTTGCCCACATTTTCCAGGTCATATCGACTGATTGGACGCGGAACTGAAGCCTTTGCCCATCACCATCCCCAATGCTTTGACGATACTGAGAATTCTGCTGATCCCGGTCTTGGTAGTGGCGTTTTATGTGCCCTTCAAAAATCATCTGCCGGTAGCGGCGTTGATCTTTGCATTGGCGGCGGCAACGGATTGGTTCGATGGCTATCTGGCGCGCCGCCTCGGGCAGATGACAGAGTTCGGTGCTTTTCTGGACCCGGTTGCAGATAAGCTCATGGTCGCTGTCGCTCTGGTGCTGCTGGTCGAGCGCCATGATACCTTGCTCTTTACGCTGGCAGCGTGCGTCATCATCGGACGAGAGATCGTAGTGTCTGCTCTGCGCGAATGGATGGCGGAATTGGGAGAGCGTACCTCCGTCGCGGTGTCATATATCGGCAAGGTAAAGACTGGCTTTCAGATGACTGCGATAACAGCCTTGTTAGCGATCAACCCCGAGTCTGACCCCGGTTGGCAATTGGCATTGTGTTATATCGTTCTCTACGCCGCTGCCGTACTGACCCTCTGGTCCATGATGGTTTACCTCAAAGCGGCCTGGGCAGTGATGAAAGAGCGCGATAATCCTATTTAATTCAATTGCTTGCGGTAAATATCTGGTATTTACTTGACTCAGCAGGCGCGGTGCATACAATAAGCGCCACTCAAAGTGAGCAGTTGAAACGCTTGTGAGTGCGGAAACAGCTCAGAGGGTTGAGCGCAATCTTGGTAAGGTTGTGCCGGGGTGCCCAGCCCCGGGCGCGCAGCTCGATGATTCCGGCGACCACGATGGTGGATAAACAGTAAGAAGTGCGGGAATAGCTCAGTTGGTAGAGCGCAACCTTGCCAAGGTTGAGGTCGCCGGTTCGAACCCGGTTTCCCGCTCCATCTCCAAAATTAGGCTCGGTGGCAGAGTGGTCATGCAGCGGACTGCAACTCCGTGTACGCCGGTTCGATTCCGACCCGAGCCTCCAT
>JBDNIE010000017.1:0-32007 GCA_041688425.1 Halioglobus sp. | reverse complement strand
CGTCTGGCTTTGCGTTGGGCCGCTTCTTCCGCTGCTTTACGTTTAGTCTGGGCCTTTAGTGCCGTTTTCCTTGTGACTTCCTCTGCTTCCAACCGCTGGATTTTAGCGCGTTCAGCTTCTCTGATGGCGGTCTCTTCAGCGGCCAGTCTGGCCTGCTCTGCCTCTTTTCGTGCACGCTCTTGCTCTGCAGCGCGCAGTCGCGCAATAGCTAACTCCTTTTCGAGGGCAGCTTCTTCCGCATTCTTACGCTGTTGTTTTTCCAGCGCTGCCTTTTCATGGGCCGCTTTTTGCGCCGCCAGCCTTTGCGCGGCCAGTTTTCGAGCCTTGATTTCTGCAGCTGCATCGCCCGATTTCGAGTGCCACGTGGCTGGATTGTTCTTCTCCAGTGCCTCAGCAGCGGCGCGAGTTTTCTGCATCGCGCTGGCGGGCACACTGCGAATGAAAGCGGTTGTCTTGTCCGGGACGGATTTTTTTGACGGTGAGGCGTTGACGATATCGTCCGCTAAATCGCTGGCTGTCACTTTGACCAGCGTTGCCCTCACGCCTAATTGCTGAAGGTCATGATAGTACTGAGCGGCATCCTTGCGTTCCAGATTGCGCCGTAGGATAAACGTACCGCCGTTGAACAACTTTTTGAGATGAGCAGGGTCGTCAATGTCAAACATATTGGCGAAATGTAGCTTGACCAGCTCCGCTTCGTAGCCAGGCAAAATTTCGCCGCTAAACGTGAGGTTAAATCTGTTCACCTCGCGCCCGATTTCCCCTGTATTTTTATCGTTTGTTGCGGGGAATGTACGAGGTTTTATGCGGTATTACCAGCGCTGCGAGTGTTGAATAGTTGTTTCTGTCGCGAATGGCCGCCCCACGGCTGGCCGCCCCACCTTCCATGGCTGCAGGCGGTCCCTGCAATCTCCACTCGCTATGGCGCCTGAGGACCACTTTTGAGCTTAAGTAAATGCCATTTGTCTTTGGCGCTGGCATTGGTGTGTGCGTATGGCAGGCTTTAGTCTGGGTCCTGGCTGTCAAACGTCAGGCCTGCATAATCGATAAGGCGCTGCAAATAGGAACCGCCCAGTGCTGATGCCGGTGTCCAGAAGCCACCGCCCACACTGAGTGTATCTTTGGCCAGGCAAACAGCCGCTTCGCCCAACATTCTGGCGGTTGAACCATAGCCTGGGTCGAGATCCCCCGTGACTTTTACCACGGTATCCTGAATGCGATTATTGGGGTTGATGCCGCGAAAAAAAACTTCGTAATAACCGGCTTCGCGCTGGGCTCGCGTCGGTCCATCGCCGGGCTTTGGCAGAAAGCGCTGCGCCAGTTTGCGCGTTGGTCCCAGCGCCAGTGCCACCATTCCAACAGCGCCTGCTACGCTATTTCGCGTGGCTTGATAACGCGATGCGTTCAGCATGGCCTCGTCATAGCGGAAGTTTTCACCCCACGGAAAGCCAAGCAAAGCGTTGCTGCGGCGCACGACGCGGGTATTGATCGCCGCCATGATAAAGGGGGAGGTCCACTGGCTAAAATCGGGATCGTATTTCGCACCCGTCTGGTCTGCCCCGTCCTGCCCGGCGGGCACACCCTCGGGATACAGTACATAGGGGTTGGCAACCTGGCGCCGCACTGAAGGATCGGCGCGCGCCTCCTCCATCATGTTCAGGATGCTGGCAATGGTGCCGCCACTCGCCGTACCCCGATTGCGACCGACCCGCCCTTTGACCTGCTGGGCGTAGACACCATGACGCTCAAACATCACCTGCTGCAGATACCAGTTGCCCATATCAAACGGCACTGAGTCGAAGCCGCAGGTGTGAACAATACGTGCGCCGCTGTCTTCGGCCGCCTGCTGGTACTGTGGTATGACGCGCGCCATCCATTGCACTTCACCGGTGAGGTCGCAGTAATCCGTGCCGGCCTCCACACAAGCTGCGACCATCGGTGTACCATAATTGGCATAGGGACCAACGGTGGTGCAGATTACGCGCGTCCGCCCCGCAAGAGATGCCAGACTGGCGGCGTCGTTACTGTCGGCCAGCAGCATCGGCAGCTTATCGCGCTGTTCTGCAGGGAGGCAGGATTGGAGTACCGCTCTCAGCTTACTGCTATTGCGACCTGCAATAGCCCAGCGCAAATCGCCGTCCACGCCGTAGGTCTGTGCCAGATACTCCACCACCAACTGCCCGGTATACCCGGTGGCGCCCCAAACGATCACATCAAATTCGCGCTTGTCCATATTTGTCTCCTAATGAATGCCTTACATCATTTTCTTCAGTATTGGCGTGATAAGAAGCAGCACGGCCGCCGCACCCAGACCAATATACAGTAGCCCGCTGAACAATTGGGTGTAGCTTGCAAGCGCCGCGCCGATAGCGGTCACCGTAGCGTTAACGGTTTTAATGGCCGCCAGCTTGGTGACGGCGGAGAGGCTCACTGGGGACAGGCACAGCTCGCCGGAAGTATGCCGCCGAATACTGCCGCCTTGCGGGGCTTTTCGGGATGCGCGCTCGGCGGCAACAGGTTATGCTTGCGTGCTTGCCAGAAGATCACCGACTGCACAGTGAATGACAGCCGATAACCCCTTTCATCACACGAACGCTTTGCTATATCTGGCCTTGATGGTACTGGTTGGCTGTGGCGAGTCTGCATGGAATGATCCTAACCCGCCATCGCCAGACGGCAAACTAACCTATCAATCGATGATGGCGCCGGCGCCACCGAAGCACCTCGATCCTGCGCTCTCGTATGCCACGGATGAATCCTTGTTCATCATGCAGATTTACGAGCCGCCGATGGATTACCATTTTCTGAAACGGCCGTATGAATTGACTCCCGGGGCATTGGAGTCTTCGCCTCAGGTCGAATATCTGGACGCCGCGGGCCAGATAGTGGACGAGGGAGATCAGCTGGTCGCTTTCACGCGCTATACCTTGCGCCTGCGCGACGATCTGCATTATCAGCCACACCCGGCCTTTGCGCTCGATGAACAGGGGCAACCGCGCTACCTGTTTGACACGGCCCGGGAGGGGGCGAAATACAAACAGATCCCCGATTTTCCGCACGGCGGTGATCGCGCGGTGACGGCCAACGACTACGCCTACGCCATCAAGCGCTTGGCCGACCCACTCAATGCTGGCCCCATGCTGGGATTTATGTCTCAGCATATCCTCGGCATGAAAGAATTTTCCGAGCAGGTCACAGATGCTCCCAGAGACGGCTGGTTCAATCTTGATGATTATGCGATGGAAGGCTTGGAGGTGGTGGATGAGCGCACCCTCAGGATCACCGTCAAGGACCGCTATCCGCAGTTTGTTTACTGGCTGGCCATGCCATTTTTCTCACCCATCGCGCCAGAGGTAGATCGCTTTTATCATAATCCAGGCTTTGCAGATCGCAATCTGACGCTGGATTGGTGGCCGGTAGGTTCGGGTCCGTTCATGATGGTCAAAAATGATCCCAACAGTGAAATAGTGCTGGAGCGAAACCCCAATTACCGAGAGGAATTTTTCCCCACTGAGGGCGCGCCAGGTGATCTGGAAGCGGGGAATCTTGAGGATGCCGGCAAGCCCATCCCCTTTATTGATCGCGCGGTATTCCGTTTAGAAAAGTCAGGGTTGTCCCTGTGGACCAAATTCATGCAGGGCTACTACGACCGTTCCGGAGAAGTGAGTTCCAATACCACAGGGGTATTCGACCAGGCTTTTGTGGTGCGACCCGATGGCGTGGAGATGTCGCCGGCGCTGGCAGATAACAACATTACCATGTCGCCGGATGTGAAACCCGGGCTGTATTACTACGGCTTTAATATGCGCGACCCTGTGGTTGGTGGCTATACCGAGGAGAAGCGCAAGCTGCGGCAGGCGCTGCAAATTGCATTTTTGACCGAGGAGTACCTCAACGTTTTCTATAAGGGCAACGGCATCGCAGCGCAGAACCTGATTCCGCCAGGCATCCCTGGCCACCTTGAGGGCGAGGCGGGCATCAACCCCTACGTCTATGATTGGGTAGATGGCGAGCCCAAACGAAAGTCCATTGAATACGCCCGACAATTGCTGGCCGAAGCGGGCTATCCGAATGGGCGCGATGCGCGCACGGGTGAGCCACTTAAAATCTTCATCGATGTGCAATCGCAGGCTATCGACAATACCTCGATGAACTGGATTGACAGGGTATTCTCCGAAATTGGAGTGCAAGTCGAATTTCGGCCAGCGGATTGGAGTCGCACGCGAGAGAAACTGTTGACCGGCAATACACAAATCTTCTCAATGGGCTGGTTGGCGGATTATCCCGATCCGGAGAATTTCCTTTTTCTGCTGCATGGTCCGGAAAGCCCGTTAGAGTGTGATTGCGACGGCGCCAATAACTCTAATTATGCCAGTGAGGAATACGACGCACTGTTCCGTCAAATGCGCGTGCTGCGGCCTGGCCTGGAACGTGATGAACTGGTGGCTCGTATGGTCGAACTGTATCGCCGCGACGCCGTGTGGTTGTATGCGTTCTACCCCAAGCAGATTTACCTGAACAACAGTTGGGTGCATAACAATAAACGTCACGGCATCTCCAAGGCCACGCTGAAATACACACGGGTTGATCCACAACAACGCGCGAAAATGCAAATACTGTGGAATCAACCTGTTACCTGGCCGCTCTATGCTGGCCTCTTATTGCTGGCTAGCTTGCTGCTGCCCGGTATTATCGCCTATCGCCGTCGCCAGAATGCGACCGTAAGACATACTAGGGGATAATCATGCTCGCCTACATTATTAGACGTCTTTTCTACGCAATTCCAATTCTTATTGGCGTCAATCTACTGACATTTATTCTATTTTTTGTGGTGAACTCGCCGGACGATATGGCGGTATCGCAGTTGGGTCAGAAATATGTAACGCCTGAGGCTGTAGAGGCCTGGAAGCGCAAGAATGGTTACGACGTTCCTTTGTTCTTTAATGCCGAGGCGCCCGGCAGCGAGGCGTTGACGGAGACGATTTTTTTCTCCAAGTCGGTCAAGTTGTTTGCGTTTGATTTTGGCCGTTCAGAGAGTGGCCGCGACATTACCACCGATGTGTCTACCCGGATGTGGCCAAGCCTGGCGGTAGCGCTGCCGACCTTCGTGGTAGGCATTTGGGTAAATATTTGTGTCGCGTTGATGGTGGTTATGTTCCACGCAACGCGGCTGGATCGTTGGACCGTGTTTGTGTTTGTCGGCCTGATGTCTATTTCCTACCTGTTCTACATCATCGGCGGCCAATACCTGGTGGCCAAGACCTGGAAGCTGGTGCCTATTTCCGGGTTTAGTGAGATCGAGCCCTGGAAGTTTCTGCTTCTGCCTGTGTTGGTGGGCGTGATCGCCGGCATTGGAGCGGGCGCGCGCTGGTATCGCACGCTTTTTTTGGAGGAGGCCAACCAGGATTATGTGCGCACGGCGCGCGCTAAGGGTGCCAGTGAAATCCGTATCCTGTTTCGGCATATCCTGCCCAATGCGCTGATACCGATTCTTACGGGCGTGGTGGTAGTGATTCCGCAGCTGTTTATGGGCGGGCTGTTGATCGAGTCGTTTTTCGGCATTCCGGGACTAGGCAGCTACATGCTCGACGCAATCAACGCGCAGGACTTTGCGATTGTCCGCTCAATGGTATTTATCGGCTCCATTCTGTATATCATTGGACTCATCCTTACGGACATCTCCTACACGTGGGCTGACCCCCGGCTGCGGCTTAACTAACGCATGAAGCCGCTACTGCTCTGGTCCGATATTCTCATTTACCTCCTGGTATTCGCACTGTGCGCGTTCTTCTGGCGCTTGCGGCATGATCCGCAAACACGCGAGCATTGGCGACAGGTGTTCGGCACGCGGATGGGAATGGTCACGATCACCGTGATTCTGGTGTATGTGGGTATCGCGCTGCTGGATTCACTGCATTTTCGACGCGCACTCGAGCCTGTCGAGGGTTCACCCCATGGTGAGGTTTTTTACAGCAACAAAGTCACTAGCGTCCTTGATGTCATGCTGGGGGGTATGGGTGAGCGTTTTGAGCGCACTTACTCGGCGCCGTTCGCGCTCAACTCCTTCGAAAAGCAGGATGCGAAGAATGAACAGGGTCAGACGTATCGGGATTTCCCGTTGCTGGAGCATGCAGGTCGTCACCTGGCGCAGCCCGAGGAGCGCTGGAGCGATGTCCTTGATAAATCGTTTCAGGGCTTGTTTTGGGGGCTTATGCTGTCGGCACTGCTGATCGGTTTGCAGTGGATTTTCCTACGGCGCAGTTCGTATCCATGGGGGGCATCCTGGGCCACACAGGGGATTGTGATCTGTCTGGCGGTCTGGCTGGTGAGCATCAGTCGCTACTACCATGTACTGGGCACTGATCTGGGCGGCGCGGATGTTGCCTATCAAAGCATCAAAGGCGTGCGCACCGGGGTGTTGCTGGGCACGCTCTCCACTCTGATCATGCTGCCCATCGCCATTACGCTGGGTGTGTCGGCGGGCTATTTCAAGGGCTGGGTGGACGATGCTGTGCAGTACCTTTACACCACTTTGAGTTCTATTCCCGGTATTTTGTTGATCGCGGCCTCGGTGCTTTTGTTTCAGGTGTATATCGATCTTAACCCGGATTCCTTTTCCATCGGTCTGGAGAAAGCGGATGCGCGGTTTCTGGCCCTGTGTTTTATTCTCGGCGTGACGAGTTGGTCGTCCTTGTGTCGCTTGATTCGCGCGGAGACGCTGAAGATAAGTCAGTTGGGGTATGTGCAGGCCGCGCATGCATTCGGTGTGAGTCACCAGCGCATACTGGCGCGTCATATTTTGCCCAATGTTACGCACATTATCCTGATTACTTTCGTTCTGGATTTCAGCGCGCTGGTGCTGGCAGAGGCGGTGTTGTCTTACATCGGCGTAGGCATCGATCCCAGTATGGCGAGCTGGGGCAATATGATTAACGGTGCGCGCTCGGAGTTGTCGCGTGAGCCGGTGGTATGGTGGACACTCACCGGAGCCTTCTTTTTTATGTTTGTACTGGTATTGGCGGCCAACCTGTTTTCGGATCTGGTGCGCGATGCCTTCGATCCGCGCTCCAGCACTCGGAGGTCTCCAGCATGACAACAACCTCTGCGCCAGTGATGCAGGTCCGGGATCTGCGGGTAGAGGTGATCGAGAGCGGCGATCAAATCCTCAAGGGCGTCAGCCTGGAATTGCGTGCGGGTGAAATATTCGCGCTGGTCGGAGAGTCCGGCAGCGGCAAGTCGGTGACCTCGCTGGCAGCCATGCGTCTGCTCCCCAGCGCTCTGCGTATCACGGCAGGTGAAGTGCGGGTGGGCGATGATGACTTGTTCGAGCTGTCCGAGGCGGACATGCAAACCGTGCGCGGTGAGCGCGTGGCGATGATCTTCCAGAATGCCATGAGCGCTCTCAATCCGGTGCAGACGGTGGGTGATCAGGTTGCTGAGACTCTCCGATTGCACACGCCACTGAAGGGCGCAGCACTGCGCCAGCGCGTGGTGCAATTATTTGCGGAAGTGGGTATCCAGGACGCAGCAGCGCGCTGCGCGTTCTACCCACATCAGTTGTCCGGCGGGCAGCAGCAGCGAGTGATGATCGCCATGGCGCTTGCCTGTGAACCCGATATTCTGATCGCCGACGAACCGACTACGTCGCTGGACGTGACCATACAGGCACAGGTGCTGGCGCTTATCCGAGGGCTTACCCGCTCGCGGCAACTGGCCGTATTGTTGATTACCCATGATATGGGTGTGGTGCGCCATACCGCTGACGAGGTAGCGGTGATGTACCGGGGCGAGATAATTGAGCGCGCCCCGGTGGAGGAGTTTTTCCGCAACCCGCAGCAAGCGTATAGCCGGCGGCTGATTGCGGCCCTGCCCGATCTCACTCACTTCCATGAAAGTCGTTCGGATCAGGCCTTACTGCAGCTGGATGATGTTAAAGTTCATTTCCCTATTCGCAAGGGTGTGCTGCAAAGAGTGGTGGACTACACGCGTGCCGTGGATGGCGTGTCGCTGAGTATCGGGCGCGGTGAGACTTATGCGTTGGTGGGCGAGTCGGGCAGCGGTAAATCCACACTGGGTCGAGCCATACTGAATCTGGAACCAGTGGCCGCCGGACAGATCTCTTTTATGGGCCAGCCGATACAGACCTTGAGTCGCCGCGCCATGTTGCCCTACCGCAAGAAAATTCAGGTGATATTCCAGAACCCTTATTCCTCTATGAACCCGCGTCTGACCGTGGCCCAGGTCATCAGCGAGGGCATGGACAGTCTCGGCATGGGTTTATCCACAGCGCAGCGCGATGAGCGTATTGCGGCGTTGTTGCGCCGCGTGCAGTTGGGCGATGAGTTCAGTGCGCGCTTTCCACATGAGCTCTCTGGCGGCCAGTTGCAGCGTATTGCGATTGCCAGAGCGCTGGCTGTCGAGCCGCAGCTGATCATTTGTGACGAACCTACAAGCGCGCTGGATGTATCGATCCGGGCAGAAGTGCTGGATTTGCTCAGGGAGCTGCAGCGAGAATTCGGCGTGTCCTACCTTTTCATTACGCATGATCTGTCGATTGTTCCCAGTCTCGCTCACACGGTGGGTGTTATGCAGGCAGGCAAGCTGGTGGAGCAGGGCAGTGCCGAGAAAATTCTCACCCGCCCGCAACATCCCTATACGCAAGCGTTGCTGAAGTCTGTGCCGCGAGTGGAGTCCGTATAGCGAGTCACGCTCGCTTGATCTATGCTTGGGTTCAGTAAGAACAGCAGACATATTAGTAGTATCCAGCGCTCTCGCGAAACAGGGGATGGAGTCTGAAATCAATGCAGAGTGAATAGAGCCGCTGACAAACGGGCTGGTGCCTGAAGACTAAATGGAGCAAACCATGAACGGTGCAGAGAGTTTACTGACTACCCTGATCAACAACGAGATCGATGTGTGTTTTACCAATCCGGGCACCTCCGAAATGCATTTCGTTGCCGCACTGGATGAAGTGGAGGGTATGCGCTGCGTGTTGTGCCTGTTTGAAGGCGTGCTCAGCGGCGCGGCAGATGGCTACGCGCGCATGGCGCGCAAACCGGCGTCCACCTTGCTGCACCTCGGCCCCGGGCTTGGCAATGCACTCGCCAATATCCACAATGCAAAAAAGGGTCATGTGCCGATCGTCAATATTGTCGGCGATCATGCGACCTATCACCTGCAGTACAATGCCCCACTGACGGCCGATATCGAGGGTATCGCAGGGCCGGTCTCCCACTGGGTGCATACCTCCAAAACCTCCGGTGACATTGCGCGCGATGCTGTGCGGGCGATACGTCATGCGCGGGCAGGAAAAGTGGCGACGCTGATGCTGCCGGCGGATGTCTCATGGGGCGATAATCCTAATGGTGCAGAGTTGGCCATTGAGCGCGAGCCACCAGCGACTGTCGCTGCGAGCCATATCGACGCGGTCGTCGCCAAACTGACGTCGGGCAAGAACTGTATGCTGATGATCGGTGGGCGCGAGATCGACCAGCAACGTGGGCTACTGCTCAGTCGAATTGGTAAGGCCAGTGGTGCTCGCGTCAGTACAGATACCTTTCCCACGCGGCAAGCGCGCGGTGCAGGCGCGGCGGTGCTGGAACGACTACCCTATCTCGCGGAACTGGCGATTGACCACATCAAGGACTTGGATCACTTGATCCTGATCGGCGCGGCAGCACCAGTGTCGTTCTTTGCCTACCCCGGTGTGCCCAGCCGAATCGCTCCGCCGCAGTGCGATGAATTCGAGCTTGCCGGTCCGTACGACGACATCGACCAGTGCTTGCAGGCGTTACTTGATGCGTTAGCGGATGCATTAGCGGATGCGCTTGACGCCCGCGCTATAGAGCCCGATGTCTACACGCTGAACCTACCTGAATTGCCAACAGGTGCGCTTGATGTGAACAGCGCCGCGCAGGCAATTGCGCATTATCTGCCAGAGCAGGCAATCGTGGTCGATGAAGCCAATACCAGCGGTCTGGCATTGTCGCCGGCCACAGCGAACGCCCGTTTTCACGATTGGCTTAGCCTCACAGGCGGCAGTATCGGCTGGGGACTGCCTGCAGCGACAGGTGCTGCCATTGCTTGTCCCGAGCGCAAAGTTGTGTGCCTGGAAGGCGATGGCAGCGCGATGTATACCATTCAGGCTCTGTGGACGATGGCGAGGGAAGATCTCGATGTCACCGTGGTGATTTTCAATAATCGCAAGTACAGCATTCTAGAGCTGGAATTTGGTCGCACCGGCGCGCGCGGTGGCAAGCCGGGCCCCAAGGCCGCCAGTATGTTGCGCATTGATGGACCCGATCTGGATTTTGTCGCGCTGGCTCTTGGTATGGGTGTGCAGGCGGATCGAGCTACCACCGCAGAGGAGTTTAACCAGTTGTTTGCCGATGCTATGGTGTCTAAAGGACCGCGTTTGATTGATGCGATAGTGCCGACGCTGTTTTAAGTGTGGGTCTCTGGCCACCCGCGTCTGCGCAGGTAGTGTCCGCTTTGAATGGCACTTATTTGTGCGGCTAGCTCGGCGCCAAAAGCGCACATCCATGTGCAGGCTCGTGTGGCGACGTCCTGTCGCCACACGGTCCCGGCCACAACGCTGCCCCTCAGGCTCTCAGTAGGCGACACATTTCAAACACAGCCACTCTCAAAAAGATGCAAACCGGTGAAATTTTTAGGCATCTACAGTAGAATGTTGGCGTTTTGTGATCGGGGCGGCCTGTCCCCGGCGCGTCGTTGAACACAATCCAGAGAACTTCAGTATGAAAAACTACAAGATCGCCCTGTTGGCGGGTGATGGTATCGGCCCTGAAATTATGCGTGAAGCGGTTAAGGTGTTTCGCCTGGTCGAGGAGCGTAATGACGTTAAATTTGAACTCATCGACGCCGATTTTGGCGCGGCGGCATATTTCAAGTGCGGCCATCCGTTTCCCGAAGAAACCAAAGCCATTTGTGATGATGCCGATGCGATTCTCAAAGGTCCCATTGGTCTCAGCCATGAGGAATCAAAGAAAATTCCGGTAGATATGCAGCCCGAGCGCGGCGCGCTGCTGCCGCTGCGCAAGCGTTACAACACATTCGCCAACTTTCGCCCCGTGTTTCTGCCCAAGGCGCTGGGACATTTCTCGCCCTTGAAAGCGGAAATTATCGGAGAGGGTATCGATCTCATCATGGTGCGTGAATTGGTTGGTGGACTTTACTTCGGTGAAAAAGAGGTTGGCATTAACGAGCGCGGTCTGCGCTATGTAAAAGAGACGCTTGAGTACGACGAGGAACAGATTAGTCGTATCATGCATGAGGCGTTACAGCTGTGTATGCGCCGCAAGAAGGTGCTGCACAACATACACAAAAGTAACGTGCTGAAATCCAGTGTGCTGTGGAACGAAGTGCTGGGCGAGATCGCCGTTGAGTATCCCGAAGTGGAGATCAAACACATTCTGGTAGACGCTGCCGCCACGCTGCTGTGTCTGAATCCAGGGCAGTTCGATGTGATGGTGATGGAGAATATGTTCGGCGATATCCTGAGTGATCAGGGTGGCGGTATTCTGGGCTCACTCGGCCTGATGCCGTCTGCCTGCAAGGGGCCGGAGAAAAGTTACTACGAGCCATCGCACGGCTCTGCCCCCGATATCGCGGGCCAGAATATTGCCAACCCATACTCGATGATTGGTTCAGTTGCGATGATGCTGGAGGATAGCTTTGGCATGGTGCAGGAATCGAAAAACGTGTGGGCGGCGATGCAGAGCGTATTTGCCGACGGCTACTCAACGGCGGATTTGTCGAAGCCCGGCAGTGGCGTGAAAATGATCAAGACGGCGGAGTTTGGCGACAAGGTGGTTGCGGCGTTACGGGCGATGCCGAAGGTCGGCTGATCTGGGTCGTGTCGCTGTTACCGATCTGAGTGCAGAGTAAAGACGCTATCACCTGGAACTGACGCTGCTTAAATCTGCTCATCCGCTGTAAGCGGCGTCGCTGAAGAGTCCTGCCCGGACTCACGTTCATGCAACTGCAAATTAACGATTCGTAGCGTTGCCAGAACGCCGGCGAAAACCTGATTCGAGTGCACACCGCGAGTCTTGATTTCCTGGCCCTCACAATCCCAGGTGATCACGCACTCCGTGAGTGCATTTGTACGACCGCCTCTCGGGATGCGAACTTCATAATCGACCAGCGTCGGAAGAGTATAGTTGCGCGGCATCATCACCTCGTTCATGGCGTAGATAAAGGCATCGAAGCCGCCGTTGCCGGAGCCCACTGCATGACGGATATCGCCGTCCACATCGACGCGGATGCTCGCTGTCGACTTCAGGTTCAGGCCACTGGTGATCGAGCAATTCAGTAGTTTGATATGATGATAATTTTTGCTCTCCAGCACTTCTGCGATGATGAAGGGCAGGTCGTCTGTGGTGATCAACTCTTTCGAGTCACCGAGCTTGACGATTCTTGCCAACACTTTTTGTTGGTTCTCTTTTGACAAGCTGAGCCCCAGTGCTTCGAGGTTTTTAGCCAGCGATGCCTTGCCACTCATTTTTCCAAGCGCATAACTGCGGGTGCGGGAGAAACGTTCAGGGCTGAGCCGTGTTTTGTAGAGCCCGCCTTTTCTATCACCATCGGCATGAATGCCGGCCGTTTGTGTAAAGACATCGGCACCCACAATAGGTGCGTTGGCGGGCACACGCTTGCCGGAGAAAGATTCCACCATCGTGCTGAGTTGTACGATGTAGGTTTCATCGATAGATAATTCCATGCTCATCTTATCGCGCAACACCACAACCACCTCTGCCATTGAGGCGTTGCCCGCGCGTTCGCCCAGACAATTGATGGTGCAGTGAACCGAATTTATGCCCGCGCGCACCGCCGCCATAACATTGGCAGTGGCCAGCCCGTAGTCGTTGTGGGGGTGAAAGTCGAACAGCTGCTTCGGATGCCGCGCAGTCATGTCGCTGAGGCTCTCGAAGACTTCTTCCGGTGACATAACGCCCAGTGTGTCCGGCAGCATGAAATGGCGTATCCCGCTGTCTTTAAGAAGATCCATCATGCGGTAGACGTAATCCGGGCTGTTGCGATAACCGTTCGACCAGTCCTCCAGGTAGGCATTGACCTGCAGTCCTTTGGCCAGCGCGTAGTCAACGGTTTGAATAATATCAGACACGTGCTGATCGAGCGTTTTTCCCAGCTGTTCCCGGCAGTGCTTCTCGCTGCCCTTGGTCAGCAGATTAATAACCTGCCCGCCGGTTTGCAGAATCCAGTCTACGCTTTTGGTGTGATCGACAAAGCCCAGTACCTCAATGCGGTCACCGAGGCCCTGTTGTTGAGCCCACGCATTAATGTTTGAAACGGCTTCCATTTCGCCCTTCGACACACCCGCAGACGCGACCTCAATACGGTCGACCTTGAGAAGTTGCAGCAACGCCTTGGCGAGATTCACTTTTTCATCGGGTGAAAATGAAACCCCTTGTGTCTGTTCTCCATCGCGCAGGGTGGTATCCATTAACTGAATGTGTCGTGGCTTGTGTTCCATAGTATTTCCATCAATTATCTGTCTAACACGTTTGCCGAACGTTTGCCGAACGTTTGCCGAAGCGTCAGTAGCGCGGTTTTCAAACTAACCCGCGATTATCCATTGATTGGTGGTGCTTGTACAATTGCGAGCGCGGCCTTGGCTTGTCGGTTCCATATCGGTGCTGTAGCACCATTCCAAGCCCGACAGGCTCATGCAGCGTAGCGATCGTCTTCGGTATCAGACTGGATATCGCGCAAAACCGCGATTATCTCATCTACTTCACGAAGGCGCTTGACCCGCTCGAACAGAGGTCCGGCCTGCGGAAAATAACCGCGCAGGTAGACCAGCCATTGTTTGAGTGGGTTCCCCGCGCAGTGCGCATCATAGTGTTGCAGCGTTGACACAAAAAACGTCAGCAGCAATGCGGTGATGCCATCCCAATTCAGGGGCTCGCGCGTTTCGCCATCGGCGTCTGCCGCGGCAATCAGGCGGGGTAGGTCAGGGCGGCACAGCGCGCCGCGGCCCAGCATCAGGTCACTGCAGCCGGTCACGCTCCGGCAGCGAAGCGCATCGTTAACGCTCCATATTTCACCGTTGGCAATCACCGGAAGGGACACCAACTCGCGCGCTGCAGCGATGGACTCCCAATAGGCGGGCGGTTTGTAACCGTCGCGTTTGGTGCGCGCGTGAACGGTGAGTTCATTCGCGCCTGCAGCTTCAATCCCTGCGGCGATCTCCAGAAACCGCGATTTATCCTCAAACCCCAGTCGTGTTTTCACAGTGACTGGAATGTGCGCCGGCACCGCAGCGCGCACTGCGGCGGTAATATCGTGTACACGCTGGGGCTCGCGTAAAAGGATGGCGCCACCGTCAGAGCGATTGACTGTTTTCGCGGGGCAACCAAAGTTCAGGTCAATCCCCGGCGCGCCAAGCTCAGCTGCGCGCGCGGCATTGTCGGCCATAACGTTCGGTTGCCCGCCCAGCAGTTGCACATAGACAGGCACCCCGAAGGCAGTCAATCCGCCTGTTGCCAGCTCCGGGCAGAGGCGGTGAAAGACGCGCGGCGGCAACAGCCGTTCGGTGACGCGCACAAACTCGGTGACGCAGCGATCTATACCGCCCAGGGAGGTGAGCAGTTCACGCATTGTATGGTCGATAACGCCCTCCATAGGGGCGAGCATCAGGCGCATTGGAATTCCGGTTTGAATACGGATGGGCCAGTATTATACGGTTTAAAGTCAGCTTGATGCTGTGATAATTTTGGTGCACTTTGGTGCACTTTGGTGTGCGGTGCCGAGCAGGCCGAGCAGGCCGAGCAGGCTGGGGAGGTTTGCAGGCGACGCTGGTACTCTGTAAGGCGGGCTACAATGCACGAGTAATCGTTACATCTCACTATTTCGGGAGACCCAAATTGAAAGAATTCGCCATAACCATCACCCCGCGCTTCTACGAAACCGACGCCCTGGGCCACATAAACAATGCCACCATCGCCGCCTGGTTCGAAGTCGTTCGAGTAAGGTTTCTTGAGTCGCTAGCAGAGGGCACGCCAGATATCGTGAAAAGCTGGATCCTCGCCTCAGTCCACATCGACTTTATTGGCGAGACCTTCTATGGCTCCGACGTTACCGCAAAGATCGTCGATGCCAGTATCGGCAACTCCTCGTTTACCCTGCACACCGAGATGGCGCAGGGCGACAGAGAAACCGTGCGCGGCAAGGCGGTGTTGGTGCACATGGATCCGCAGAACAAGTCGCCCACACGTATACCGGATTGCCTGAGAGGGAAGCTGGCTGCGCTCTAGTGCTGCCCGCGACGCAGCAGTCGAAAGAACGCGTAGGAAGGGTCGCCGGGCCCGGGCTTGCCGATATAGGAACCCTCCACCATCGGATGATCCAGGCAAACCGTGGAGGGATTGTTGAATGTGCACCAGTCGGCCACGACAGCGCGGTGGCTGAACTTCCATAGGCCCGCGCGCTTTTCGTATTTGTCGAAGTAGCGGCCGCCGATAAGCAAATCGACCGGCCCATCGTCCGTTCGTACCTGATGAAACGCCAGCACGTAAACCTCACCTTCCGCCAAGTCACCGTCCAGCACGATATTCACAGTGGTAATGTTGTGGTGCAGAATCAGCATCGGCTCCTGAATGGCCGGTAACTGGTCAATAAACGCCATTGCCAGGCCGTTGAAGAACGCGCCGTGATCGTCGGTCGAATCCTCGTGATACAGCGTGCGCATCTTGTCGTGATCGTGGCGGTCTGCCGCATTACAGTATGCGTGGATCAGCTCGGTAATTTCTTGTTTGTCGAGCAGCGCCTGCACGCGTGCATCCATCAGATTTTTCCAAGTGCGCGCTGGTAGGCTGCCACGGTATTTGCCAGGCCCATACGAATGGCATCCACGGTCAGCGCGTGTCCGATAGACACTTCAATCAAGCCTCGTAGGGACGCGAACTGCGGTAAATTTTGCAGGTCCAGGTCGTGTCCGGCATTGAGACCCAAGCCCTCCTCGGCGGCCACTTCCGCCGCCCGCACAAACTGCTTAAACACAGTGTCCAGATTTTCTCCGAGCCGAAATGCGCGTGCATAGGATTCAGTATAAAGCTCAATACGGTCGGCACCGATCTGGGCTGCGAGGCGGATCTGTTCCGGGTCCGGATCCATGAACAGGCTGGTGCGAATGCCCATCGCCTGCAGTTCCTGTATGAGTGGCGCGATAGCATCGCCGTCGCGCTTCAGATCAAAGCCGCGGTCCGAGGTGAGTTGCCCGTCACCGTCAGGGACGAGTGTGCACTGGGCAGGGCGAATTGCTTTGACCAGCGCCATAAACCCTGGGTAGTCATCGACGCCAGCGCGATCACTGACGCGCGGCCCGGTCATCGGGTTGCCTTCGATATTGAACTCTACATCGAGCATTGCGGCCAGGTCGAAACAGTCATGGACGCGGATGTGGCGCTGGTCCGGGCGCGGGTGCACGGTGATACCGTCAGCCCCGGCATCGATACACATTTTTGCGTGCTCCGGAATGCCGGGGTTGGTGGTATCCCGCGAGTTGCGGATCAGGGCAATTTTATTCAGGTTGACGCTGAGTGCGATCATCAGGGCTGGCGCAGGATATCTGTAATGATAATGGCTTGCTGGGGAACATTGCCCATCCCGCCTGCCGTCTTGGTGGGTGTTGTCGCAATAAAGTCCACGATATCCATGCCCTGAATGACTTCACCGAAAACGGTATAGCCTTCGTTTCCAGGCGCCCAGTCCAGCCTCAGGTTGGTACGCTGGTTGATGAAGAACTGCGAGGTCGCCGAATCCGGATCGCTGGTGCGGGCCATGGCAATCGTGCCGCGCGTATTGTGCAAGCGGTTTTTCGATTCATTTGCGATGGGCTCACGCGTTTCTTTCTCCTTCATGTCCGGGGTGAACCCGCCGCCCTGAATCATGAAGTTGGGGATGATACGGTGAAATATCGTCCCCTTGTAAAAGCCGCTGTCTGCATAGTCCAGAAAATTTGCCACGGTGATGGGCGCCTTATCGGCAAAAAGCTGCAGTGTAATGTCGCCCTCGTTGGTCTTGATCACAACGCGGGGGTTATTTGCGGCGGAATCAGCAGCAATTGCCAAGGACGGCATTAGCAGTGACAGTATCAGTAATAGTATTCGTAACATTGTGGTCTCCTTGTTATGCCCAGCTGGAACTTTTGCGGCGTTTAGGCACCAGACGCGGTGCTACCAATGCGATGATGACACCGAGCAATACCGCCAGCGCGCCATTCATAAAATCTTCGCTTTCGACTTTTTCCAGTAAGCGGTGGTTCTCGGCCTGCAGCATCTCTACTTCAGAGCGCAGATTTTCTGTGTGTTCTACTAGCCGCTGGTTGTCTATATCCAGTTGTTCGGCTTTCCCGGATACCTGCTTCAGCCGGTGCAACTCCTGCGCGACGGAATTGAACTCGGCTTCGCAGGTGTCTATTTGGTTAGCCAGTTCTGTCGGATCAGTTGTGCTATCAGCATCAGCATCAGCATCAGCCACGATCGCGGCAGCGCCGCTATCGTTGGTGGCTTGCTCGGGCATGCCAATCGCCGCCATATCGGATTGCACTGTCGTTTCTACCAGTAATTTTTCAGTGGGAATCCAGCCGGTGTCTCCGGCCTCGGTGGTGATGTCGGCCCAGAGCCCGCCATCGGATGTGCGCGCCACGGTCAGTCGCGTACCGGCTGGAATACCGCGGTGCACCAGTTGATAGTCGTCACCGGCACCGCCTCGCAGCGGCACGCTGTGGTCGCCGCTGACGTAGCGCACGTCTTGCGCAACGGTTACAGCAGGCAACAGTAAAAGCAGCAGTAGAAAGGGGGTGGAGAATCGCAAGGTGTGTTCCTCTCGAGAGTGTGATGGATTGTAACTAACAGTGCGAGTGAGCTATAGATTTATACGTTAATACTAAGGGACTAATGTAACCGCTGGCGTGACGAAGTTGAAGCTTAGGGCAGCACCAGCTTGTAAGGTTTAACCGTGATTTTGTTAAAAACACCCGCGTCCACATACGCATCGGAATCGGCCCATGCTGTGGCGGCTTCCAGACTGTCGAATTCCGCAATGATCAAGCTGCCGGTGAACCCGGCGTCACCAGGCTCCTCTGTATCCATCGCCGGGTGCGGGCCGGCCGCGAGAAGTCTACCCGCATCGACCAGTTCTTGCAGGCGAGCGAGGTGGGCCACCCGCGCGCTTTTGCGCAGCGCCATGCTGTTTTCCACGTCTTCACAGAATATTGCGTAATACATTTGGGCTTGGTCTCCGTTCAGTGGCGGTCGCGGTTTTACGGGTGTTATGTGTTACGAGCGTTGTTTGTCTACTGCATCTTCTTTCAAGTGGGGGCTGATAATGAGAGCTGTGAGGATGGTTAGTACCAGCGTGAAGCCGATGGCTGAATACAATTTATAGCTGACCCAGGCCTCCTCGCTGAAAGCATAAGCCACCACCAGATTGAGTCCGCCTACAATCGCGAAATTGCACACCCACACAAGGTTGAGGCGATTCCAGATTGTTTTGGGCAGGTGAATCTGGCTGCCGAGTGTGCGTTCCATGAGGTTTTTGTCGCCCATAAACTGCGACGCCCCAAACGCCAATGCGAGAGCCCAATTAAAAATTGTCGGCTTCCACTGGACAAACAACGGGTTGCGAAATATTAATGTGAGCGCACCAAATGCGAGTACGGCCAACATCAGCCACATTAGGCGTTTCTCGAACTTGCGGGTCAATGCATAGGTAAAGATGACCTGCAATACGGTGGCGGCCATCAGTACTGCGGTGGCCGAGAAGATACCATCAAATTCGTACGTCCAGCTGCCCAGTGAAATGCTCTGGCCTTTGAGTTGGTAGACGATAAAGAACAGCGCGATGGGGATGAATTCTGCGATTTGCTTCATGGATTCTGATGTACTCCGGCTGTTACCATGTGTGATGCCTAACGTAGTCAAATTACTAGTCAAACTGTTGCATGACTGCGCCTTGCAGCCTGCAGCTCAGTGTCAATATTGTGCTGGTTGACTTCCATGCCCACACCAAGGCCTCCGACGGTGCCCTTGAGCCCTGTGAGTTAGTGGCAAGAGCGCTCGCCAGCAACATTGCATTTCTGGCCATAACCGACCACGACACGATGGCCGGTTATGAAGCAGCGGCAGCTTATCATAGGCAGAGCCCAGGCGGTATGCAGCTCATTCCCGGCATAGAGTTTTCCTGCCAGTGGTCAGGCACGACCATCCATATTCTCGGCCTGAATGTGGACTGCGAGCACCCCGTCATGCGCGGTGCGCTAGACACAATGGCAAATGCCAGGCGCGAGCGCGGCGAAAAAATAGCCGATCGGTTGGCGGCCTGTGGTTTTGCGAGTGCGCTGGAGGGTGCTCTTGCGAAGGCGGGCAGCAGTCAATTGGGTCGCCCCCATTTCGCAGACTGGATGGTGGAGCAGGGGCATGCGAGGGATCACAGCCAGGCCTTCGACCGGTATCTGGGGCAGGGTAAGACGGGCGACGTTAAAGCGTTTTGGCCAGAACTCGCGGAGGTTACCCGCTGGATTGCAATCAGTGGTGGTGTGGCCGTGATCGCACACCCGCTGAAGTATCGCTTTACCGGCATGAAGCTGCGGCGTTTGGTCGCAGCTTTTGTGGCGGCGGGTGGTTGCGCCATTGAAGTGCTAAGCGGCAAGCAGACACGTGATCAAACGATTCAGCTGTGCCGCCTGGCCAGCAGTTTTGATCTTGAGGTTTCTGCGGGCAGTGATTTTCACCGCGATGCTCCCTACAGCGCGCCACTGGGTGTAGAATCTGCTCCGTTCGATGGATTGCGCCCTGTTTGGGAGCGCTGGTCGTCGTAGTCCTTGTTTGCAGCTGCTATAGCGATATAAGAAAGAAGAGATAAGCCAGTGAGCCAGTTTTTCCAGATTCATCCGGACAATCCGCAGGTTCGCCTGATTCGCCAAGCGGTAGACATTATTAAGAGCGGAGGCGTGATTGTATACCCGACAGACTCCGCCTACGCTCTTGGTTGTCACATAGGTGATAAAAGTGCCCTCGACCGGATCAGGCGTATTCGCAAGCTCGATGACAGCCACAATTTCACGTTGGTCTGTAGTGATCTATCTGAGATCGCCACCTATGCCAAGGTTAGCAACAGTGCTTATCGTCTGCTGCGCCATACCACGCCCGGTCCTTATACCTTTATATTACCCGCCACATCCGAAGTGCCACGGCGCCTGATGCACCTCAAGCGCAAAACGGTGGGCCTGCGCGTCCCTGAGAATGCTATCGCGTTGGCACTGCTGGCCGATCTGGGAGAGCCTCTGATGAGCGTCACGCTGATCATGCCCGGTGACGATCTTCCCCTGACCGACCCCTACGATATCCGCCAGATGCTGGAGCACGATGTCGATCTGGTGATCGATGGTGGATACTGCGGTATGGAACCCACAACAGTGGTCGATCTGGCAGACGAAACCCCTGTGGTATTGCGGGTGGGCAAGGGTGATACGGCGCCATTTGAAAGCTGATCACGGCAATGGTGAGGGCTGGAGCACGCTCTCCTGCCTCGCGCAGTCCGACCCCGATACCCTTCAATTCACCGCTTGAGTACCACTTTTGGGATTGAAGCAGCAGTGCCCTGCATATTGGGCGTTTCAACGGCCTGATGATTGTCAGTAATTTTTACACTTTACTGTTCCTGGCGCCTAAAGTTCTAATGAAAAATTTGGTAAAACCATAAATATTATAGGTATTCTGATATTTGGCTCGAAATGTGCATGTTTTCGTGTAAACTGCATGTTTCCGTGTAAACAATAAGACGGATTCTTTTTAGAGCCAGATGTAATGGACAACAAGCTTTATGCTACCCGCAGCACGCGTCTCCGCAGCACCGTTGCTGCCCTCGCGATGGCCGCCACTGGATTCGTTGCGGTCGGCGCTCAGGCCGACATGGCTAATGGCATTGTCGATCAGTGGGACTTGGGCGTAGTCGGTCAGTTTCTGTGTGGTACCGCTGTGGCGACGGCCCCGGGCGCTTTCACTTGCGCCGCAACGACAATGAATTGGGGCAGCAATGGAACCAGTGGTCTGGACATCACAAATGCAGGTGCTTCAATAGTTAACACCAACGGAGCTGCGGTCGGCAATCTATCGGTAACGCATCGCAATCAGGCGATCAATGCTCCCTCACTGGATTCAGTCAGCCTGCGATCCGCGCTGACGCTGACGCCATTTATGCCGTCCGCCCCCGGGTTGCCAACCGCGACTTTGGATTTCCTGATTGATTTTCTGGAAACGCCCAACGGTGCCGACCCCTGCGCGAATGGCGCTGCAAATGGGGTAGGCGTTAACGACGACGGCTGCGGCGATATTTTTGTTATCGACCAGGCGGCGCTGAACTTTGCTTTCCAATACGATCTGGGTGGCGGCGTGGGGCCAATCACCTACTTTGTCAGCTTCTTTGAACAGTCCGGTGGTTTGAGCCCCTTGGCTTCTGCGGCATGCACCGCGGCGGGTGTCACCCCGCCATGTCTTGGCTTTGTGACACCTGAGGGCGAGGACACCACCTTTCAGTTTGCGGCGGTAATCACCACAGAGCAAGTTCAGATACCGGTCCCCGGCACTCTGGCGTCTGTGGGTCTTGGCCTGCTGTTGCTTGGTCTGCGTCGCCGTCGCGTCTAAGTATCGGCACAACACAATGAAAGGCGGCTGCGGCCGTCTTTTTTGTGTCCCGGTTTTGTGAGCAGCATCCTATTTAGACGTCCGAATGAGTAGCTATCGGTCTGCAGCTTGCGCAAAATAAGTAACGGACAGCACCGGATCACTGCAGCCTGATAGAGGATATTGCCATGCCAAACGTTGCCACTCGCTTGCTCATCTGCCGGGCTCTTATCGCCAGTGCAAGTCAGGCTTTTCTCAGGGGCCCGTCTGCAAGCCATTCCACACGGGACGCCGGCACTGGGGCGACCACATCGCCGATAGTAAAGTACTGTGTTGGCATTGCGTTCAGCGTATCTCTCCTGAGCCTGGCCGCTTGCGGTGGAGCCAACACTGAGCAGGCAATTGCCCGCGCTGAGGAGAGACTCGTAGTGGCGGATTACCCAGCGGCTATTATTGGACTCAAAAGCGCGCTGAGTGCGGCGAATAAGGCGGACTTGCCCCGCATCCACTGGTTGCTGGGGAAGGCTTACCTGGATTCTGGCTATATGACCTCCGCTGACAGGGAGCTTGAAAAGGCACGACAATTGGGCTGGGATCTCAACGACGTAATGCCAGCACTGGCCAAATCAATGCTGGCCCAGCGCAAATTTGAGGCGCTGGAAGAGTTGCCCAGCAGCGGGCTTGAGTCACCTGCGAAGGCGCGGGTTCAGGCTGCGCAGGCACTGGCGCAGTTGGCACAGGGTGATATATGGGATGCGGATGCCATAATAGCGGAAGCCCTCGAGCTGCAGCCCAACGGTGCTGAAGTCAGGCTGGCAGAGGCAAGAATCATGGGGACCATGGGTGATATCGCGGGCGCCATGGGGGTCGTTGAACAAGTGCTGGACATGGGTCTCGATAACCCGCCTGCCTGGCGTTTGAGAGCTGAGCTGCTGATTCTACTGCAGCAGTTGCCGGACGCGCTGGCCGCCTACGACGCCGCCATTGAATTGGTCCCTGACAGTTTTGATGATCGCAGCAAACGCGCCCTGATAAATCTGCAGCTGCAGCAGATTGACGCCATGCGCGGCGACGCCGAATGGCTAATGCTGGAGTGGCCAAAAGATCCTATGAGCAACTATGTGCAGGGCATGCTGCAATTTCAGGATGCTGACTACCCCGGCGCCATCACCTCGCTGGAACAGGCCGTCGCTCTGGAGCCCAGTTATCCACTGGTACCTTTTTATCTGAGCGCTGCCCACACCATGGAAGGCCACCCCAAGGCGGCACTGAGTGTCGCCATGCGCCTGGTCGACTTACATCCGGATTTTGCGCCGGGTCGCAAAATGCTGGCGAGCCTTTATCTGCAGGCAGGGGATGCCAGCAAAATCCAGGACCTGCTGCGCGCCGTGCTCGACAGCGAACCGGACGATAGCCAGGCGCTGAACCTGATGGCTAACGCCCTGTTGCTGGAGGGGGATACTGACCAGGCGCTGGATGTGCTCGCAAAGCGACAGCAACTGAACCCGGACTCCGCTGAAGCCAATTTCAGACTGGGCGCTGGCCTGCTGCTGGCCGGCCAGAATGAGGCTGCCACCAAGCAGCTGGCACAAACTTTGACGCTGGACCCGCATTACCAGCAGGCGGACATCCTGCTGGTTCTGAAACTTATCGAGGAGCAGGACTTCGACGCCGCGATTGAGGCGGCTCAGGCATTTAAGGCCCGCAATCCCGACAGTTTGGCCGCCTACAGTTTACTGGGTAAGGCTTATCTGGCCAACGAGCAGACCGATGAGGCGGTGGCGACGTTCAACGAGGCCCTGAGCCTCGCGCCCGGTGACCCTGCGGCCAATCAGGCACTGGCTCAAATTGCGCTGCAAGCGGGTGATACGGAGGCGGCTCGCAAACGCTATAAGGCCATTTTAGACCACCGTACTGACTATTTGCCGGCCCTGCTGCAGCTCGCTCTCATAGAAGCGGAGCAGGGCAATGAGGCCGAGTTGGTAGCGCAGCTCAAATATGCTCTCGAAGCGTACCCCAAAGCCTTGGAGCCGCGCCTTATGCTGGGCCGTTATTATCTTTGGAAAAGTGAACCGGCCAGCATCCCACCGTTATTGTCCGCTGTCACCGAGTTGCAGCAGCAGTCTCCCGAGGTGCTGCATTTATTGGCATTGGCCCAGCTCGCCGAGCAGCGCCACAGTGACGCAGTGTCTACTCTGGAGCAATTGGTGCAGCTCAAGCCAGACACTGCTCTGGCTCATCATCTGCTAGGCACCGCGGCAGCGGGGGCTGGTGATGCCGAAAAGGCGCAAGAAGAGTTCCGCCGCGCCCTGGCACTGGATGAAAACTACACTCCCGCGTTGGTTGGATTAGCCAGGTTGGCCTGGGCGAACGGCGATACACCCCTGTTTGAGCTTTATCTGAAGCGCCTCACTGAGTTGGTCGGCGAGACCCCGGAGGTGTTGCGCCTGCAGGCTGCTGTGGCCCTGCGCGCCGGCGATCAGGCGCAGGCAATCGAGCTTGCCGCTCGCGCCTTTAATGACGCCCCCGGAAGTGATACTGCACTGGAACTGGCCGGTTATCAGTTTATCGCAGGCAAGAGTGCGGAAGCACTGGCCACCGTTGAAGCGTGGGTAGCACGGCAGCCCACAGACCTCCCGGCGCGTATAGCGCTTGCCAGCCAGTTAAATCATGCGGGCCGTGAAGATCAGGCGATCAAGCAGTACCAGGCGATACTGGAACTGCAGCCCGACAATACCACCGCGCTGAACAATCTGGCCTGGTTACTGCGGGCGAGCCAGCCGCAACAGGCTTTAGGTTACGCCAGGCGCGCTGTGAGCCTTGAGCCGAGCGCCCCGCAGCTACTGGACACGCTGGCGGTGCTGGAGCATCTGACGGGTGATAATCTGCAGGCGCTGCGCCATATCAAACTCGCCGTGAAAGGGTCTCCCGATAATGTGGCGCTGCTATATCGCCAGGCGCAGATTGAAGCTGCACTGGGCAACAAAAGTGCGGCTATTGGCCTTCTGGAAAAAGTGCTGGCCAGCCCTGGTGTGGCCTTTAATGAACGCGATAAAATGAAATCGTTGCTAACGTCTCTGCAGCAATAAACCGCTGCGGCAAGATCCCTTGATCCCGATTTGTGGCAGCAGCGACACACTTGGCGCAAATGAAAGTGCACCGTAGAACAATATCGTCCTCTTTGATTGTAGTAGAGTGTGAGGACGCTGCAGCAAGAGAACTGCCTAATTGAACTGATGGCAAATAATTCTATGTTAGTGAGAAAGACAGATACGGTGTCTGCCGCATCCGGTTGCCTAGGCTCGGGGAGACAATAGTGACAACGGCACAATCATTGTTGGTCAGGTTGGTCAATCAGGCCGGGCGTCAATTACAGAAGCGGGGCTATGTAGCGCCGGCCCTTGAACCAGAATCTCTGCTGCAAACTGCAGCATCCAGGACCGGTCTGGACGATTTTGGGGATACCTCATTCCAGGCAGGATTAACGCAGTTGCTCAAGGCACTCAATAGCGAGGCGAATCTGTCACCGGTGGGCAGGATCGTCGCGTATTTCAATGTTCTGGACTACCTGTGTGTTCGTCTTAAACTTGTCCAATGCCGCAAAGAACGTCCCGAGATCGCAGAACAGCAGATAAGCCAGCCGCTTTTTATCCTTGGCCTACCACGATCTGGCACCTCTATTCTTTATGAACTGATTGCTCAGGACCCCGCTATGCGGTCGCCCTCCAGCTGGGAAGTGGCCAAACCGATACCGCCCCCGCAGAGGGATAACTACCTTCACGACAAGCGGATTCGGGGCGTGGATTTTCAGCTGGGTTTCTCGGAGAAACTATCGCCTGGATTCCGGGCGATACACTCGATCGCTGCGCGACTGCCGCAGGAGTGTGTCTACATGTTCTCGTCGCATTTTATGAGTGAGCAATATGGGTACATGTATAATATTCCGGAGTATCGTGACTGGATGCTGTCGCAGAATATGTCTGCAACCTATCAATGGCATCAACAATTCCTCCAACATCTGCAGGTCGATTTCGCGGCTGAGCGTTGGGTGCTGAAGACTCCATCGCATATGGCATACCTGCAGAACCTGTTGGCTCAGTACCCTGATGCGCTGATCGTTTGGACACATCGAGATCCACTCGATGCGACAGCGTCATTCGCCAGTCTTGTGACAACCTTGCAACGCGGTTTTAGCGATGATGTATCCCCAAATGCAGTAGCCAAGTATGAAGTAGAACACCTGTCACGACTTGTCCATCGGGGAATGGAACAGCGGAGAGAGCTCGATACAGGTCAGTTCTTTGACGTTGGATTCGGAGCAATCTGTGAAGACCCTATCTCAGTGGTAAGAGGGATATATCATTACTTTAGTCTCGACTTGACGGCGACGGCAGAGCAGGCAATGGTCAACTACCTGCAGCGCAGGCCGAGGGACCTGTACGGAAATCATGATTATTCATGTGAAAAATTTGGCCTGGGAGGCACCGCGGACCGGGATTTATTTCAGGAATATATCCTCAACTATGGGCAAGTATTCTGATCAAGTGCTTTTGTCGGTACTGCCAGCTTAAAAGCCGGACGTGAGACAGTCCGCTGAGCAACACATAGAAGCGCCACCGATTCTGAAGGCTACGCGCTCCGCAAATATCATGAGGTGCGCCGGCTGGCGTTAGTGCTTTCGCTCAATGGCAATCTGGCTTTTACCGCGTGGCAGGTTGCGATTAGCATCCATCGTCAGCCATAGGGCACGCAGGATATTGACGGCGGCCATACTCAGGTGTTGTTCGGCCGCGCCCAGCGCCAGCTCCGCCGCCTGCTGTTTCTGCTGCGGATCGAGATGAGCCGCCTTTTGCTGCATTTCTGCGTCGACACTGTCCAGCAATAACTTGATTTCACGGGCCGCTTCATCAGACGCTGTGCGGACCTCCCGCATAAAGTGCTCAATATCGCCCGGCATGGTGACGACGGCCCGGGCCCCCTTGAAGGTCATGCGAGCAGGTAATGTGGCAAGGTTAAATCCCAGTGAGACCATTTTTTTGAGCACGGGGCGTGTCCTCTGAAGATTTCTCGTTGGGCGATTATAGGGCTTGGCAGGTGCGATTAGTATTGAAACGGACTGATGCCAGAGAGTGGCACTGACTTAGTCGGTCGGACCGGCGTCAAAGGGAGTAGCGTGTCCCGACCCACGCTACTCGCTTTGACACCGATGCTTCCGTTGATCTAGCCGCGTTGCAATGTAGGGCGAAGCTACAGCTGCTTGATGGAGAACTCCGTGCCAGCGGGTTGCTGGAACAGGCGCAGACCAAATTCGGGAATGATAGCGAGCAGATGATCGAAGATATCTGCCTGGATATTCTCGTATTCGCCCCAGGCAGTAGTGGTCGTAAAGCAATACAGTTCTATGGGTACACCCTGGGGACCTGGCGCTAGCTGGCGCACCATCAGCGTCATGTCCTGGTGCACCAGCGGATGCTGTTGCAGGTAGCGCTCGGCATAGACACGAAACGTACCGATGTTGGTCAGTCGGCGCATGTTTACTGTGGCATCGCGTTGCGCATCTTCAATGCCATACAGTGCGTTATTGTACGTCGACAGTTCCCCCTGTTTATCGGCAAGATAGCCCTCCAGTAACGTGAAGCGATTACAGTGTTCTATCTCCTGCGCGTTCATAAAATGTACTGAGGAGGCGTCCAGATGCAGCGCCCGTTTGATGCGGCGACCGCCGGATAAAGACATACCCCGCCAGTTCTTGAAGGAGTCGCTGATCAAACGATGCGTCGGAATGGTGGTGATAGTTTTATCCCAGTTCTGAACCTTTATGGTGTGTAACTCGACATCCACTACATCGCCGTCTGCTCCAAACTGTGGCATCTCAATCCAGTCGCCTACGCGCACCATATCCTGTGCCGTCAGCTGCACACTTGCCACAAGAGACAGCAGCGTATCCTTGAATATGAGTAACAACACTGCTGTCATCGCGCCAAAACCACTGAGCATCAGCACGGGAGATTGATCCAACAACGCGGCGATGCACAGCAGTCCGGCCAGGATCAGCACCGCAAGTTGCAGCAGCTGAATAAAACCTTTGATAGGACGCTGCACGGCTCTGGGGTTTGATTCATAGATATCGTTGGCGGTACTGAGAACCGCGATTACGGTGATGGCAATCACTACGATCATGTAAGCGCTGGTGAGGTTCATTGCCAGACCCAGCAGCCTCTCATTAATATTGGTGAGCTTGCCCGCGCCTTCATAAATAATGAATACAGGCACCAGCTGCGACAGTTTCCTGCCCACGCCGTTATTGATAAGAGCGTTATCCCAGCTGGAGCTGGTTCGCGCCGCCACGCGATGCAGCACGGTGTTCAAAACACGTGAGGAAATCAGGTAGCCCAGCCAGGCCGCTACAAGCAAGATCAAAACGGCCGCGATATCCGGAAGAAATGGATGGTATTTTGCTAACTGCTCTAACATAGGAACCACGTTACGAATGACTGGCAACGCACCATAACATGCTCAATGCAGTCGATTAAGTGCTCGTATTGGGCAGTTCTTACAGCGGCCAGAATCCAGAGGGACAATGGTAATCAGTAACAATCACCACCTCACCCTCATAGTTCCTGCAATAGGTGAGTTCCTCTTCACAATACGACTTTGTCGATAGTGTTGCTGTCATGATCAGCGCTAGTGCGAGTAAAATTTTCATAGCATGGGTCCACGTGTTGCCACGATGATAACTGAAAGCTCTTAAATGCGTTAGAGCGGCTCTAGCTTCTTTCAAAGTTCCTCGCCGTATCATTGTCCCGCTATCCTAACGGCATGAGACAGTATTGCATTCGATATTGTCGGTATTGATCTTGGAGAATACAGTTCCGTTTATCACATGCCCAGAACAACTGTATTTAAAGGGACTAAAAGCTCAGGTGAAGTCTTGACTCAAGTGTTTACAGTTGATGGTTTTTTTGACGGATTAGGAGGCGCTGAAGATTTCGAAACTTTCGTGTTTGGAAGCAATTGGACAGACTTAGTGAGCGTGGAGTTTGGAGGTGGGCAGACATTTGACAACATCCGTCTATGCAATGCTCTATCTACGGAAGTCGCTGAGCCTGCAACTATCTGGCTCATTTTAGCGGGCTTTTTGAGTTTCATTGCTCCAAAAAGACGAACTAGAAAAGTATGAGATACAACGTTTTCGTATCCCTGTTTGTAATCTCGGATTGTTGGTCGATACAGCCAAGAATCCCTACATCATTATTTTTTAGAAGGGTTCTTGCTGGGTAATTGGCGCGCCCGGAGAGATTCGAACTCCCGACCAACTGGTTCGAAGCCAGTTACTCTATCCAGCTGAGCTACGGGCGCGTGGAAGAAGGAGGAGTATATAGATTCCCGCGCTTGTAGGAAGGGCTGAGGGGTCGATATTGGCCCTTATCCCCGAAATTCTGCAATTTTTTGTGTTCGCTCGCTAACTTGACCGTATTTTTCCCTGTATGCCCGTTTGAGGCCGCAATTCTGCCGCTGATCGGCTGGTCAGCACCCGGTGCCCCGGGCATTCGTCCTCCCCCTTCGGGGATTTAGTCAGGTATACTGGCGCGCATCCAAAGACAGGTAGTAATAGTGTCGGTCAACGAACCCAAAACAGAAGGCACAGCGGATGAGCAGGCGGCGCAGGAAGCCAGTGCTGACGCGCCTCTAGTGGCACAAACGATGCCCGGAGCGGCCGCGCGGCGCCCTGGTACCGGGCCGCAGCAGGGCGAAATGCCCTTTGCCGTGGTGATGGGCAAGACACTCACCGAATTCCCCAAGGATCTCTATATCCCGCCGCAGGCGCTGGCGGTGTTTCTGGAGGCTTTTGAAGGCCCGCTGGATTTGTTGCTGTACCTGATCAAACGTCAGAACCTCGATATTCTCGAAATCGACGTGTCCCGGATTACTGAGCAGTACATGGAATACGTCGAGCTGATGGATGCCATGCAGTTCGAGCTGGCGGCAGAATACCTGCTGATGGCTGCGATGTTGGCCGAGATCAAGTCGCGCATGTTGTTGCCACGTGCCAGTACGATTGAAGACGACGAAGAAGATCCGCGCGCGCAGCTTATCCGGCGCTTGCAGGAGTACGAGCGTTTCAAGAAGGCCGCTGAAGATATCGAGGAAATGCCGCGCATGGAGCGCGACACATGGTTAGGTAGCGCCAGCCCGCCGGAGCTGCATCGCGAGCGCCTCGAGCCGCAATTGGAAATGCGGGAACTGTTGCTTGCTATGGGTGAGGTCATGCGCAGGGCTGATATGTTTTCCAGCCACCAGATTCAGCGCGAAGCCCTCTCCACACGCGAGCGCATGAGCGAAGTGCTGGAGCGGTTGGCCGGGCGTCAGTTTGTACCTTTCGTCTCGCTGTTCAGGGCCTCTGAGGGGCGCCTCGGTGTGGTGGTGACGTTCATTGCGATCATGGAACTCATCAAGGAAGCACTGGTGGAAATTGTGCAGACCGAAAATTTTGGTCCGATCCACGTCAAGGCAAGGTCAGAATAGTATGTCGGAAATTGGTTTGATACAGATTATTGAAGGCGCGTTGCTAGCCGCCGGTAAACCGCTGACGATTGCGCAGTTGGCAGACCTGTTTGAGGAGCATGATCGGCCTGAGAACCCGGCTATTCGGGAGGCGGTTGCCGAGGCCGCTGCTCGCTGTGAAGGTCGAGGCTTTGAGCTGCAGGAAGTGGCGAGTGGCTTTCGCTACCAGGTGCGCCAGTCACTGAGCCCCTGGGTGGGGCGCCTGTGGCATGAGCGGCCGCAAAAGTATTCGCGCGCGCTGCTGGAAACGCTCGCACTCATAGCTTATCGGCAGCCCATCACGCGCGGCGAGATCGAGGAAATCCGCGGTGTTGCCGTCAGCACTAATATTGTCAAGACACTGCATGAGCGCGAATGGATCCGTGTGGTGGGGCACCGGGATGTGCCGGGTCGTCCGGCAATGTATGCCACCACGCGACAGTTCCTTGATTACTTCAATTTGAAAACGCTGGACCAATTGCCCGCGCTGGCTGAGATTCGCGATCTGGAGACACTCAATGCTGAACTCGGATTTAGCGAGCCGCTGCCGGTCGATGCGGGTGCACCCAATCCCGGTCTGACGGTGGTCGGCGGAACGGCGCATGTACCGATAGAAGAAGGTCATGAAGGGCATGAAGACAGTGAAGCCCTTGAAGGTAATAATGAAACAGAAGACACCGTTTCACTGTCTGAAGCAACGGATGATCTAGAACATCGAGCAGCACAATCGCGCGCGCAGGAGCCGGAGAGCGGCGAAGATGATGACAGTGTTCAAAGTCATGATCCTGAGCAGTCAGATGACTTCGCAGAGCGTGCTTCATCCAATCCCGAATCGAAGATCTGACCTGCCATGACTGACAAGTCCTCACGGGGAGCACCGCGGCTGCAGGGCAAGCGAGCTGCGGGCCCGACCAAAAAGCCAGACGCTACCAAATCAGAGGTCGTGAAGCCGGTTGCAGGCGAGAAACTGCAAAAGGTTCTGGCGCGCGCCGGCCTCGGCTCGCGTCGCGAGATGGAGCGCTGGATAGAAGCCGGCAGGATTGCCGTCAACGGTAAGGCTGCTCATCTCGGTGATCGCGTTGAGGAGCGTGATCGCTTAGCGGTTGATGGCCGCGATATCGAGATTGCTCCGGCCCAGGAGGCGCGCTGCATTCTTTATCACAAGCCCCCCGGCGAAGTGTGCTCGCGCAATGACCCTGAGGGTCGTCGTACCGTATTCGGGCATCTGCCCAATCTGAAGACCGGCCGCTGGATTTCCATTGGACGCCTTGATTACAACACCTCCGGCTTACTCCTGTTCACCACCGATGGTGATTTGGCCAACGCGCTAATGCACCCGTCTTCCAACATCGAGCGCGAGTACATGGTGCGCGTGATGGGTGATGTCGATGACGATATGCTCAACCGAATGCAGGAAGGCGTGATGCTGGAGGACGGCATGGCGCGCTTCACGGACATCCAGCAGATTGGCAAGGGTGGTATCAACCGCTGGTTCTGCGTTGTGTTGATGGAGGGCCGCAACCGCGAAGTCAGGCGCCTGTGGGAATCCCAGGGTCTTACCGTATCCCGGCTTAAGCGGGTGCGCTACGGCGAGGTGTTTATCCCCTCTAAAGTGAAGCAGGGCCAATGGGTGGAGATGGAGCGCGTCGATGTGAAATCCCTCTACCGTATGGTGAGCATTGCGCCGAAAGAACAGGCGCGCAGCACGGAAAAAGAGCGCGAGATTATGGAGCGCCAGTTCGGCAAGCGACACAGTCGCGGTGGGACCGGACGTGCTCCGTCTGGACGCAGCCCG
>JBDNIE010000016.1:0-18673 GCA_041688425.1 Halioglobus sp. | reverse complement strand
GGTTGAGCGCCCTTCTATTTCTGCCAGCAGAGGCAAGCCGCGGCGGCATGGGCAACTCTCTGTGGATAGGCTACCCACATCGCCAGTTCGGTAACGCACAAAGGGAAAATCGCCGGTGGCCAGATGGGTGATAACAATTTCACCCTTCTCGCCATGCGGCAAAACTACGCCATCATCGCTGACAATCTCAACGACGATATCCTCAGCCGTAATATGCATTGCTCCCTGCGGACATTCATGGGCTATAAAGCCGGCGTCTCTGCCGCCGTAGCCGTTGGCCACCGGTGCGCCAAATGTTTTTTCAATCTGCTCCCGTTGGTACGGATAGAGCCGCTCAGACGTTACAAAAATAACCTTGATGCCAAGATTATTGACGGCGTAACCGTTACTGGCGATATATTCAGCCATGAGCGCCAGAGAAGAGGGGTAACCAAACAACATGCGCGGCCGAAGTTTTTTGACGCGCTGAGTGAACTGCAGCAGATTGGCGTTGGACATCTCAAACGCCGAAAGCAGTTCGGTGCGCAGAAATTTATCGCGTAACAACCTTACTTTATCCTGCGATCCCAGCTCGATAGGAGAGCCCCAAACCACAATCTCCGGATCACCAATATCAACCCCCCACCACCGGGTAGCGCGCCACTTGGCTGCCACATCATGGCTGACCCGCTCTTTACCTCGGTAAAAAATCAATGGCTCACCTGTCGAACCTCCGGTGCTGAACTTTTCCAGCTTTCCGGCATTTTCTGCCTTCAGACTATCCGTATTGGCGCGAATGTCCGCTTTGCCGGTCAGGGGCAGGCGTTGTAGATCAGTTAAGGTAGTAAGCGCGACAGGATCAAACTTCAGTGCCATGAAAAGTTGGCGGTAATAAGGCACGTCGCGACCGATGCGAACTAGAAAGTTGCGCAGGCGATTGATCTGTAGTTGCTCCAATTCACTGGCAGGAAGCCACTGCGACCGCTCCATGGCTCGCATAACGGCCACCGAGCTGTGCCCCTTGAGGCGCTCATGCAGGGGAAACAAGCCGCCGGATACCAGTTTGGTATATACGCTCATATTGCGACCCCGCAGGCATCGTATAGCGCAAGCCACTGCGGCCTCACTTCGTCCCAGGCATATTGCTCTACCGCCTGACGTCCATTGACTCGCAACTGCCGGCGCAACGCTTTGTCAGTGCACAACGTCACCATCGCTTGTGCCATCGCCGCCACATCGTCACGCGGCACCAACAGGGCGGTTTGCCCGTCTTCAACAATATAAGGTACACCTCCAACATTGGTGGAGATGACAGGTAGGCCGCAGGCCAGCGCTTCGAGTACCGAATTGGGCATATTGTCCACTCTGGAAGGGTTCAGCATAGCGTGCGCGGCGTGGTACAACTCAACGATCTGCGGACGTTCCAGTCGGCCCAAAAAAGTCACTGCGTTGCACAAGCCGAGATCCTCAACCAGTTGCTCCAGCTCCGCTGACTGCGGGCCGCTTCCGGCAATCTTGAGTTGCAGGGCTGGCACCTTTCGCCGGGCCATCGCCAGCGCTCGTATTGCCGTATCCAGTCCATAAATAGGCTCCAGGTTACGCGTGATAACGAGGTTGAACGCGGTGTCGTCTGGTTGCTCGGGCGCCAGGCAGAACGTTTTGAGGTCGATAATATTAGGAATCACAATGGCGCTTAGGCCGAACTCTCTGAAAACGTCTCGCAGAAAACCTGAGGGGACGACCAATCGGGCGGCCCTCACGAGAGAGGGTTTTACCCAGCGGACTGAGGCAGCCAGATACTCCCTCGCCTCACCACCACGGTAATTGACCACTACCGGCGTGCCCCGCAAGCGGCCAACCCATATCACCGGCGCCGCGAACAACTGCCACGACCAGCCTGAATTGGCCATCAGGTGAACCACATCGGCGCGGCCGACCACACGCCAGACTCGCCACAAATAGGGCAGCAGTCTACAAATCGCACGAAAACCTTTTATCCTGCCGACCACCGCTGGTCGATAAGGTGCGTTAGTTTGCAGCAGTTCCACAGACACGCCCTCTTCTTCCAGTAAGCGGGCCAGTTGCAGCGTTTGCATGGCCATACCGCCATTCGGTGGCGGCAACGGCCCGACCAACGCCAAACGCATGGTATTCATCCCACCGAGAATTCATCATTGGCAATCGCTGCCTGGAACATCATCAGCGACCACAGTGGCGCGCTGTACTCGCGCAAACCAGACTGATGGTCCGAGACCAGCTTTTCGAGATAGCTCTGGTTAAACAGCCCGGTTTGGGCGAGCTCACCATCCAGCAATGAATCTCGCAGTCGTTGTCGCAGCGGGCCGCGAAACCACTTGCCAATCGGCACACCGAATCCCATTTTGTTACGGTACAAAATATCCTTGGAAAGATGCGGCTCCAGCGCTTTTTTCAGAATGTACTTGCCTTCCTGACCGCGCAGTTTGTAATCCACTGGTAGACCCGATATCCACTCCACGAACTTATGATCCAGCAGCGGCACCCTTACCTCCAGCGAATGCGCCATGCTGGCACGATCCACTTTTGTGAGGATGTCGCCGACGAGATAGGTTTTCATGTCCAGGTACTGGATCATCGACAAAGGGTCATCCGTAGGACTGCGGTTGGCATGGTAGTTAAACGTTTCGACAGCGCTATAACCCTGCAGCTCACGGTGCAAAGCATCGCTGAACATGGCCTTACGTTGTTCCTGGGATGTCAGGGAGACCGAATGCAGATAGGCTTCTACAGAATTGCGCGCCAGTGACTCAAATGTTGTCTTCGCGCGAAACATTCTCGGCGCCCAGTCCAGCTTGGGATACAAACGCCCCAGCGCACCAAACACCGGCGCGCGCACACCCAGCGGCAAGGCACTCCGCAAGCGCTCCTCATTCATATGCCAGCGATAACGGCGATAACCGGCAAAGTGCTCGTCGCCACCATCGCCCGACAATGCCACCGTGACCCGCTCGCGCGCCAGCTGACATACACGATAGGTGGGAATGGCTGAGCTATCGGCAAAGGGCTCATCGTAAAGCAAGGCCAGCGTATCCAGCAGATCGAAGTCATCGCTGGCGACGATCCTCTCCAAATGATTGGTGTGGTACCGCTCGGCTACCTGTCGCGCGAAATCTGTTTCGTTAAACTGTGGCACATCAAAGCCGATGGCGCAGGTATTGACAGGATCAGCCTGCAACTGAGCCATCGCTGCCACTACGGCGCTGGAGTCGACACCGCCTGAGAGAAAAGCTCCAAGCGGTACTTCTGCGACCAAGCGGATATCCACAGCCTCGCGCAACCGGTTATACAATTCGTCGCATACCTGCGCCTCGGAACCGACAGTAACAGGCGTGAAAGGGACATCCCAGTACTCGTGCTGGGCAGGTATTGGCTTACCGCGCTCAACCAGCAGCGTATGGCCGGGACGCAGTTTGTATACGTCCCGGTAGATAGTTTTAGGCTCGGGAATATAACCGAGTGCGAAGTAGTCTTCGACGGCCTGCGGCTCAAGTCGTCGTGACAGTGCCGGGTGTGCCTTGAGTACCTTCAGCTCGGAGCCAAATATCAGTGTGTGGCCATCCACTAAGGAGAAGAACAGAGGTTTGATGCCCATACGGTCGCGTGCCATAAACACACTCTGCCGATTTTTGTCATATAGAGCGAAGGCAAACATCCCGCGAAACCGCGTTACACAGGCCTCACCCCACTCCTGCCAGGCATAGAGAATCACCTCTGTATCGCAGCGCGTGCGAAATTCGTAGCCGGCTTCTTTCAACTCCTGAGCCAACTCGCGAAAGTTGTAAATTTCGCCGTTATAGACCACGCAGAGCGTGCCGTCGGCGCTGAACATAGGCTGTTGTCCGGAAGACAGGTCGATGATTGACAGGCGTCGATGCGCCAGAGCCACGCCCGGTTCAAGAAACTCCCCACCCTCATCGGGGCCGCGATGAAACTGAGACTGGTTCATAGCCTGTAACAGGTTACGGTCGAACTCGCGACGACCGTCTGTATCAAAAAGCCCAGCAATACCGCACATAACCTATCCTGTAGTTTCCCTGACTGAAACGACTGAACGCCCCAGTAACTCGTCGTACACGTGTAGGTAGGCCTCTACCGTTCGATCCCAGTCAAAGCGCTCGCTCACGCTTTGCCGCGCATTGGCGCCTTGCCTGTTGCGCTCCAAGTCGTTTTGCAACAGGTTTTCCAGCGCGCTCGATAACGCCAGATGATCTCCTGCGGGGACCAGGCTGCCATTAAAGCCGTTCTCGACCAGCTCTACATTGCCGCCTACTGCTGTGGCAACAACGGGCAATCCGCTCGCCATGGCTTCCAGAACGGTGTTGGATATACCCTCCCCCAGTGAGGGAAGCACGAACACATCCATCGCTTGCAATAGAGCCGGAACATCCTTTCTATCACCGGGCATCCAAACCACGTCTTGCAACGCCAACTGCTTGATCAATTGTGTCAGCTCTGCGAACAGAGGCCCGTCTCCCACAATGAGTATCCGTACCTTCTCACCCAGCGCCGCATTATGTTCGCGCAAATGTGCAATCGCTTTTAGCAACAGCTGCTGATCCTTTACGGGTGTTAAACGTCCCACTGTTCCCACTACCAAGATACCATCAAGCTGCTGCCACTGCGCGGGCAATAATGCCAATGGCTTCACAGATTCGGGAGCGAAGCGACGATGATCAACACCGTTATAAATTTGCCTGACTTTACCTTTTTTTACGCCGACCATAGAGATTAACCAGTCCTCCAAATCCTTACTGACAGCAATATATCGGTGCACGAAAAAACGCATGAATTTGCGGAAGATCAGGTATTTCCAGTTGCTGCCATCCAGATCGTTAACTTCCCTACCATGCTCGCCGTGCACGCGCTTTAGCTTGGGCAGGCCAATACTGCACAACTGCGACTCCAGTGCGGCCATATTACGACTGTGGATGATATCTGGACGCAACTCTCGAAGCAGCCGACGCAGCTTTGAGTAGCAATCAAGATCGTAGCCTGCGCGCTTGCGAAGTTCGATAACTTGCACGTTGGGCGCAGAAATGCGCTGCGCAAATTCATCTGCCGCTGTAAGGCAGATAATGATATGCCGATAGCGATCGACCGGGCACCGATTGATGATATTGACCAGGCCGTTTTCCAACCCACCGGTGGACAACGCATAAATGATATGGACAACTAGCGGTCTGCCATCCATCAATTAGCCGCGGGTTTTACTGGCTGTAGGCCCTGGTAAACCAGTGGGCCGTAATCGGAGAGAAAATCCTGCAAACGCGCCGAAGCATTCCCGAAATCAGTCGCAACGGGTGTTGCCAACAGTATCCGGTAGGTACCTGGCTGATTAAAACCCAAACGGGCAAGTGTCTGGTACATTTTGGCCTGATAGTCATTAGACGTATTGACTGCACCCACCCGGTACCAGGACCAGACCAGCAGTTCGCGATTAGACCCGCGCACCCGCGCCACATCAACATAGTACTCGCCGCCAGGACCCTCTACCTTTTGTTTACCCTGGCTAACCACGCGCCAGCCGCTGTCATCCTTTGCAAAAAGCGAGCTGCTGCCAATAACATCAGCGCCCTCAATGGTGCCATCAGCAAACTGCACTTCAATACCCAGAATCTCGCCGTCGCGCTCATAGTAGGCTGAGTTCTGGCCCGTAACCTTGGAGGGCGACCGCCAATCCCAGCCCGTTTTGCCAGCATCGCGCCAGGCACCCTGTGATACTGGAAATGATACTGACTGGCGCAACTCCGATGTGGATGAGCCAAATACTGTATGGGCCAGCAACGGTGCCATGCAGCTTAGCAGCAGCGCGCCGACCGCTGTTGTGACCAGTTTGCCATTCGTAGCGCGTGAAATATTCTCTCCATCTGCGCTGTGTGCCGGCACTGGCGGTTCATCCAGATGATCCTCACGGAAAAAGGCGCCGATCCAGAACAGCACGAAAATGACGAACCCGAAGAAAACCCAGCCATAAACAAGATGATCGGCGCCCGTGGCGATGGTCATGTCACTCATATGACCCAACATGACAATCATGTAAGCGCGCAGCGTGTTCGCGAACACCGGAACGATAGCCGAAACCAAGACAAAAAGCAGACGGCGCGTCCAACTGCGGTATGTCAGATAGGCGTACAGCACCCCAACCGTAATCGAGGCGATAATGTAACGCACGCCGCTGCAGGCTTCTACAACGGACCAGTGGCCTGTAGGCAGGGTAAAATATAATCCTTCGCGGTAGACCGGAATCCCTGTCATTTGAATCAGCCACACGGTGGAAGTGGCCGTAAACTCCATCATCGGATCGACTAGGCCCTCACCTATAGGCACCGCGAAGAACAGAAAAAACAGTGGGAAAGCGAGCAAAGCCGCCAACTTGTGCCCGAGGACCGCCCAGGCACCTGCAATGATCATGGTGACCAGTGCCAGTTGCTGAACGACAGCAACATCAACCAGCCACGCCAGTAGCCAAGCAGCACCAACAGGAATAAGGAGCAGTGCAACCCACCACGAGGGTTGCGGGTTGACGGTGACAAGATACTCGCGCCGCGTCCAGATCAGCCACATCGAAATTGGGACTATCAGGAAACCGTGCGCAAAAGTATCAGACCGCGACCAGATATACACCATCGACCAGGCCGTTTCGTGATAAATCAGCAACAGAACGAGGCAAAATAGTCCCGCGGCCCAGAGGCTACTGCGTACAGAAATTTGATTGGTCAGAACGTTGGCTTTCATCATACCTACCCCAGCGACCGGGCCAGAAATGGGCCTACAAAATTTGCTACCGGCAAAGGCAGTTTACTCCACGTGCTAATCATAAGACGGTACTTGGGGTTCAGGGGATTCACATCCGGTATGTCACTGGACTTCACCAGATAATATTCATAGGGCAATGGTTGCGGCTCGAAGCCGAAGTTTTTCTTAAAGCTGAACGGACCCGTTCCGGCTTTGCTGCGGCCAAAGTCAAACACGCAATACCCCTGCTCCGCCGACAAGCGCATTAACTCCCAGTACAGTACATGATTGACGCCCTTGAGTGAGCGGGCGGCGGCAGTGCTACCACCGTAATAGGGTATTACCTCATCCCGGAAGTAAAAGCTCAGTACGGCAGCCACATCCTGTCCGTCATGCGTAATCATGAGCACACTGCAATCGTCGGCGAACTCCTCCCGCAGGATACGCAAATACTTTGAAGAGAAGACCGGTGTGCCCAAATTGCGCACGCTCTCTGAGTAGACCCGATATAGACGCGCGATGCCCTCATCCCACTCGCTGCACAAACCCTCCTTCAGGCCTTTACGCACCATCGCGCGCTGCCGATTGGGTATGGCTTTGAGGTTTACCTCAACACTGGGATCGATGGCCTTTCTGAAGGTGTAATACAACTCCTTTACTGGCCAGTTGGCGCCGCTGCCGGTCATACACCGAAGTTCCAGCGCACCTACCTGCAACGACTCAGCCAGTCGACAGGCCTCGTTACGCAGCGCCGCCTCAGCCGACTCGTTGTCGGCAACAATACCTCCGTAAACACAAAATGGCAGCGACGAGAGCGTATTCCCAAACAGCGCGCTTTTAACTTGAGCGAGAGGCAATACACCCACAATCTCACCGTCCTGCTGCGCATAGATAAAATAGGTCTTGTGCCCGAACGCGCGTTCCAACACTGCTTTCCATCCCGCTCTGTGAAAAAATGTCGCCGCAGGTGCTTTTTGGACATAGCTATCCCAGCGAACCAACGCCTGCGCATTCAGCGTTTCGACGGTCACGGTCATTTGTGCGTCTCCCCTGGCAGAAAAATGTCATCCATACGGCCCCAGCGAAAATCACTCAGTAATCGCTCCAGGCGTGCATAGGTGCGATCCAGATTCAGATAATGCCGGAAACGTGTGCGTGCACTCAGGCCGGCTGGACGTGGTTGTTCGGGATCAATTTCCCAGGGATGAAAGTAAAAAATTCCAGCTTGGCCATCGACATCGTTCACTCGCGACATCGCCCACCGCGAAAAAGCATAGGGGAACAATCGAAACCACCCACCACCTCCGCAATTGATATTGCGACCGGCCAGCGGCACAGTAGTAATGGGGATTTCCAGCAGGCGATCATCAGCCGCGTTGAAAGCGAAACGGGGAGCGCCGGGAATACCGTACAGATCATGCCGAATAGGGACTATGCTTGAGCTATAGCGGTATCCAGCGTCCGCCAGCTCCGTCCATGCCCATGATTCAGTGGCACCAATAGAGTAGCTGGCAGCGCGATAACCCAGTACCGGCTCACCACTCAAATCCTGCAACAATTTGCGAGTGCGCTCAATATCCTGCCTGAATGCGGCGGGTGTCTGTGTATTAACACGCACATGCTCCCACCCGTGGCTAGCAACTTCATGGCCGTCGCTCACTATGCGCTTGATCAGGCCCGGAAAACGCTCAGCGACCCAACCGAGAGTGAAAAACGTGCCTCTGACTTCTTTCTCTGCAAACAGATCGAGAATTTTCAGCGTGTTGTCCTCTACCCGCAGCGGCCAGTTCTGCCATTGCGCTTTGCCAACCTGCCCTTCAAATGCTGATACCTGGAAGTAATCCTCGACGTCCACCGTCATGGCATTAACGACGCCAGCAGCTCCAACCCCTGTTACCTTGCCTGGCATCAGGTGCGGGACCCCGCCCACTCATTGATGGTCTTCACAATACGTTGCGCAGACTCACCATCCCACAGCTCGGGAATCCTTCCTACTTTCCCACCGGTCTTAATCACATTTTCATAGCAAGCCAAGATCGTATCTGCATCTGTTCCGACGATGGTATTAGTACCTTGGCTCACCGTTATCGGACGCTCTGTATTTTCGCGTAGCGTGATACAGGGAATACCCAGCGCGGTAGTCTCCTCCTGTATCCCTCCGGAGTCTGTAAGCACGACCTTTGCATCCTTCATTAGGCCCAGCATTTCGAGATAGCCCTGAGGCCCGATGGTAGTGATCCTCGAATCGGTCAGCAGGCCATCAAGGCCCGCTGCAGCAATGCATGATTCTGTGCGCGGGTGAATAGGAAATAACAGCGGTGTACGCAAACTAATCTTTGCCAATACCCGCAGCAGGCTCGCAAGTACAGCAGGGTTGTCTACATTTGACGGGCGGTGCAATGTGACAAGGCCGTATTCAGCACCCGCGCCATCCCCAATGCCACAGTTTGCAGCGATTAGGGTCGTTTCGGCAGGCACGGCTTTGTTGAGATTGTAACGCAGTGAATCAATCATTACGTTGCCGACGAAATGGACTTTCTTGGGAGCAATTCCCTCGCGTGCCAAATTGTCGCGCGCGTCCGCTTCAGTGATAAACAGCAATTCCGATAGCTGATCCGTGAGAATACGATTTATTTCCTCGGGCATGCTGCGGTCGCCGCTGCGCAAGCCCGCCTCAACGTGAATAACCGGAATACCCTTCTTCACCGCAACCAATGCACAGGCAATTGTCGAGTTAACATCTCCGACAACCAACACCGCTAAAGGTGGCACTGCATCCAGCACTGGCTCAAAGCGTTTCATGATGTCTGCAGTTTGCTGGGCATGGGTTCCTGAGCCAACACCCAGGTCCACATCTGGCTCAGGAATACTCAATTGATCGAAGAAGGCGTGCTTCATTGCTGCATCATAATGCTGTCCGGTATGCAGCAAACGGGCAGACAATGTCGACTCAGGCTGAGCAAAAGCCCGCATAATAGGGGCAATCTTCATAAAATTTGGCCGGGCACCGACGATACAAAGAATGTGCCTGGCCCCCAATATTTCGCCCATAGTCGTTTCCCTAAAGGCGGATATTGAGAGTCAACATGACTCTGTTTTCCTGGAACTCCGCGAAAGCATTGTCCGATTGCTGGTCTGTATAGCGATAATTGAGCAACAGGTTCATCCGCTCATTCAACACTCGCCCCATCGTCACATTCGTAAACCATGCCTCTGTACTGTTGGAGAAATCGTCGTTTAGCAAACCAAACCCTCCCTGCGGCTCGTTTTTGTTCCAGCCGAAGGTACCCGACAAGGTATACTTTCTAGATATTAGTGGGCTGTAGGTGAGCGCCAGGTTATCGAACTTTGATTGCTGCCCATTGTCCTGTTGGGTTTGCTCCGAATGACTGGCAATAAAATTGATATTGGCACGCCGTCCCGAATACGTGTAGCCAGCGGTGTATCGCTCGTCAAGAATTGGGCTCTGGGAATTCTGCGCCGAGAAGTTCTCGACATTCTGATTAAAGTCGTTGCCTTCTGTCAGAATATCCTGACCAAAGGTAATCTCTCTCCTGTAAGACGCCGAAAACGTACTGCGCTTGCGTTCATGTGTGATGCTCAATCGAGGTGTGCTGCCAAAAAAACGTTCGCCAGAACCTATGTTGACGGTTGTGCGGACGGACGGTGTCCAACGAACACCCAGATCCCAAGTTTGACCATCCGTGTCTTCATCATTAACAGTCTGAAATTCATTCCACTCCCAGCCATAAGATCCATTGACCTGCCACTCTCGATTAAGCTGGTAGCCAAGATCGACTCCGGTCGACCTGAGCTCGGTGTCCTCGCGCGGCTGCGCGGGGGCACCGCCCACGCTTATTAGATCGTCGTCGCTGAAAGACACCGTCCTGTAATCACCAAACACGTTCCAGGATGTCTTAGCGGAGTTTCCGCTTTGCAAATTAGTCGACCATGAGTCACTGGTGTTATCGCTAACCTGGTTCGCCGTATTGATGACTTCGCGATAATTGTATCTTAGATTATACGTTGCAAAATCCTTGAGTCGGCGAGTGAGGGCCGGGCTTAGCGAATATTGATAGAACGTATTGGTATTTCCGTTGCCATCCAGGGAATCAGCACCGCCTCCAATAAAGGGACTAATCTGGTTTTGGTTGGCACGGCCTGTCGCATTCAAGGTCAGCCAGTCGTCGATCAATATTGCCGAACCATTGGCGTTAATATTCGGAGCAAACTGCTCTCGATTCTCAAACGCACCGCCAGTACAACCATCGTCTTCTAACTGGCTATCGGTAAGCGTATTGAACTGCACAGACCCATTGATATTGAAGCTGGCTTTTCGTCCGCTGCCTCTGATAGATCCCGATGGGGTCACCATCCCTACCCACGCATCCTGTTTGTTGGTTTTGCTAAGACAGACGTTATCGGTGTACGTGATGCCCGGAGCCACCGCCGCAGTTGTGGTGATCTCAGCGGCAAAGCTCGTCGCTGACAGTGCACAACTCACCAGGCCCAATAAGAGGGGTTTGACTAATTGTTGGGAGCGACCTGAACGCATACCTACTGCCCCACCCCTGACACGGGCACTCCGCTGCGATGGCCGTAGCCGTAGGGACCGCCACGATATTCATACGTGTAGTACGAATAGGGGTTGCTACGTATGCGCGCCCTGTTGAGCACCATACCGACCATTTTGTCTTCGCCAATGTGCTCAATTGCCTGGGTCACAGCATATTGCGGCGTTGTATCAGAGCTTACAACAAATACAATCTGCCCCATGAAACTTGCCAGCACAGCCGCTTCAGTTGTCAATAATAGTGGGGGCGAATCAAACACGATCACCCGGTTAGGGTCCGCGTCCGATAAGGCCAACATCAGCTTCTGCATACGGGCACTGGCCAGCAATTCGTTAGCGTGAGTATGCAGTCCACCTGCAGGCAATATTCGCAGCTTTTCAACATTGGTAGACAGAATAAAATCCTCTACGTGTGCATCTTCATTTTCCAGTACGTCGATTAGCCCCAGACTTGTCGATGGCACTCCCAACATGCGACCCGCCTCAGCCTTGGCAGTATCGGCGTCAACGAAAAGCACATGCTTCTCACGCTCCATAGCAATACTCAAAGCCAGGCAGATGGAACTGAATGTCTTCCCGTCACCCTCAAGCGCGCTCGTGACCATGATTAAATTGCCATGGGGTATCGGCGGAGTCACCGAGTCTCCCGAAATATTCGTCAACAAGGGACGCTTAATCGTTCTATACTCTTCGGCAATAGCACTGCGCGGAATGGCGGGGGTCAACATGCCCAGATCGCGCAGTTCCTTGAAGGGAATCTTTACGACATTCTCGGCGCCCGGATCATAGCTATTACTGTCTATCGACAAACCGAGATCGACTGCAGGAGCTGCGGCAGCCTTTTTCGGCCCATCCTTGACCGGTGAATCGGGCACATCAGCAGAGTTTTTTGTGCCGGAACTACCACTTTCTGCCCGCTGCACAGTATCCGTAGGATTCGGCACCCCTACTCCAGCATCTACGCTGGCGTTGTCGGTCTTTTCATGTCCGGAGTCCTTGCCCTTTCCCAGCGCATTGACTGCCTTTTCTATGATACTCATGACTAATCCCGCTTGTTACTGTTCAGGTTGTCGTTATTTTCCGCAGCGCCAGTTGCTCAACTCGTAAGCAAGCCACTTTGCCCTACAGTCATCCCTACAAAGACTAAAACCAAACATATGCTGAGGGATGTAAATGCCAGAATTCCATAGCGCTCTTTGCGCTTCTGCTCGCTGTGGAGATTTATGCTGACTGCTCCCAGGACTGGCAATCCGGTGATAGCCATGAGTGTGCGGACGTCAAAAATTACTGGATAAATTAGCGAGAGCAGCAGGCTCACACCCATACCGGCTCCAATCGCCACAGCCAATACCAGCGCATTAAGCAGCAACTTATCCGGTTCGCTAGGTTGCAAAGGGACATAGGGGGGATCGATCACGCGAAAAGTAACGTCGCTGGCCTTTTCTTCCACATCCTGCCCCAGCCGGGCCAACTCTCGTTTTTGCATCAACTGCGAATGCTGCACGTTCAGAATTTCACGATTACGGACGTATTGGCTCAACTGACCCTCAATTTTTGGAATGGTCGTCACTTTTTCTTCCAGACTTGCCACGCGACTTTCATACTCATTGCCACGCGCCTTCAGGGCAGCGATCTTGCCGTTGGTCTCGCCCAGCTCCTGGCGCATCGCAAGATACACTGGACTACTGGTAAGACCGGCATAAGGAATGCCGACGCCACCGCCGCCCTCTGCAGATCTCGCGCTTCTCAATTTAGCGCTATACTCAGCCCTGAGTTTCGCATCTGCGACGTTCTTTTCAGCCACCAACTGATCCAACAGGGCCGTCATCTGACGGACTTCGGGGTGCCGAGGCGTGTACTTCATTGTCAGGTTGTTCAAATAGTCCTGCACCGAAATAATTTGATTATCCAGCGGAGTAACAGGTTCAGTAATCGCAGATTTACTGGACGTTACCGGCGGCGCTTCCGCAATAAATAAAGGGTCGTATAGCGGGTCTTCTCCGTCCAACTGCCTCTGCAGCTCAATCTTTCTATTCTCTTCTTCTTTCAGCATCATGCGCGCTTGGTCCAGCTTCGCTCGTTCCCTATTGAGATTGGCGTAAAAACCGCCCTGCGTGCCGAGTATGTCAACATTCTTCTGTTTGAAATCCGCCGCGAGGTTTTCAGCGGCAATAAGACGCTGCTCATAGGCCTTTATCTGGTTATCAAGAAAGCCTAACGAACCCGACGCATCTTCGCGCTTGCCGCTCAATGAACTTTCAATGAACACAGTAATCAGAGCCTGTGCGACTCTTTTTGCAGTGTCCCTGTCAGGGTCCTGCACACGAATAGAATAGAGTGACGGATCAAGTTGCCCACCGGAGAACTCGATTGATTCCATCAACTCCGACAGCAACGTATCCTTCTCTTTCGCCGTTGTGACCTGCAGATCCAGGTCGGTCATACGCATTAGCTTTTCAATATTGGGACGACTTAACAATGTGCGACTAAGCAGGCCGATACGATCTTCCGTGTCAGGCTGGATCGTTAAGCCTTCTAATAAAGGGCGCAGCAAGCTGTTGGTATCGACGTATATTCGAGCCTTGGCCACGTAGGCCTCAGGCATCTGCCACACCCAGAGCCAGCCGACAACGGCAACCGCCCAAGCGATCGCCAGGGCCAGCCAACGGTGTCGCCATGCACCCCAAACATACGAAAATAATTGTGCAAGGATTTCCTGCATCAGCGCTTTCCCCTCAACCTGCCGTAATCACGTTGTTAGAACCACGATTCTGCAACGATCAGGATATCTCCTGGCATGATGGACAAGTTGGCGGAAATATCGCCATCTTTAAGCAGATCATCCAAACGCAAGCTATACGTCACCTGTTGCCCGTCTACCACGCGAATCAGCACAGAGTTATTGCCATCCGCATATTCAGTCAGGCCATTTACCGCTATCATCAGATCAAGCAGCGTCATGTACTTCACATAGGCAACACGCGTGGGATTAGTCGCCTCGCCGACGACTCTCACCGTCTGGTCTGGCACACCGACGAAACCACTGACGATGACGCTAACCACCGGCTGGCGAACATACTCGGCATAAGCCACTTCGATATCACGTGCCATTTGCGTCGATGTTTTGCCGGCAGCTTGGAGATCTTCAACGAGATGAGTGGTCAATTTTCCATCGGGCCGAACCGTTCCACTTGAACTGAGTTCCTCATTACCCCAGACAAATATGGAGACGCTATCGCCCGGCGCCAGAATATAGTCGTAATCAACTTCTATATTCTTTTGGGCATCTGGCACCGCCGGATAAGGCGAAGACGTGCACGCTGCGCAAAGCGCCAAAAAAAGTGCTGCCGTTAGTGCCGTAAATCTTTTTCGCAATGAGAACGAACTCATCTGCGCAGTACTATTGTGTATCATCTATCTCTCCTTGGGCATGCCGCCACCCGTCTTGGTCTAGTAACTTTATCACGCGCTCAATAACAGAAATCACTTACCCGATGAACATTGTGAACAACATCACACAGATACTTTGAATCTCTCAAACTGGATCTCGTTACCGGCGCTTAGGCGCCCTATTTCACCACTTCCCACGGTGTGTGTATACCATTTGCCATGGGATAGAATGTGAACTTATTACCCTTCACCGGTTAATTTTATCTGCACGATTCTGAAGGGTTCGAGCGGATCATTAAGGTCCGTTACCTGACCTTCCATTGGGCCGGTGAGCACTCCGCGCCCCTCAACCTGCAATCTCTCGCGGTCGACCCCGGCATCAACAAGATATCGCTCCACCGCACTGGCTCGTTTACGAGACAAAATGATATTGTAGTCAAAGTCTCCGCGGTTATCAGTGAACCCTGTTATTGATGCTACCCGTTGCGTGTTCTCGCCCAGCATGGTCGCCGCCCTATCGAGCGCTTGCTGCGAATCCGGGCCAATCTCATCGCTGTCAAATGGAAAGGAAATCAAGATTGTCTCCCGCCAATCCTGTGCCGCACTGCTTTCAGAGGCTGCCCTGTCAGGATCACTGTCAGGCAACAGCAAAGTAACAGAACCTTCCTCCGACACTGCCTCACCGAGATCCTGTGATGACGCTTCCGGCACCTTATGCTGCCTTGTCACGTCTGAAGCTGGCCGCCGCAAGCCCGTATCCACAACGATAGGGTGCAACTCCGCCCTCTGCTGCGCGATATCTTTCGTCGGTGACACAACTGCGAGCACCTGGCGCTCGGCTTTCACACCTACAGGCCTTACCCGTTCAGACACCAGACGGTTCGCTGGCGTTGCTATAACAGCATCATCGAGCACACGATCGTGCTCCGGCGGCGCTAAACGCTGCACGACATCTTCAATAGACCGATCGTCGTTCGTCACAAAACAGGCCTTGAGAACAAGTACCAGAGCCACTGCCGCAAGCATGACGAGACAGAGAAACACTATCCGCTTTTGCGGCGATGGCGGAGACCCCAGAGTTCCATCAGTGCTTGCTATTACGTTGCGAGCACCAGCGCCCTGGAATGTCGCCACACTATCGGATTCAGCGCTTGCGGGCATCTCGTATGCAGCGTCATATTCAGTGTCATATTCAGTGTCATATTCAGTGTCAGATTCAGTGTCAGATTCAGTGTCATGTGCAGTGTTTACCACTGCATCGCGTGACTCACTCGCGACAGGGTCAGATGTCGGACGCGCCGCCACGTAGGGCTGCGGCTCCGTGACCGCACTCTCAGACCCAGCCGCTGAGATAAGGTCGGACGCAGGCGCATCGTCGCCGGCTAATTCGTCAGGTGCAGAATCGTGGTCGGGAAGAATTTCGAAAAGGGCCACTGGTGTGCCAGGAGCATCAGACTCAGCATTTTCAAGCGGGTTTACAAGCGGCTCAAGGCTGGGAATATCTTTTTTTTTTGCTTCAGCGGGTTCATCGCCGGCGTGTTCCTCGGCCACACAGGACGCATTTTCTACCGCCTTGAGCTGCGGCAATGGCGGCTCCTGAGATTGGTCTTCAGGGACCGGAACCCACTCCGGGGCGGCGCTCGTTCGAAAATCCTGCTGCGCGATGCCGGTACCCGCAGCCAGGTTTTCAGCCTGCAGCTCTGTAATTACCACGCGCACGTCCTCAAGCTCTATGGTGTGCCGCTCTTCGACACTACCCAACAGGAACAAGCGGCTGCATATCAGGTTGATACGCCTCGGCACCCCTTCGCTAAACCGATGTATCACTGGGAAAATGGCCCGATCGATGGCCGGATCTCCGCACCACCCGACCGCCGTCAACCGATGTATGACGTAGGCCTCCGTTTCATTAGCCTCCAACCCTTCAATATGACTGGCTGCCACAATGCGTTGATGAACCTGCTCCATTTCCGGGGAGAGAATCAAATCACGCAACTCTGGTTGGCCCAATAAAAATATTTGTAGTAGCGGTTGCCCACCGAACTGAATGTTAGTCAGTAGCCGGAGTTCCTCCATGGCAGACGTCGAGAGATCCTGCGCCTCATCCACCACCAGCAGTGCCCGCCGACCCTCCCTGTGCCATCGGTGCAGCAGGGTATTCAGACGCTGCAAGAGTTCTGCCTTGCCCGCTTCTGATGGACTGATACCGAAACTATAAGCCACTGTTCTCAACAGGTCGTCAGCTTGTAACTGGGTGCACACCAGATTTGCGGTTACTACCTTCTCCACTGAAAGGCTCTCGACCAACTCGCCGATCAGCGTTGTTTTACCGGTTCCGGGCCGCCCGGTAATCATCACAAAGCCCTCTGCGCGCTTAAAGGCATAGGCCATATAGGCGCGCGCCTTCCCATAGCTCTTATGCTCAAAGCAAAACCTGTGGTCCGGGCTCAGTCGGAACGGCTCGGCAGAAAAATTGTAAAAGATTTCGTACATCCAGAGGTTTCGCTTGCAGACGTTAAATTCTCCAGAGCTTCACAGACTTCAAAACCCTTTGCAAGGCACTTTACCGCTACCCAAATGGGTTTTTTGTTCTAAAATGAGACGTTGTCTCCATAGCTGCAACTCCCGGCTGTTTTGGTGGTTGTGGCTTTACGAAAATCACCGTGGGAATACTATGTATAAAAATCTTGAGTTGGCTGGTTCGATCTCCGCAATGGTCGGTGTGCTGGTATGCTTATCTGCCGGGCTAGCCCGCATAGCGGGTTACTACTACATACTAGGGTATGAATCGACGACCCTTTTTAACGTGGGAGTAGGCATGATGGTTTTTGGCTGCCTGGTCAAGCTGCAGAATCTGCCCGCGGGAAAGCAGGAGTAGACGAGAAGACAGAGCTGTAATTGGCGTCGCCTCAGAGGCCGTGCGCTGCAGGCGCCGAAGCGGCTCCTCCGGAGAGCGTCACCGTCAGTTCAATTGCGTGCTCTGCACGCCCGCGAACAGGGCTTCGCTAGCAATGCATGATGCCTCTATATTGGGCAATTTTTGGCAATGCGGTAAAACCGGCGAGCATTAAGTCCGTCAGCTTTTTTTACATGTTCGCGGCGTGGCCGCCGCCGGCAGCAGGAGAAAGAACGGAAATACTACTTATCCCATTGTTTTATATGGGTTTTTATTTTAAGGCACGTATTTTGCTTGATTCATAGATTAGAAATGTACTGGCACTAACTGTGAACTCTTTCACAGGCCTATTTAAGTGGCTGTACTGTTTCAATAAAGGGATGTTATCGTTGCCAATGTTGAGCCTGTTACAGATGGTCGAGCATTTGCAGCACGGTCATTAGGACCAGTTATTTTATTTGGGGGTTGGCGTGAGCAGTTTTACAGACAAAGGCAGCAATACGGACAAAACAGACGATCCATTGACGCCGGACACTCAATTACCCGATCCCGCGCGACGCCGTTTTTCTCGCTCGGCGATCGTTGGCAGCGCCGTGGTGTTGTCGCTGGGCAACCGCGCCGCATGGGGTAAAAGCGAACTAGTAGGTTGCATGTCATTGGCCACGATACAGTCTTTCAATCCAACGGGCGGACCTACCGGAGGGGGCGCGTTCGTTTCTGCACCCAATGGGAGATCACAGCACAACCCGGAACTGGCCAAGCAGATCCACGAAACGGGTGGAGGCAACGCGGGATTCATCGGAGGCTCGACGGGCAAAAAGGCCGACAAGGGCGACTTCGCCACTAAGGCAGACCCCAATTCGGATGGTGTTTGCTTATTCGTTAAGACCTAGCGCCCCTCAAACGCTAACCAGTGAAGCGTCCGCATCTCCACTCGATCTCCGGCACACGGTCCATGTCTGTTAATTCAAATCAGCATTCTGCGGCGCTGGCCATAAGGGCAGCCTTTTGAAATAATCAGGGCCCGAACAAGGTAAATTCCTCCTATATGAAGTGGCGAG
>JBDNIE010000205.1:0-28293 GCA_041688425.1 Halioglobus sp. | reverse complement strand
TCTTTACGCCACTAATCTGGGTGCGGAATCCTTGTGCAACTGAATCTGGACAGCATTAACCATAGCTTGCGCAATGCCAGCGCTTCCGAGATCGTCACGTGGGCGCGCGGTTTGGGGCACCGTACCATCGCGACTACCAGCATGGGGCGCAATGCGGCGGTTATGTTGCATCTGGTCAGTGAAATCGACAAGTCCATGCCCACCATCTGGGTTGATACCGGCTACAACCTGCGCGACACCTATGTGGTTGCGCAGCGCCTGATCCGCGATCTTGAACTCGATATCCATGTGTTTTCGCCCGCTATGACGTCGGAGCGGCGCAATGCCATCATGGGGGGCATCCCCACTGTGGATGAAGAAGAGCGCCATAAAGAGTTTACGCGGCAGGTAAAACTGGAGCCTTTCGCCCGCGCGCTGGATGAGTTTCAGCCCGAAATCTGGCTCACAGGCATTCGGCGCGAAGAAACCGAGTTGCGCAAGAGTCTGGACATCGTCTCCAGAGATGGTCGCGGCATTATCAAGGTGGCACCGCTGTTTTACTGGTCAGAAGATGACGTCGAGGACTATATGGAGCAGTTTAGCCTGCCCACCTGCAAGCACTACTTCGATCCGACCAAGGTACACGATGGTCGCGAGTGCGGCCTGCACACGGCAGCTTGAGTGGGCGGTGTCTACTTAGCCTTAACTAAATGCCAAGCCCACACCGACAGCCAGAAGAACGGTGAAGGCCAGAAAACAGGCCACGATGTATCCGATTCGAGCCATGGCGCGCCGATCGGAGACTGTGTCTTTCTGCAAAAGATGCTCGGTCATGGTGGTTCTCCCTTATTATATTAATGGGATAGGGCCGTAATAATATCGTCTGGTATTTATGGCTGTTCGACATCGACGCAGATCAAATAGTCGCTTCCTCACCGCCGTCGATACGTTACCTTTAGCAAACGGAGGGCGTCATGGCAACTCCTGATTTCAACACAACGCAGCATCCTCATGGGTCCGCACACGGTCGGATGGCGGGAGCTGTTAGTCTTTTTTTAATCTCCGTGCTGTTTGTGGCTTGCTCCACTACTGACAGAAATGCCCGTGCTGTCGCCAATATCGCGCCATTGCAGTGGGATGGCAGGCTGGTCACCGCCGCCGGAGCGTATGAGCGAGTGCCTGCGGCCCAGCTGCTGGCGGTGGATGATGATATGCGCGATTTCGTGCAGCGCTATACGGGCAACATCCATCAAGACCGGCAGCGCTTAATGATGCTGCACCGTGCCGTCAGGGGCGCGGCCACGCTGGGTATGGAATACGATCCGCTGGCCGAGGGTGCCGCACAAGAGGTTTTTCGCCGCGGTGCGGCCAACTGTCTTGCCTATGCCACCCTGTTTGTCGCACTCGCGCGCGAAGCAGGGTTATCCGCCGGTTATCAGCAATTGCACGTTCGCCCGCAATGGACGCGTCAGGGTGAACGGGTGGCGGTACGCTTGCATGTCAATGCAGTGGTTACTATCGGTGCTCAAGAGCGGTACATGGTGGATATAGATCCGTTACCATCACGCGACATTGCCGGATCTCGCACTATCAGCGATACAGATGCATTGGCGCTGCATCACAGTAATATCGCTATGAATGCCTTCGCTGAAAACGATATAGAGGAGGCCTGGTTGCAAGCGGTGCGGGCATTGCAGTTAAGTCCTGCCATACCTCATCTATGGGTCAACCTGGGCGTAATTTATCGTGCTAATGGTCAGCAATTGGATGCTGAGCAAAGTTATCTGTATGCGCTGCAGCTCGATCCGAAGGAACATTCGGCCATGAATAACCTGGTTGTACTCTACGCGTTGCAGGGGCGCCAGGTAGAGCGTGAGGTATGGGCGCAGCGGGTGACGCAGTGGCGAGAAGCCAATCCTTATTACCATGCATGGCTTGGGGAAAAGGCGGCTGAGGGTGGCGATTGGCGACTGGCGGTGCGCCACTACGAACGCGCCCTGAAACTATCGCCAGACGACAGCCGGCTGCTGTTTGTTCTCGGCCAGAGTCACGAGCACCTTGGAGAGTCGGCGATCGCTCTGGCCTATTTACAGCGCGCGATCAATTCCGCTGCGGCGCCAACTGAGCTTGTATTTTATCAGGAGCAGTTGGACACCTTGCAGGAGAAACAGCGCGCAGGCTCCTAGGGTTCGATGCGGATATAGCCGCGGCGCGCCATCTTTCCGGTCAGCTGGGAGAAAAAGTCTGCCACCAACATTTGCCAGCCGTACTTTCGCCGCAGAGCCGCCAGGGCCCTGGTTTCATCTTTGGGGTCGTCCAGCACGTAAGCGCGCGCATCGCGCCACTCACCCGTCAGCTTACCGGTCATGGTGCAGGCTGCGATCCGTGATTCGCTGAAGTTGCGCAATCTTTTCACCTTGCCCGCATCGCCAGCGCTAAAGACATAGTAATTGTCCTGATCTGGCGCAAACCACACGGGCGTGGCAACCCAGTCTCCGGAGCGTTTGCGGGTGGCAAAACTGATATAGCTGCCGCTTTCCATCAAATTAGTTTTGTTGGTGTTCATAAAAAAACCTGTAAGCTTAAAGCAACGGTCGGTGACCCCTGCCGCCATTTAATCGGCAATCGGCAAGGGTCACAATAGTCACAACAGAACAAACGAGAGAAATGTCGATATGAACCGCTTTGATGCAACCTCCACCACCGATCAGGTTATCGAGGGTATTTCGCTGGCGGGTAAGCTGGCGGTAGTCACTGGCGCGTCTGCAGGGCTCGGAGTAGAGACTTGTAGGGCACTGGCCGCTGCCGGTGCTGCGGTGGTAATGGTCGCGCGGGACGAGGATAAGCTCGATGCTGTGGCAAAAGATTTACTGCGCCAGCAACCACAGGCGCGATTGTATACGCAGGTGATGGACCTGGCAGACCTCAACAGTGTGCACAACGCCGCAACGGAAATAGTCCTGCACCATCCCGAAATTCAGTTGCTGATCAATAACGCCGGGGTCATGGCCTGCCCGCTGCAGCGCACAGTGCAGGGCTTCGAGATGCAGTTGGGTACCAATCACCTCGGCCACTTCCTGTTCACCGGTTTGCTGGCAGATGCTCTTGTCAACGGCGCACCGGGCAGGGTGATTAGTCTCAGCTCGGCAGGCCACAAGTTTGGCCGCTTTAATTTTGAAGACCCCTCTTATAACCTTCGCAACTATGACAAGTGGCAGGCGTATGGGGAGTCCAAAACCGCGAGCATACTTTTTTCAGTGGGTCTGGACCTCCGCACCAGGGAACGCGGAGTGCGCGCGTTCGCCGTGCATCCGGGCGCGATTATGACCAGTCTCGGTCGGCATATGGTTGAGGGTGATTTTGAAGCGATGACCGAGAAGAATCCTTCATCGGAGCCTTTGACATTCAAGTCCTTGGAGCAGGGCGCTGCCACCACAGTTTGGGCGGCATCGTCGCCAGACCTTGCGGGGCGCGGCGGCATTTATTTGGAAAATTGCCAAATTGCGCCAGCAGCGGTGCAAGGCAAAACGATTGGCGTAGAATCCTATGCGGTTAACCCGGCGGCAGCCGAGCGGTTGTGGACGCTGTCCGAAGAATTGGTAGGGCGGTCTTTCGAGTTTTGATCTAATAACGATTTTTCATGCGCATAAGTAATGCGGCTAGTCTTCTTGGGTTTGAGGGTGTTCGCGTAACGCGAATTGTTCGCTAACGCTCTTTTTTGTTATTTTGTTATTTTGCCATGGTGCCCTGATGCTCAGTTCGAAGTGAGAGTCCTCGCAGATGACCTAACACGCCGAATACCACTAGTAGCCGATAACGGGTTTAGGTAATCTACCGAGTCTTAGAACCACAGGATACTGAAACGCCGCTATGCCCGATCACAGTTCCATCACCGCTATATTCAAAGGCAAAATACCCCTGGGCTCGCAGGTAACAGTCAAGGGCTGGCTGCGCAGCAAGAGAGACTCCAAGGCTGGTATATCGTTTCTGGCCGTCCACGATGGCTCTGCGTTCGATGCGATACAGGCCGTAGTGCCAAACACGCTGTCTAATTACGAGTCGCAGGTGCTGCCGCTCTCTACCGGTTGTGCCGTGGTTGTCAGCGGCGAGTTAGTGCCGTCCCAAGGGAAGGGCCAGACCGTCGAAATACAGGCCAGGGTAGTCGAAGTTCTTGGAATGGTGGACGATCCCGAGACCTATCCTATCGCCAAGAAGCGCCATAGCTTCGAGTATTTGCGCACCCAGGCGCACTTGCGGCCGCGCACCAATACCTTTGGTGCCATTGCGCGGGTGCGCAATACCCTGGCCAATGCCATACACAATTATTTCTACAACAACGGCTTCCACTGGATTAATACGCCGATAATCACCGGTAGCGATTGCGAGGGTGCCGGCGAACTGTTCCGGGTGAGTACGCTGGACTTTGCCAATCTGCCGCGCACTGCGCAGGGTGCAGTGGATTTTCGCGAGGACTTTTTTGCGGGTGAATCGTTCCTGACTGTCTCGGGACAACTGGAGTTGGAAGCCTATTGCCTTGCAATGAGCAAAGTCTACACCTTCGGGCCTACGTTTCGAGCCGAAAACTCCAATACTAGCCGCCATTTGGCGGAGTTCTGGATGGTAGAGCCTGAAATCGCTTTTGCTGATCTGGAAGATGATGCCGCACTTGCGCAGGGTCTCTTGCAGCATGTGGTCGCTGCTGTGCTCAACGAGCGCGAGGACGATATTGCTTTCTTCGAGCAACACATAGATAAAGGCGTGACCGCGCGGCTGCGCGGACTAATTGAGAGCCCCTTCGAGCGCATGGATTACAGCGAGGCCATCGACATACTGAAGGCCAGCAAGCAGTCTTTTGAGTTTCCTGTGGCTTGGGGTCTGGATCTTGCCTCAGAACACGAGCGCTATTTGACAGAAAAACATGTGGGCAGGCCGGTCGTTGTGATGAATTATCCCAAGGATGTTAAGGCGTTTTATATGCGCCTGAACGATGACGGTAAAACCGTGGCGGCCATGGATGTGCTGGCCCCGGGTATCGGTGAGATTATCGGTGGCAGTCAGCGCGAGGAGCGTCTGGACGTGTTGGACTCACGCATGGATGAAGCGCTGCGTGAGAGTTTGTGGTGGTACCGTGATCTGCGCCGCTACGGTACTGTACCGCACGCAGGCTTTGGGCTGGGCTTCGAGCGGTTGCTGAATTACGTCACAGGAATGGACAATGTGCGCGATGCCATTCCGTTCCCCCGCACCCCTGGCCACGCTATCTTTTAGGCCTCCCGCGACTTTTATCGCTGAGTAAAATCCTGCCCCAAATAGGGCGTTTGTCAGAAATTGCCCGCAATTTGTGCAAAATTGCCCAAAATATTAGCATTAGGCAGCTGGCTCTCCGCCATACTAAAACAGTGCGGCGCTGACCTGCTCTGCACTCGGCGCAGCGAGTGATAGGTGCAACGATTGGCGCAACAAACGGCTCAAAAAGGAGGCTTTACTGTGCATCACGCATCAAAAAAACAAGAAGAAGGCCCGATGTCCGAGATAGAGATTGTGAACGCGTTTACCAAGTTGATTTTTGGCGAGGATATTTATTCAGCGCGTGAGTTGTGTATCGTTGAAGCTTTGCAGACGCTCAATACCGGTTTCCTATGCGATAGTCGCAATGCAGCAGGTGAGTATTTGCGCAATCTGGGCGTGCGCGAGATGATAGAGCTGGTATCTGGTCTGCAGGAGTGGCTTGCAGATTGCAGCGAATCTGCAATATCAAATCGCCAAAGGACGAATCCGGCGACTGACATATTTTTGCGTTCTTAACGTCAGGGCGTATTCTGGCCGTTTTTACCGGCTGCTTTGAGCCCGCATCCTGTAATCGGCTTGAAAAGAGATTGGTAGGACACACTCTTGTCTGCGCCCACCAACGCCAGCTCCACCTGCTCACTCAGCTGGAATCGACGGCTGGTACTGGTGAGGCTTGCAGTCCATTTGTCATAACTGAACTTCTCAGGATCCTTGCGCAAGTCCACGAAACCGGTCAACCCATTGTCATCAAGTCGAGCGCTAAATCCGCCGCTTGTTACATGCGTTATTGTGGCGCTAAAAACGGTGTCTTTGTCCTGAGATAGTCTTTTGAGATAGTTGCTGGCCAGCCAGCGCTCCGCTTCCAGCGAGGCCGCTCGACTGGCGTTTAATCGGTGTTTCAAATCAGCGAGCATATGAGCATCGACGTTGTTTGCCTCTGCGCCATTGAGTACTGCCTTGATTTGCAAGTGCACCAAAAAATCTACGTACTTGCGTAGCGGTGACGTGCAATTGGAATAGTAGTCTAGTGCCATGCCCATATGCGGCTTTGGTTCGCAAGACAGTTCGGCCCGAGTTAGCAGGCGGTTGATCATGTTGCGCAACGGCAGTATCTGCTTTGATGCCGTTAAACCTCGCATGATATCGCGATAGCCCTCCACGGTAGTCGTGTCGAAGCCGGTCAGCTCAGGTGCGTGCATGGTAAGGAATTTCTGTACCTCATCAAGGCGGTCAGCACGAAAACCCATGTGGGACACAAACGGGCCGCTGGCATTGTGCGCTGCAAGAAATCGCGCGGCACAACGATTGGTGGCCACCATGCATTCCTCTACCAATCTTTGTGAAAGCAATTTCTCTGAGGGCTCGATAGTCTCTATCTGTTTTTGGTCGTTGAGAATCCAGCGAAACTCCTGGCGATCTTCCATAACGAGATTGTCGCATTCGCGCTGTGCGCGCAGCGCTCGGTAGACCTGGTAGAGTGTTTCAAGCGGAGACGCATGGCTCATCAGTTCGTCGTATTGGCCATTCAGATAGCGATCAACAGCGTAATAGGAAAGCTTTGCTCGCGAGCGAATTATAGCCTCTACAAACTCAAAATCACCGACCGCACCACTGTCGCTAATCGCTATTTTACAGACCAGCGCAGCGCGATCCACACCCTCTGACAGGGCGCAGACACCTTGCGACAGCTCCTCTGGCAGCATGGGTAGGACATCGCCATGAAAATAGGCAGACGTGCCTCTCGATGCCACATCCCGGTGCAGGTTTGAGTTCGGCTCAATGAAAGCTGTGGGGTCTGCGATAGCGACGAACAAGTTCCAGCCGTCCGTGCTGATCTCGGCATACAGAGCGTCATCGATGTCCAGTGTTCTGGCAGAATCGATAGACACGAACTCAAGGTCGGTGAGATCGCGGCGCTTCTGTGATTCCAGCGGGATGCCCCTGGCCAGGCTCTGCTTGAGTTCCTCTTTGGTGTCGGTGTTCCATTGTGTGGCAAGTTGGTGTTTTGCCATGCAGTACAGGTTCTCAATGCCGGGAGTGCTTTCTGTTCCGATCACCGACAGCACTTTGGCCTGGGGTTTGCCGTCACGGATCGGGTGGCGCAGGATGGCGCAACGCAAAAAGTCGCCTTCCTTTGCGCCATTTCGCGCTTGTGGTGGAATGAACAGCCAGCGATTCAATTGCGGCAAGTCGGGCTCCACGAAAACGGCATTGCCCTTGCGCACACAGCGCCCGGTGAATACCGCCAGAGGGCTACTCACCAGCTTTTCGATGTCTGCGATGGTTTTGTTGTCTTTGGTGGGGCGGATGCAGACCCTGACACGGTCTTCGGGGAAGGCTTTGAGCATTTCCTGAGGTGGAATGAATATTTCGCGTCCGTCGTCAAGTACCGCAAAACCGTAACGGGATTGCGTGCCTTTGACCACCGCTTCGGCGTGTTCCTTTTTGGCCTCCATTTGCGACTTCAGGCCTTGAAGCTGCGAGAGGGTGTCCTGACTGAGCATTAGTGATACAACTTTATTCTAAAATATAAGAATCGCATCCTAGCCGAAATCACTTCTGCTGTCAGTGAGTTATCGAGGAAAGCGACTTTGCTTGCTCCTTTTCTCAGTGCAGTATTGACAGCCCGATGCGCGAGGTTTAATAATCGAGGTTAAGCGGTTGCAATCCGTCGGGACGTGCCATTGATGAGTTTATGGACGCCAAGCAATCTGGTGATCGCCGATTGTCCTGTGTCGCACAGATCACACTGCGACATCGCCAGCAAGTTTCGGCAGCTGGGGGTGTCTACACCTGCCGAAGCTGTACTTAAACTCTTTCCTGTAGCTTGTCCTTCACCGTCATCTCTCTTTACATTTATATCCGACCGGACTTTTCGGGCGAACTACTGCGTGCTCTTTAACTCTTTCATTATCAAAACGTTATGAGGATTTCTCTATGGACTCAGGTCCTGCGCTGCGTGTGGAAAAAACCAATCCCCTGAAGCCGGTTATCAGGAAAACGTATGTACTGGATACAAATGTCCTGCTGCACGACCCGATGGCAGTGACTGCTTTTAAGCAACATCATCTTGTCATCCCCATGACCGTGTTGGAAGAACTGGATCATATCAAGGACCGGCACGACAAAACCGTGAGCCGTGAGGCGCGCATCGCCATCAACATGATCGACAAGGTGGTGGAGGCGGCCTCGCCACAGGAAATACAGGCGGGAGTGCCTATACCGGGGACTGCGCTGGAGGGCTATGCGCCGGGAACGCTGGCCATCTTCCCGGATCAGCGCCTTAGCGCCAATACGGAGGTGCCCTATCTGGATGGCACTCCCGATCAAGCCAACGACAACCGAATAATCAATGTAGCGCTGCGTTTGCAGGCGGAAAACCCGAACGACTTTATCTGTCTGGTGACGAAAGATATTAACATGCGTATCAAGGCAAAGGGCTCTGGCCTGATGCACGTTGAAGACTACCGTCGTGACCGCGTGCTTGATGATATCGATCTACTGGCGAGCGGCTACAGGGCAATCAGCGGCGATTTCTGGTCCACCATCAGCGAGGTCGATACGTTGCGCGAAGGCGATTGCACGTTGCACCGCATCCCGCGTAAGTCCTTGCCTGATGTCTATCCGAATATGTTTCTCTATGACGAACAGGAGTTCATGGCGTTCGTGAAGCGAGTCGATCGGGATTTTGTCTATCTGCGCTGCGACAGTCGCGATAACCTGATGCACAAGCGCTTTTGGGGCTTGGCACCGCGCAATCTTGAGCAGGCCATGGCGATGTCTCTGCTGGACGACGACGGCGTGGATATGACGGTAATGACCGGTCCCGCGGGTTCTGGCAAAACCCTGTTGGCGCTAGCCTATGGTTTACATGCGATTTTGGAGCAACGCAGGTTCAGCAAGTTAATTGTGGCGCGCTCCACGACCCCTATTGCCGAGGATATCGGTTTTCTGCCCGGGACAGAGGAGGAGAAAATGGCGCCGTGGTTGGCCGCGTTCGACGACAACCTGGAGATCCTGCACGGTGCAGATGAGTCGTGCAACGGCAGTATCAACTATGTGAAAGAGCGCGCCAATATCCAGTTCAAGTCGCTCAATTTCATGCGCGGACGCTCCTTCAATAATGCCTATATCATCATTGATGAAGCCCAGGGCCTGACGCAGTTTCAACTCAAGTCGATAATCAGCCGAGTGGGCGCCGATTCAAAAATTGTGGTGCTGGGCAATCTCGCGCAGATCGACAACAAGTATATTTCACCGCTTACCTCGGGGCTGACATACCTGGTGGAGAAGAGTAAAAATTACCCGCATGCGGGCATTATGCATGTCAAAGGGATAGTGCGTTCCCGTCTTGCTGCGTTCGCAGAGGAGAACCTGTAACAGTTTTACAAACGGCCCTGGTCACTGGTCGTGATCACGATCTCATACTCTCGGCATTATGTGTTGGCTGCGCATCGAGTTGTCGGGTCCGTACATTGTGCAAAAGTGAATGCCGGTTACAATGCGCAGGGTTTTATATTTCATTTCGTCTGCACATTGCAAAGGTATTATGAACACACTATTTATTCTGTTTCAAAACATTGTGCCGCAACACCTGTTGTCTCGCTGCACGGGATTTCTGGCTGCACTGCGTCATCCTCAGTGGTTAAAAAACAGGCTCATTAGGCGGTTCATCAGTCACTTTGGCGTTGATATGTCGGAGGCGGCCGAGTCTGATTATACGCGCTATGCCTGTTTCAACGATTTCTTTACTCGTGCGCTACGCGAGGGTGCGCGCCCGCTTGCTGCTGCCGATATCCTCTGCCCTGCCGACGGGGCGATCAGCCAATTGGGTGAGATCGCCAATGGGCTGCTGTTTCAGGCCAAGGGGCGTTATTTTTCAGCGGAAGATTTGCTGGGCGGTGATGTCGCGCGAGCGGCGCAGTTTGCAGGCGGCCAGTTCGCCACCATCTACCTGGCGCCCAAGGATTATCATCGCTTACATATGCCGGTGGCGGGGCGCTTGACCGGAACATGCTATATCCCGGGTCAGTTGTTCTCGGTCAACGGCGTGACAGCAGAGAATGTTGATCGGCTGTTCGCCCGCAACGAGCGCCTTGTCTGCTATTTCGATACTGAGTTTGGTCCCATGGCGATGGTACTGGTAGGCGCGATGATTGTGGCCGGTATCGAAACGGTTTGGTCGGGCCCTGTGGCGCCGCCGCCGAAGCGGCCTGTGACTGTGGATTACCTGACTCTTCCTGAGTCTGTGGAGCTTGCCAAGGGCGATGAGATGGGGCGCTTTATGCTGGGTTCTACGGTGATTTTGTTGTTTCCCAAGGATGTTGTGTCGTTTGATGAGCGGTTTGGTGCTGGGACTTTGACTCGGATGGGTGAGGCGTTGGGCTCGTTTGCATAGTTCCGGACACTGACCTATGTCTCATCCAAGCTCACAATAATACGTCTGTAACTATCCAGCCGCCGCGCGCTGATCGCTCCCGCTTCAACCCCCTGAAGAATAGCGCAGCCCGGCTCATGCTCATGCTGGCAATCGCGGAACTTGCATGTCCCCAGTAATGGACGAAATTCGCGGAAACCCTGCGCTACCTGATCCCTGTTCATATGCCACAAACCAAATTCCCGAATACCGGGCGAATCGATCAGCGTGCCGCCGCAGGTCAGGTGCAGTAGCAGGGCTGTTGTAGTGGTATGAGTGCCTTTCTGCGTGCTCTCTGACAGCGCTCCGACGCGGATATCCGCATCGGGTAGCAGCACATTCACCAGCGACGACTTGCCCACGCCGGACTGCCCGACCAAGACACTGGTGCGCTCTTGCAGTGCGCTGTGCAGCTCTGCCAGGCCACTGTCCTTGATCGATGTGCGTATTACACGATAACCGAGAGTCGGGTAGATCGCCAGTAGTGCCTCTATGGATTCTTGTAGCGCAGGCTCATTTTCCAGTAAATCTGTCTTGTTGAGGAGGATGACCGGTTCAATACCGACGACTTCAGCGGCCACAAGATAGCGGTCGACGAGGTTGGCGTGGGGTTCCGGGAAGGGTGCAATGACCAGCATAATCTGGTCGATGTTGGCGGCTACCGGTTTCAGTTTGCCATAGGGGTCGGGTCGCGACAATACACTGTGACGCTCGCGCTGCGCGACCACTACGCCCATAGGATCGCCTTCACACCAGACTACTCTGTCACCAGTAACCAGCCCCTCAAGGTTAGCGCGCAAATGACAGCGCTGACTGCAGCCCGGTTCGGATTCGACGGCGACCTGCGTGCCGTAGTGGGCGATAACCAGCCCATCCTGTTCAGGGCCCAGTTCGCCGCCGCTTAACGCATCCTGCGCGCCCGTATCACGGCGTGCGGCGCGTTTGGCGCGCTCCCCCTGAATTTTCTCGATGCGCCAGGCCTGCTGGCGACTGAGTTTGCGTTTACTCATGCGAGCATTATTGGGATACGTGCTTGGTCTGTCGAGGCAATTTGTTACACTGCGGCTTCTTTATTCAAGACAGGTATACACCGGATGCAAAACGCCAGCAACCTCATTTGGGTCGATATGGAAATGACAGGCCTGGATCCGGACAGAGATGCAGTCATTGAAATCGCCACGATTGTGACGGATACAAATCTGAACACGCTGGCCGAAGGGCCGGTGATCGCGGTACACCAGAGTGATGCGAAGTTACATGCAATGGATGAGTGGAACACCACCCACCACACCCGCTCTGGTTTGGTCAGCAGGGTGAAGGCCAGCGACTACGACGAGCAGAGGGTCGCGCAGGAGACTATCGCCTTTGTGGAACAGTGGGTGCCGCGCGGAGCGTCTCCTATGTGTGGTAACACTATTTGCCAAGACCGACGGTTTATGGCGCGGCACCTGCCGGCGTTGGAGACCTACTTTCACTATCGCAATCTGGATGTGAGCACCCTGAAGATTCTGATGCAGCGCTGGCGACCAGAGCTTGAAGCCGGATTTAACAAGACTGGCACCCATCTGGCGTTGGACGATATCCGCGAGTCTATCAACGAAATGCGCTACTACCGCGAGCACTTTCTCAAGCTGTCATAACACCGTGCTGTTGCAGTGCCCAGTCGACGTGTTCCTGCACGAGCGGCGAAGGGTGACTGCGGCGGCTCTGGAGTGCGTTGACGATGGCCTCCGAGCGGGGCGCATTGCCCAGCGCCACTGCCAAATTGCGCAGCCAGCGCTCATGGCCGATGCGGCGGATCGCAGAACCCTCCGTTTTCTCCAGGAAGGTTGCTTCCTCCCAAGTGAACAGCGTCACCAGATCCGCGTCGGCCAAGCCGTGCCGAGGCTTGAAGTCGGCCTCGTCTGTGGCCTGCGCGAACTTATTCCACGGGCAACAGAGCTGGCAGTCGTCACACCCGAAAATGCGATTGCCCATCAACGGCCTGAGTTCGGGGTCGATGCTGCCATGGTGCTCGATGGTGAGGTATGAGATGCACTTGCGGGCGTCGAGTTGGAACGGGCCGGTAAACGCATTGGTCGGGCAAATGTCCAGGCAGGCCGTGCAGGTGCCGCAGTGTTTGCTGCTGTGGGGTACGTCTACCGGGAGCGGTAAGTTGGTAAATATCTCGCCGAGGAAAAACCAGGAGCCGGCATCGGCGTTGATTAACATGGTATTTTTGGCGATCCACCCCAGTCCTGCCTTTTCGGCAGCGGCGCGTTCCAGCACAGGGGCGCTGTCGACGAAGGCGCGATACTGTCCGCCGCCCACCTCGTCCTCAATACGGCGGGCCAATTGTGCCAGGCGCTTGCGAATCAATTTGTGGTAGTCGCGGCCAAGGGTGTAGCGAGAAATATAGGCCTTCTCCGGCGCTGCCAGAATTTTCAGCGGTTGCGTGTCTGGTTCCAGATAGTCCATGCGCAGCGAAAGAACCCGCAGCGTGCCCGGCACCAGTTCATCCGGTCGGGCTCGCTTGCTGCCATGGCGCGCCATATACGCCATACTGCCGTGATAATGCTGCGCCAGCCATTTTTGCAGATAGACTTCGTGCTCACTGAAGTCGACGTCAGTGACGCCCACTTGTTGAAACCCCAGCTCTGCGGCCCACTCGCGGATCCTTTGCAGCAGCGCTTCGGTGTTTTGTGGTGTGAGTTGTTGCGACAATTTGGAACGACCGCTGGATGACTTGTGGTTATAATTCTGACAGAACTAGATAGTTTATGTGCTTATTTCCGCTGCCAGAGACTGTGAGTCGAAAAAATGCACAGGGAAAAAGGGGCACTTACTTTAGTTTCAGGATCGTCTGAGCCGATGGATGGGCGGGGCGGCCATCCGTGAAGCGAGCCTGCAAGGGCGTATTTACGGCCTATCCCGAAAAGCTCTACTCGGTTTGGCGCCGGGTTAGCAGTGAAAGTAAGTGCCACTTTTGGCTTAAGCTTAAGCAAGCACCATTCGACACAGAGAATTAAAACAGCAACAGACAGAGTGATAAAAATGTTTAGCACCGAAACGCTGTACACCGCAGAACAAACCCGCGCTCTCGATCACTGCGCCATATACGAGCACCATATTCCAGGTATTACCTTGATGTCGCGCGCCGCCGAGTATGCGTTTCAGTGTCTGCTGAGCGCCTGGCCCGACACTAAGCGTCTGCAGGTTCTGTGCGGCATTGGCAATAACGGCGGCGACGGTTTCTTGATTGCCGATCTGGCCCATAAACGCGGTATCGACGCCATCGTCTACCAATTGGGCGATCCACAAAAGATTGCTGGTGATGCCAAGCTGGCGCGGCAGCAGGCGCTTGGCAATGGGGTCAATATTGTGCCGTTTGAGGGCTCGCAGTTAGCGCCTGAAGGAGTGATTGTCGATGCCATGCTGGGCACTGGACTGACAGGTGATGTGCGCGATGAGTATGTTCAGGCCATTAACGCCATCAATGACTGCCCCGCGGCGGTGCTGGCTGTCGATATTCCGTCGGGGCTATGCGCCGACACCGGTCGGGTACTCGGCTGTGCCGTGCACGCTGATCTCACTGTGACATTTATCGGTTTGAAGCGCGGTTTATTCACGCATAGCGCGCCGGACTATGTAGGCACGGTGCACTTTTCAGATTTGGCGGTGCCCGCTGAAGTCTACGCAGCTCTTCCGGTAGATTGCACCCGCCTGGACCTGGAGCTGCTGCTGGAGCGCTTGCCTGCGCGACCGGCCACAGCACACAAAGGGTTTTACGGAACCGTGCTGGTGGTGGGCGGCGATTACGGCATGGCCGGCGCAGTTGCACTGGCCGCGGAAGCAGCCCTGCGCTGCGGTGCTGGCCTGGTGCAAGTCGCGACGCGTCCGGAACATGTCGCCGCACTCGTGGCGCGGACGCCTGAAGTGATGCCGCGCGGTGTTATTTCGGCCGAGGACTTTGCGCCCATGCTGGAGGCTGCGGATGTATTGGTAGTGGGCCCTGGTTTGGGGCAGTCCCCCTGGGCCACAGACCTGTTGCGGCGCGCCATAGCCAGCGGCAAGCCGCTAGTACTGGATGCCGATGGCCTGAATTTGCTGGCCAGTGGTGCACTGGGTGTGACCGGCCCTGCTGAGAACCGTGTGTTGACCCCTCACCCTGGCGAGGCTGCGCGGCTATTGTCATGCGAGACTGACGCTGTGCAGGCGGACAGGTTTGCGGCTGTCAGCGCCTTGCAGGCACGCTATGGAGGCGTGGCAGTCCTCAAGGGGAATGGCAGTCTGATCGCGGACGAACACAGTGTACTGCTCAGTGATTACGGCAACCCGGGTATGGCCAGTGGCGGTATGGGCGATGTGCTGAGCGGCGTGATTGGCGCGCTGCTGGCCCAGGGCCTGGCGCCGCTGGAGGCGGCAGCACTTGGCGTTTGCCTGCACGGCGCGGCTGGCGATATCGCGGCTGAAGAAGGGCAGCGCGGTCTGGTAGCGTCGGACCTCATTCCGCGCCTGCGTGCATTGCTCCAATGACGATTGATCAGCAGTCGATGGCGGCATCCGATGAGGCCGCGATGGTCAGTCTGGGAGCGCGGCTGGGCACTGCATTCGAGCCGGGCATGGTGGTGTTTTTGAAGGGCGACCTCGGCATGGGGAAAACCACGTTCAGCCGGGGGTTCATACAATCGCTGGGCCATGTTGGGGCGGTTAAGAGCCCCACTTACACGCTGGTCGAACCGTATCGCTTGCGCGAGCTGGACGTCTACCATTTCGATTTGTATCGCCTGAGCGACCCGGAGGAGTTGGAGTTCATGGGTATACGTGATTATTTTGGTGATTTGTCGGTTTGTCTGGTGGAATGGCCTGAGCGAGGCTCGGGCGCTTTGCCCTCGGCTGATTTAGTGATTACCATAGCGCGGCAAGGTCAGGGGCGCTGCTTAGTGTTTCGCGCTGCGACCGCGCAGGGCAGGCGGATTCTGGCGCGCATGAGCGTCGAATCCGGGGCAGAGACTCAACCCTGAAGTAAAAAGCAAAGCAAACGTGCGGGAGTGTTATGGGCAGGGCGTGGGTAATCTTAATAGTCCTGGGGTTATTGGGTAGCTCTTCCGCGTGGGCGGCTGAGGTGCATGACGTGCGTCTGTGGCGAGCACCCGACCATACGCGTATCGTTTTTGATCTTTCCGGCCCTGCGCAACACTCGCTTATCGTGTTGTCTGGTCCCAGTCGCATCGTGCTTGATCTCCAGGGCACTAATCTACGAGCAGACCTGAGCAAGCTGAAGCTGGACAATACCCCGGTGAAATCAGTGCGCTCGGGTGTGCGCGAGGGGAATAACCTGCGCGTAGTGCTGGAAATATCCGACGATGTCGATCCGCGTAGCTTTACTCTGAAGGCGAATGAACAGGCAGGTGATCGTCTGGTGCTCGATCTTTATGATCAGGTAACCAAGACTGCCGTGGTCAAAAAATCTGTTCAACACTCCGCCAAACGTGACGTTATCATCGCCATCGACGCCGGTCACGGCGGCGAAGATCCCGGCGCCATTGGTCCGAATCGCGCGCGGGAAAAGGACGTCGTCATGGCCATTGCGAAGGAGTTGGCGGCGCTGTTCAAAGCCGACAGTGGCTTTCGGCCGACGATGATCCGCACCGGTGACTACTATATCAGCCTCAAGGGGCGCAGGGATTTGGCCCGTCAGCATCAGGCGGACCTGTTTGTTTCCATTCATGCCGACGCCTTTAAGCGCAAGGAGGCGCACGGTGCTTCGGTTTATGCTCTTTCAACCGGGGGTGCTACCAGCACGGCCGCTGATTATTTGGCAGAGCGTGAGAATGCGGCAGATCTGGTGGGTGGCGTAAGCCTTGCGGATAAAGACGATGTGCTAGCGGGCGTGTTGGCGGATCTTTCCATGACATCGACATTGGATACCAGCCTGAAATTGGGGGATAAGGTGCTGCGCAATATGGATAGCATCGCCAAACTGCATAAACGCCAGGTAGAGCAGGCGGGTTTCGCCGTATTAAAGTCGCCCGATATACCTTCTATTTTAATCGAGACCGGTTTTATCTCCAATCCGCAGGAGTCCAATATGCTGGTGACACGCAGCTACCAGCAGAAGATGGCCATGGCCATCCACAGCGGTATCAGGCAGTGGTTCATGGAGCATCCACCATCGGGAACAATGCTGGCGTGGCAGAAGCAGCAGAGTGGTCATGAGTACATCATCGCGCGAGGTGATACACTCTCGGACATTGCCGATCGCTTTCGTATTCCACTGGCCGAACTCAAGAGCTACAACAGCATCAACAACAGTTCGAAGATTCTGGTGGGACAGAAGCTGAATATCCCCAAGAGCTGATAAACCGCCGCAATGCCCAAAATTCTTTTGCTCAGTTCCAGGCTGGCCAACCAGATTGCCGCTGGTGAAGTGGTCGAGCGTCCCGCATCTGTCGCCAAGGAAGTCTTGGAGAATAGCCTTGATGCGGGTGCTACCCGCATCGATATTGATGTGGAGGGCGGAGGCGCCAAACTGATCCGGATTCGGGACAACGGCAATGGCATTCCCGCTGAAGATATGCCTTTGGCACTGGCCCGTCACGCCACCAGCAAAATCACCTCACTGGAAGATCTGGAATGCGTTGGTAGCCTCGGGTTTCGCGGTGAGGCGCTGGCCAGTATCGGTTCGGTGTCGCGCCTGACACTGACCAGTAATGACAGTGAGCAGGGCAGTGAGGGCAGCAGCGCTGCCTGTGAAGGGCGCGAAATGGAGGTGCAACTCAAACCCGCACCGCATCCTCGTGGCACAACGGTGGAAGTGCGTGACCTGTTTTTCAATACGCCCGCCCGGCGCAAGTTCCTGCGTACCGAAAAGACTGAGTTTAACCATCTCGAAGAAGTGGTGAAGCGTCTGGCGTTGTCGCGCTTCGACGTGGCATTTACGTTGCGCCACAACGGCAAAGTGGTGCACAACTTAAAAGCAGCCGCTGCTCAGGCCGAGACTCAGCGCCGCGTGGCGGCAGTCTGTGGCCCGGCCTTTATGGAGCAGGCTATCGCGATCGAGTCAGAGGCGACGCCTTACCGTTTGTCCGGTTGGGTGGGGCTGCCGACGTTTTCTCGCAGTCAGGCGGACTTGCAGTATTTCTTCGTTAATGGCCGCGTCATTCGGGATCGGCTGGTCGCTCATGCCGTCAAGCAAGCCTATCGCGATGTGTTGTATCACGGCCGCCACCCTGCCTTTGTACTGTATCTGGAGCTTGATCCGGCGCAGGTCGATGTGAATGTCCATCCGACCAAGCATGAGGTGCGGTTTCGCGATGGTCGTGCGGTGCACAATTTCATTTTTTCCAGTTTGCATCGCGCGCTGGCCGATGTGCGGCCCGGGCAGGAGTCTGAGCGCGACCCGTTAGCGGCGTCTTTGCTGCCAACCGACGATGGCATGGTGATAGACACGGTCACTGGTGAGATCCGCAGTCAAAGCGCCCTGGCCTGGGGAGCGCCGGGAACCCGTCGGCAGACTGTTCCCGGTCGAAGTTTCGGCGGGTCTGTGTCTGGCGTTGCTGCGTCGGGCGCCGGCCAGGTAGCCGAGCAGTTGCGCAGTTATGCGCGCTTGCACGGTATGCCTGCAGTGGAGTCTCCCGAAGAGGTTCCGCCACTGGGTTATGCGCTGGCCCAGTTGAAGGGGATTTATATTCTGTCTGAGAATGCTCATGGCATGGTGCTGGTGGATATGCATGCAGCCCATGAGCGCATTACCTATGAGCGCCTCAAGGCTGCGCGTGACGAGACCGGCATTCGCAGCCAGCCATTACTGGTGCCGCAATCGGTAGCGGTCAGCCAGCGCGAGGTGCAGATTGCTGTCGAGCATAGGGAATTGTTCGAGCGTCTGGGGCTTGCAGTAGAAGAGGGTGGTGATGAGAGTCTGGTTATCCGCCAGATTCCGGTGGTGCTGCGCGATTCCAATGTAGAGCAATTGTTGCGTGATGTGCTTGCCGACCTGATCGAGTTCGGTAACTCAGAGCGTATTGAGGCGCACATGGATGAAATCCTGTCGACCATGGCCTGTCACGGCTCCGTGCGTGCCAATCGTCGGCTCACCATTCCAGAGATGAATGCTCTCCTGCGGGACATGGAAGAAACCGAGCGTTCTGGCCAGTGTAACCATGGTCGGCCTACCTGGATTCAAGTGGGACTGGACGAACTGGACAAGCTGTTTCTGCGCGGCCGCTGATTTAGCGATGAGCGCCGAGAAGCCACTGTTAGTCTGTCTGATGGGTCCTACTGCCTCGGGCAAGACCGATCTGGCCATAGCGATGGCACAGCGACTCGATTGTGAGTTGGTCAGCGTCGATTCCGCATTGGTGTATCGCGGCCTGGATATCGGCAGCGCCAAACCCGACTACCCCCATCATCTCGTTGATATTCGAGATCCTGCCGAAGTTTATTCTGCGGCCGATTTTGTGGCGGATGCCAATCATGTGGTGATGCAGATCCTTGAGCGCGGCAAAACACCGCTGTTGGTCGGCGGCACTATGCTGTACTTCAAGGCGTTTTTGCAGGGCTTGTCCGAGATGCCCGCGGCCGACCCCGACATTCGTGCTGAGATTGCCGCTAAAGCGCAGATGCACGGATGGCCTTATATTCATCAGGAACTGGCGCGGGTTGACCCGCAAGCCGCCGCGCGCATCCATCCGCATCATTCGCAGCGACTCAGTCGTGCGCTGGAGGTTTATCTGGCGAGCGGCGTATCGATGACCCAGTGGCACGGTAAAGAGGGCGAGTCGGCGTTTGATCGATATCGTGTGGTGCAACTGGCGATTTGCCCACTGGAGCGAGCGGTGCTGCACGAGCGTATAGCGCTGCGGTTTGAGCGGATGTTAGCCGCCGGCTTATTGCAGGAGGTGAGTCTGCTGCAACAGCGTTCGGACCTGCATGCTGCACTGCCCGCAGCCCGCGCTGTCGGGTATCGGCAGTTGTGGCAATATCTTGACGGGCAGTGCAGTCTGGAAGAGGCTGCTCAGAATGCTGTGGCTGCGACGCGTCAGCTGGCCAAACGGCAGCTGACCTGGTTGCGAAAGTGGCCGGACCTCAATTGGATTTATACCGACGAGTCGGGAAAGCTGGCACGAAACGTGGCCGTGGATACCTGTGCGCAAAGAGCAGTGAAAGAACCTGTGGCAATGGCCTTGAACTATTTGCAACGGTCCCCACTATAAGTCTGGTGCAAATGCATTATAATGCACCGCGGCCGAACTAGAGGCCTTGTATCTACCTTCCTTGGACGTCGGCAAGCACTCTATTGCGCTGATCGGTAAGAGGCAGGTCCACATTATTTTTTTGGCTCGATTTGAGCTGCTATAGGAGAGCGTTATGTCAAAGGGGCATACACTACAAGACCCTTATCTGAATATTCTGCGTAAGGAACGAGTACCTGTTTCTATTTATTTGGTTAATGGGATAAAGCTGCAGGGCCAGATCGAATCATTCGATCAATTTGTCGTGTTGCTGAAGAATACTGTCAGCCAGATGGTCTATAAGCATGCGATTTCCACCGTTGTTCCTTCACGAGTGGTGCGTGTTCCCTTGCAAAGCCCACAGGACGATGACGAAGACGTCAGTTAAGTGTGCTGCAGGCGGTTGCTTGCAGGGTGCTCGTCCCCGTTTAGTCTTGCCTTGAAGAGGTAATGTTGTTTTTTGATCGTCCCGATTCGGGTGAGAGTGCTGTGCTCGTCCACCTGAACATTGCCAGCGAACTGGAGCGCGAGGACCCTCGGGAGTTCGAGGAACTCGTGTTGAGTGCCGGCGGTGATCCGGTGGCCTTCGTGATGGGTTCCCGTGTCGCACCTCATCCGCGCACTTTTGTGGGTAGCGGTAAGCTGACAGAGATTGGCGAGCAAGTGCGCGAAACTGGCGCAGAGATCGTGATGTTTAATCATGCGCTCAGCCCCAGCCAGGAGCGCAATCTGGAGAAAGAGTTGCAGTGTCGAGTGTTGGACCGCACCGGGTTGATACTGGATATCTTCGCGCAGAGGGCTCGAACACACGAAGGGAAATTGCAGGTCGAATTGGCCCAGTTACAGCATATGTCGACGCGCTTGGTGCGCGGTTGGACGCACCTGGAGCGGCAAAAGGGGGGTATCGGACTGCGCGGGCCAGGTGAAACCCAGTTGGAGACCGATCGGCGCTTGCTCCGTGTGCGCATCAAGTCAATTACTGCGCGGTTGAAAAAAGTCCGCAAACAGCGCGAGCAGGGCCGGCGTTCGCGGATCAGAGCTGAGATACCCACCGTCGCTATCGTCGGGTACACCAATGCGGGTAAGTCGACACTTTTCAATCGCATCACAGACTCCACTGTTTATGTGGCGGATCAGTTGTTCGCGACGCTGGACCCAACACTGCGCAGGGTGGAGTTGGATAACGTCGGTCCTGTTGTGCTTGCTGATACTGTCGGTTTTATTGCCCATTTGCCACACAAGCTGGTGGATGCATTTAAGGCGACACTGGAGGAAACCCTCAATGCAGAACTGCTGCTGCATGTGGTCGATGCTGCTACTGAGGAGCGCGACAGGAATATGGATGAGGTGCAGCAAGTATTAGTTGAGATTGGCGCTGAAGATATCCCGCAGCTGCAAGTCTTTAACAAGCTGGATTTATTGGAGCAGGCACCGCGGTTGGAGCGCAATGCTGATGGAGTGCCTGAGCGCGTTTGGTTAAGTGCTGCCAGTGGTGCTGGCAGCGAGTTGTTGTTGCAGGCAATAGCGGAATTGGTTGGTCATGACATGGTAACTGAGGATTTGTACCTGGATCCTAGGGAAGGGAGTTTGCGTGCGGCGCTATACAGCATGGGCGCGGTTGAAACGGAGGATTATGGGGATGACGGTGTGGCGCACTTGAGTGTGCGTCTGCCGCGAGCAGACTGGAACCGATTGATGAAAAAGGCCCCGGAGCCGCATTATTAGTGGCAGCTGTGATGGATATCATTACGCACCCGGGTTAAAAAATTTGATAGACTGTTTTTCGTTAAAAAACTAGGAGTTGGATATGGCCTGGAATGAACCGGGTGGCGGCAACAATAAGCCAAAAGACCCATGGGGTGGTGGTGATCAAGGACCGCCCGATCTGGATGAAGCACTTAAAAAGCTGCAGGCCAAGTTGGGTGGACTCTTCGGCGGAGGTAAATCCTCAGGCGGAAGTGGCGGCTCGTCGGGTTTTTCTGCAGCGGCGGTGGGCTTGATCGCCCTCGTTGCGGTGGTCATATGGGCCGCGATGGGCTTTTATCAGGTCGATCAGCAGGAACGCGGTGTAGTCCTGCGTTTCGGTGAGTACCACGATACCGTGCAGCCTGGTTTGCACTGGAACCCGCCTCTGATTGATGATGTGACGTTGTTGAATGTTACCAGGGTGCGAGCGGTCAGCTTCCGCGAAAGTATGCTGACGCAAGATGAAAACATCGTGGAAGTTAAACTCTCGGTGCAATATGTTATCGACGATCCCTTGAATTTTGCCCTCAAGGTGCGTGATCCCGAGCGCTCGTTGCAGCATGCAGCGCAGAGTGCGCTGCGCCATGTGGCGGGTGGGGCTAGCATGGATATGGTGCTAACAGAGGGCCGTGCGCAGATTGCGATAGACGTGCAGCAGCGTCTGCAGGAGTACCTCAACCTGTATGAAACCGGCATATTGATAAGCAAGGTGACCATAGATGAGTCTAAACCGCCAACGCAAGTGCAGGCCGCTTTTGACGACGTTATCAAGGCCCGGGAAGATGAGGAAAGGCTGAAGAATGAAGCGCAGGCCTACGCCAAAGGGATTGTTCCCGAGGCTCGCGGCGGTGCTCAGCGCCAGATTGAAGAGGCCAACGCCTACAGGGAGCAGGTCATAGCCAATGCTCAAGGTGAGGCTGAGCGCTTCAGTCGTTTGCTGGAGGAGTATCGCAAGGCGCCTGAGGTGACGCGTGAACGGTTGTATCTGGATGCGGTGCAGACCGTATTTAGCCAAACCAACAAGGTGTTGGTTGACGTGGAGGGCGGCAATAATATGATGTACCTGCCGCTGGATAAACTTGCCGAACGGAGCCAGCGCGCCAGTTCTGGCAATGTGCGGGGCATGGACAGCGACAGTGCCGGTTTTCGTGAATTGACCAATGCGGTAACCGAGCAGTTGCGCAAAGATGCCGCTGCTTCTGACGACCGCCGGGGAGGGCGATAAATATGTCTGGACGTAATGTAACGCTTATTTTTCTCGCTCTCGCGGCGGTTTTATTGCTCAGTAACTCGCTCTACATTATTAAAGAGACGGAGCGCGGAGTAATGCTGCAGTTCGGCGAGGTGGTTAATCCCGATATTCAGCCTGGACTTCATCTCAAGATCCCCTTCGTCAATAATGTGCGCAAGTTTGATGGACGGGTGCTGACGGTGGATTCGACCCCCGAACGCTATTTTACGCAGGAGAAAAAGGCGCTGATCGTGGATTCCTATGCCAAGTTCAAGGTGTCGGATACCGAGAAGTTTTATACGGCGACTAATGGTGATCAATCCCGCGCCATGGTCTTGCTGTCACAGCGTATCAATGACGGTTTGCGTAATCAGGTGGCCGTGCGCACCATTCAGGAAACGGTATCCGGTGAGCGTGACGAGTTGATGCAGGCGCTGACGGATGAGCTCACGCTGGTCGCTCAGGACAAGCTCGGCGTCGAAGTGGTTGATGTGCGCGTCAAGAAAATCGATTTGCCGCCTGATGTATCCGAGTCCGTGTATCTGCGGATGAACGCCGAGCGTGAGAAGGAAGCGCGAGAGCACCGCTCCCAGGGGCAGGAACTTGCTGAGGGTATACGTGCGGCGGCGGATCGTGAGGTCACGGTGTTAAAAGCTAACGCCTACCGTGATGCCGAGTTGATTCGTGGTGAGGGCGATGCGTCTGCGACCAGTATCTACGCAAACGCCTTTAACGATGATCCAGAGTTTTACTCTTTCACTCGCAGTCTGCGGGCCTATCAGGATTCCTTTCAGGGTAACGGTGATATTATACTGGTGCAACCCGACAGCGAGTTTTTTCGCTACCTGAAAGATCCCCGAGGCGGGCAGGAATAAGCGCAAGATAGCCTGAGCACGCCGATCGAACGCCGTACGCGAAGATTGGCGAGCTCAGGTGCTGCGGTTTCAGTACGGGAGAGCATGTGGACTTCTGGCAGACACTTCCGGTTGCGATTGCGCTGGTTTTAATCATCGAAGGTGTGCTGCCCTTTGCGAGCCCGAATCGCTGGCGAGACATACTAACAATGGCCGAGAAAATGGACGACCGGACGATACGAATTATCGGTCTGATCTGTATGCTGTTCGGTGTCGTTATTCTGTATTTAGTGCATTAGGGTCGGGAAAATCAGATGTCGACAGTAGATCACTGGCAGCTTCCCGATGGAATGGAGGAGATTCTCCCTGCGCAGGCAGAGTCTATCGAGTCCCTGCGCCGAGCGTTGCTGGATTTGTACCGTAGTTGGGGGTATCGCCTTGTCATACCGCCGATGGTTGAGTTCACCGAATCGCTGTTGGTTGGCCTGGGCGAGGATCTTGACCTGCTCACCTTCAAGTTGACAGACCAGTTGAGTGGCCGCAGTCTTGGAATTCGTGCGGACATCACCCCTCAGGTGGCCCGTATGGATGCCCACAGTCTGGCAGAGGATGGCGTGACGCGGCTGTGTTATGCCGGTTCCACCCTTCATACCCGTCCGAAATCCCTGCTGGCTTCGCGTTCGCCCATGCAATTGGGGGCGGAGTTGTACGGCGATGATAGCCTAGGTGCCGATGTAGAGATTGTGCGCCTGATGCTAGCGACTCTGGATGCCGCCGGACTTGCCGGAGTGACGCTCGATCTCGGTCATGTGGGTATCTACGAGGCGGTGTTGGCAAAAGCGGGTCTCAGTGGCGCCAAAGAAAAGACGGTTTTTGATGCTCTGCAACGTAAATCGGTGCCTGACCTGCGTCTCGCGCTGGCAGATGCGGAGTCGACTATCGCAGCGCTTATTATTGCACTCGTCGATTTGCATGGGGATGAAACCGTGCTCAGTGAAGCTCGGACGTTATTTGCCGAGGACGTGCCGGATGCGTTGGCGGGCGTTGATGCGCTGCAGCAAGTGGCGGGCGATATTCGCTGTCAGCTGCCGGACCTGGATATTTATTTTGACCTGGCGGAACTGCGCGGCTATCACTACCACACAGGTCTGGTCTTTGCCGCCTATGTGGCGGGCAGCGGACAGGCTTTGGCCAATGGTGGTCGATACAATGATGTCGGAGCCGTTTATGGCAGGGCGAGGCCAGCGACAGGCTTTAATACTGACCTGAAGGCATTGGTGAGTTTACTGCCCAAGCCTGCGGTTATTGGCGGTGCGATCAGCATGCCAGATACGGATGATGCGGCACTTGACCAACAGGTGCGTAAGCTGAGGGCCACAGGTGAGATAGTGATTAACTGCTTGTCTGGAGATCCCGATCCCCGCTGCGACCGTGAATTCGTTGAACACAGTGGTCAGTGGTCTGTGCGTTCCCTGAATACCAACGAGCATGTGTAGCCGATCCAGGCGGCACATGGAAATCAGCCAGCTTTAATATAAGAGCCAATATAATGAGTAAGAATGTAGTCGTCCTTGGCACCCAGTGGGGTGACGAGGGGAAGGGTAAGGTTGTTGATCTGTTGACCGATCAGGTCGGCGTCGTGGTGCGCTTCCAAGGCGGCCATAATGCCGGGCATACCCTTGTCATCAATGGTGAGAAGACGGTGCTGCACCTGATTCCCTCCGGTATTTTGCGCGAAAATGTCGCGTGCTTGATCGGCAATGGGGTGGTGTTATCGCCGGCAGCTGCGTTGCAGGAGATTGCCGAGTTGGAGGCCAAAGGCGTACCGGTGCGCCAGCGCCTGAAGATATCGCCGGCCTGCCCCCTTATCCTGCCCTACCATGTGGCACTGGATCAGGCGCGTGAAACCCGCCGTGGAGCAGAGAAGATCGGTACTACTGGCCGCGGCATCGGCCCTGCTTATGAGGATAAAGTCGGTCGCAGGGGTCTGCGCCTGGGTGATCTGAGGGATGAGAAACGCTTCGCACGCAAGTTGCACGAGGTGATGGAGTACCACAACTTTTTCCTTGAAAAGTACTATAACGTGGAGCCTCTGGATGTGGCCAAAGTGCTGGCTGAGACACTTGAGATGGGCGCAGAATTACTTCCGATGATGGACGATGTCACCGCCATTTTGCATGAGTACCGTAAAGCGGGTACGAACATTCTGTTTGAGGGTGCTCAGGGTTCTCTGCTGGACATCGACCACGGTACGTACCCTTTCGTAACCAGTTCCAATACCACGGCGGGCGGCACAGCTACGGGTTCCGGTTTTGGTCCCTTGTATCTTGATTATGTTTTAGGTATCACCAAGGCTTATACCACCCGTGTTGGCTCTGGTCCCTTCCCCACAGAATTGTTTGATGCCACAGGCGCTCATTTAGCGGAGAGAGGCCAAGAGTTTGGCGCCACCACCGGGCGACCGCGTCGCTGTGGTTGGTTTGATGCGGTGGCTCTGCGCATGGCCGTCAATATTAATTCTGTCAGCGGCCTGTGCCTGACGAAATTGGATGTCCTGGATGGGCTGGAAACAATTCGTATTTGCGTGGGCTATACCTGCAAGAAGGGCGAGCCCGTGTCCAATCCTCTGGATTCTGACGATTACGAAGGTCTGGTGCCCGTGTATGAGGAGGTGCCCGGCTGGAGCGAGTCCACATTAGGCGCGAAATCATTGGAAGAGCTGCCCCAGGCAGCGCGTGACTATATCGAGAAAATCGAATCCGTCGTCGGTGCGCCTATTGATATTATCTCCACGGGTCCGGATCGCGTAGAGACGATTGTGCTGCGCCATCCCTTCGAGGAGTGACTTGCGCACTGGTGGAGCATGCTTGAGGACGTTGGCGGTGCTGAGGCTGTGTTCCGGGCCAATATAGATGCAGGGCTAGCTCAGTCTTTTGCTGGACCCCGTGTACGAAAAAGACTATCCGTTGCGCGCGGTTACAGTGGCCGCCATTCCGCCCCTAACACTCGCTCTGGCGAACTCAAGTGACAGGCTGAAAATGTTCCTGTAAATGCTTTTGTTCAGCGGTGTGGTGCAAACTCGCTATGGTTCATTCACCGTGCATTCATGGTGGTTAGTGGTCTGGAGTTGAGGTTTTTTTTATCGAAAATATATCGGCCGGCGCTTGGCGACAGGGTCATGTTGCTGGCATTTCGCCGCAGCCGTGTGGTGCCGGGAAGTGAAAAGCTGGAAAAGTGGCTATTGGATCACGGTATCCGACCCCTGATTGCGCATCCGGAGTGTAACCGGCAGATAATGCGGGATGCTTTGCTGCTGGAAACGTTTCTGGATTTGGGTTGCAGGTTGCAGGTGACGGCAGGGACAGAGCAGCGAGACTTATGCCAGGTGCTCTTGCGATAATAGTCGGGAAGCAACAGCAGAGCCGGGAAAGCCGTACAGCACAGAGAGGATAATAAGAACATCATGCATTTGAGAAAGCGGGTACTGGTAACAGGTGGTGCGGGATTTTTGGGTTCCCATCTTTGTCGACGCCTGGTTCGCGCGGGACACGATGTTATTTGCGTGGATAATTTTTTTACCGGCATAAAGGACAATATCATCGAGTTGCTGGATGAACCGAATTTCGAGTTGCTCAGGCACGATGTTACGTTTCCGCTGTATGTAGAAGTCGATGAAATTTACAATCTGGCGTGTCCGGCATCGCCGATACACTATCAGCATGATCCGGTTCAAACGACCAAGACCAGCGTGCATGGCGCAATCAATATGCTGGGTTTGGCTAAACGTATGCGCGCCAAAATTCTTCAGGCATCTACCAGCGAAGTGTATGGAGACCCCCAAGTTCACCCTCAGCAGGAAGCTTACTGGGGGCACGTCAATCCCATAGGTGAGCGCTCTTGCTATGACGAAGGCAAGCGCTGTGCTGAAACACTGTTCTTTGATTACCACAGGCAGCACAGGCTGCGTATAAAAGTCGCCCGCATATTCAATACGTATGGCCCGAATATGCATCCCAATGATGGTCGGGTAGTGTCCAATTTCATCATGCAGGCACTGCGCGGTGAGCCGATCACAATCTTTGGCGATGGTTCGCAGACGCGATCCTTTTGCTATGTAGATGATCTGATCGAGGGGGTCGTCCGCTTGATGGACACTGACGATGATATTACCGGCCCGATAAACTTGGGCAATCCGCATGAGTTCACGATCAGGCAGCTCGCCGAAAAAGTGATTGAACTGACCGGGTCAAAATCTATTCTTGTTTCGCGTCCGCTGCCCAATGACGATCCGATGCAGCGTCAGCCCAATATTGATTTCGCGAAATCAGCCTTGAACTGGGAGCCGAAAATTGAGCTTGAGGAGGGCCTGCGCAAGGCTATCCGTTATTTTGAGGCTATGGTTTAAGCAAACAGGCTTTTACTTCCGCGGGCAGATCGGTGCCAAACCGAGTGGAGGTTTTCGGGACACGCCGTAAAGACGCCCCCATAAAAAGAGGCAGAATCTCCCTGTAGGCTCGCCCCGCGGATGGCCGCCCCGCGGATGGCCGCCCCGCGGATGGCCGCCCC
>JBDNIE010000204.1:0-4479 GCA_041688425.1 Halioglobus sp. | reverse complement strand
CGCGGCGTTCACCAATGAGCAAACTTCCGGCCTGTACCGCGCAGGTGCAGGCGATTTGCGTTTTTCGATATTGAGCAACGATAAGCTCCGCATTACCTCAACCGGTTTGTTTTTGCGCAACATAGCGGATGACGCCTGGCTACCGGTGGTAGCTGCTACTGCAGACGGTACTGCAGACCAGACACTGGCGTGGGACGCCTCGCTACCCGCCCCGGCCTGGGTGCCTAACAGCATCCTGAAAGTAAACGTAAATACCGGCGCTGTGCTGGTATCGTCGGGCGCTGGCGGTGCCGCGCTCAATACATCCACCGGCGATCTCACCCTCACTACAACCGGAACCGGAGACATAATTGCCACAACAGGACCTTCATCGTTAACATTGGACGGCGGTACTGACAGAATTCGAGCATTAACCGTTGCCGGAAATATAGAACTCACCACAACCGGAATCGGAGACATAATTGCGACAACAGGACCTTCATCTTTAACATTGGACGGCGGTACTGACAGAATTCAAGCATTAACCGTTGACGGAAATATAGAACTCACTACAACGGGCACAGGAGACATAATTGCGACAACAGGGGGCGGCACCGTTAGTGTGGACGGCGGCACTGACGCTATAGCCTTGACCAGTCTAACCGGGGGGATTGCCCTTACGACTGCTGCGGGGGCTCTTGCTTTGGCGTCCACCACCGGCGATCTCACCCTCACCACAACCGGAACCGGAGACATAATTTCCACAACAGGACCTTCATCGTTAACATTAGACGGCGGTACTGACAGAATTCGAGCATTAACCGTTGCCGGAAATATAGAACTCACCACAACCGGAATCGGAGACATAATTGCGTCAACAGGGGTCGCTTCGCTGGTTCTTGATGGCGGCACTAACGCAATTAGCGCCCTGACTACCGACGCGACTATCACCCTCTGGGCGGCGGGCACCGGAGAGGTAATTGCGACAACAGGACCTTCATCGTTAACATTGGACGGCGGTACTGACAGAATTCGAGCACTAACCGTTGACGGCAAAATAGAACTTATTACAACAGGAACAGGAGACATAGTTGCGTCAACAGGAGTCGCTACGCTGGTTCTTGATGGCGGCACTAACGCAATTACCGCCGCCACTACAGACGCGCCTATCAACATAACAGCGGCGGGTACCGGGGTGATTACTGCCGGGGTGAATGGCATAAAAATCGCCAGTGGGGGGCAGGTCGGCATCAATAATGTGCCTGACACTGTTCCCGGATTTTTCTCTCGTTTGCGCGTTGACGGCGCGGCAGGGGACGCGAATATCGTCAACCTGGCAAGCTCCACGGGCGCTCTTGTTTTACAAGCCCGCGAAGGAGGCCAGTTACTTTCAATAACAACGTATAACAACACTACCGCAGCGACAGCACGCCCACTGGTGATAAGCGCTTCTGGCGAGATTAAGGCCAGTACCAGCGTTCGGGCCAGCAAAAAAGATATTATTGACTACCCTGCGACTATTGATTCCGTTATGCAGATGCGCCCTGTTCTTTATCGCGGCATAGAGCAGCCCGCTGACGCGCAAGTAACCGCAGGGTTTATCGCGGAAGAATTCCACGACAGCGGGCTTGGGGCTTTTGTGAGCTACACGCCAGACGGTACCCCTGACGGTATCGACTACGGTCGCATAACGGCGGCCCTCGCAGCGGCGGTGCAAGCGATTGTTAGGCGGTTAGACGCATGAATATTTTAGGGCGTGATGGCTATGGGCGAATCTGATGCAACCACTATATCTACTGTTACTCGAATACCAAACGCCAGTATTTGGCTTGTTATCGCTGGCGTGTTTGGTATCGGCCTGGGTGTTGGTCCTGCCTTGCATGGCAAAGCTGACGCGAGCACAACCGCTGCAATATACAACCGCGTTGAGCGTGCTGAAAATCTCGCTACCGCCGCCAATGAGCGTAGCCTCAGCCTCTACATTCAAATGGAAGCAATGCGTTCTGACTTACTCTCGCGGTCGGCTGATCGTTATACGAAGGGTGAAATTGACGCCTTCAACCGTGCCGGCGAGCGCGAACATAAGCTGCTACAGCAAGACGCCGCAAGCCTTGACCGCCAGATAACTGAACTACAAAAAGCTGCCGCAGCGTCTAGGAGATAACACAATGGTTGACGGAATATGGAAAAACATCGAAGTCTGCCGGGAGCAGTGGGGCGACTACCAGGTAGAGCTAAAAACAATAGTATACCCTGGGATTCGTAACGCGCGAGGACTGGCTGAAACAGTCCACAAAGCCAGCGCGATCGGAGAGGAATTCTTCGACAAGTGCCCGCGAATTGCATGGTATTCGACTATAGTTAGAGTGCTGGTGATCTATCCGGCCATTCTGTATGTCGTACTGTGAGCCATGATCCTACACGGCAGGCAGGCGGTTGACGCTGTAGAGAAACAGCTAGGGCGCTTACTCAACGACATAGAGCATCGTGTTGTTATGGTCGAGGGATGCAGCACAAAAGAGTATTTTTGCTCGGCGGGCGTACTGACCAATAACGTTGGGCAGACGGGGGTATGGCTGAATAAGACGTTCCCGCAAGCCTTAGAGTACCATATCCAGCGGGTGCGTAATCGGCTCCCGGCGTATGACAGCTATCCCGAATATCTCAAGCGCGAGTTGGTGCAGTCGGAGTACCGGGGCGACTTGGGACTATCCCCCAAAGCCATGAGATTAGTTCGCGGCGGCATGTACGATCAAGCGGCTATTGAGTTTCTGGACCACAAAGAATACAGAGATACTAACTCCAAGGGCATCCGAAAGCGCATCGAGGCAGTATCTCACGCGCTCAACCTTTACGACTGCGAGTTACACTAATGGCATTATCTGACATAGTAAGCGGGCTTATATCTCCAGTCACAAGCCTGATAAGCGAGTTTATTGAGGACAAGGACAAGGCCGCAGAAATAGCTTTTCGCGTGTCAACAATGGCCGCGACACAAGCGCATGAGCAGACACTGGCACAGCTCAACGTCAATAAATCGGAGGCAGAAAGCGGCTCGCTATTCGTCGGTGGCTGGCGTCCAGCAGTAGGGTGGGTATGCGTAGCGGCGATGGCTTTAAACTTTGTTATATCGCCAGTTTTCGGCCCTATGATCGAGGCGTATACAACGGTCAACATGGCACCTCTGGATTTGTCTGAGATGATGCCCATACTTCTGGGGATGCTGGGCTTGGGCGCGATGAGGACGGTAGAGAAGCGGCAGGGGGTGGCTCGGCGCTAACCCATGTAGTTCATAAATCCCTCTGCTTCAGGTTAATAGGGTGGCAAGGTCAGGGCCGACCGGGAGAATCCCAATCCGCATAACCCCTTCCTCGCCATAAATCACTCTCCAAACTCAACTAAGTAGCGCAATTCCGCTCTGCAACGCGCATCGTACTTGTCGTTATTTGACACGTCAGCTCGCCAGAATGCTTCTGCCCACGCTAATATTAGGGCCTCTTTGATCGCGGATTCCTTCTTCAACATCTCTGCGATACAGGCGCTTTTAGACTCCGAAATTCCTGTTAGCCTAGCGTTTTCTGCCTCTAGCTCTGCATTGGTTTCATCGCGCTCCTCGATTGCTGTACCCATACTGATTTTCCAGTTAGTTACTTCCGCTTCCAGCTTTTCGTTCCTTGCCTCCAACTGCTCAATGCGCTCTGCCGCTTCGATCATTAGGCCCCTGTCGCTGCCCCATGCAATGTGTTCACCAAGGGAAATCCTATCCGCTCTCGATTTCAGTCGGTCTTTTAGGTCACTCATAAATCACTCCTCGCTATCCCCGGCGTCCTTCAAACTTTTGATTGTGGCGTGCAAGGCGTCAATATGTACACGCGATGCCTGGGCCAGCTCAACGGCGACTTTTTTCCACTCCACCGGCACGCCTTGTTGCTCTGCTTCAATGGCATTGTTGACGTACTGTTCCAGTGTTAATTCCATGCGGGTACTCCTTCAAGTTGGGGGGATCGCTCCCCGTAATTTTTTCGTATTTTCGGGTTCAGAGCCTAAACCCCTTTCCCGGATAATGGCCTGCTTAAAATAGTTGCACGCCGGGCACCACCAGCCACGCCGGTACCGCCCCGCCGCGTTGATAATTTCGCCAGCCGTCCCCCCGCAAGGGCATTTGACAGCCGTCATATCAGACATAGTCAGATTGCACCGGGGTGCCATTATCCGCCAGCTCCGGGACGTAGCGACGTTTTAACCTGACCAGCTCCGCTTCCGCCTCCAGCTTAGTGCCTGTGCAATACGCCCGTTTTTGACTAGGCAGCAGGTACCGCCCGGACCACCAAATATGCGTCCTTCGCAAACCGCGAAACTCATACCCTGTCCAGGCCCGGCGCCGCACGCCGTAAGTGCCGTCTTTAAAGACTACTAATTGGGGTCTGTAGGGCATCATTTTCCGTACCTCGCCATCTGGTCAACACTCGCCGCCAGCGGTAGGCTGGCGGCCCATGCCGG
>JBDNIE010000203.1:0-3209 GCA_041688425.1 Halioglobus sp. | reverse complement strand
TATCCGCGTTTTATTGGCGCTGGAGGTACTTCACTGGGGTTCCATACGTCCGATTTTGTGGACGGCGTTTTACATTTTGGCGAAACATCGAGTTTCGGGCCTATAACCTATTCTGCTCCGTCTGTCGTTCCAATTCCATCGCCCGCAACAAGCTGGCTGTTTGACTTAGGTCTTCTGCTTCTTACTCTACTAAAGCGTCAGAAAAAGTAGGTTGCTTCAATGATGATGCCCGCCTTGCGATCGGGTTATTTGGAATATTTAACTCAGGACTTTGACGGAATTCGCCATCTGATCGCTTGCAACATCAGGCAACCCCTCGTATCAACTCATGCCATTGTAGAGTCAAATAAAACAGCTAACTTCGTCATGAACCATTCTCCTTTAATGCTTGATCTATCTGCACACAAAATCTCGCGGTGCTTATCACACGGGTACAGACCTACTTCGCCACGCGCAGTACGAGTGTGACGACCAGGTATATCGTTAGATACCAGACCCCAGTCATGAGAATGCCAACAGTGATAAAAGTCCTGGCCTTGCCATGCTGAAAATCGCGCTTGCGGCTTTTGGAGCTCTGCACGCCAAAAAATGATGCAAAAATACTACCTATCACTTGTAGAACGGTTACGTTCGGAGTCGATACGTCCTCGTCATTAGCGGAAGGGGGCTTACTCACAGATTTCATTGGTTATGCCTCGCTCAGTTAATGAATAGTAAATTAAATGCTACGAAAAACTGCTAAATCAGTACAGAACCAGAAATTGAATAAAAAACCATATCAGTTTATTGTTTCCAGATAAAACGCTATGAAGCACTAGCAGAGCAGATCGCTGCAATGATCAGTGATGGTTTATTGGTGCCCGGTGACAAAGCTCCATCGATACGACAGGCCAGTTCCCGTTTTGGGGTCAGTGTGTCCACTGTATTCCGAGCCTATTATCTGCTGGAGAGTAGGGGGCTTGTCCGCGCCCGGGAGCGCTCGGGTTACTACGTATGTGAAAACGTACTCACTCAACTTCCTGAACCGACACCGACAAAGCCCGTTGCGACCAGAACCGCAGTGGCAGTGGCTGACCTCGTCTTTTCTGTGTTGGATGCCGCAGGTAATTCAGACATAGCTCCCCTTGGTGCGGTCTTTCCCGAATCCGGTTTGTTTCCGCTGCAAAAGCTGGGTCAATCTCTTTCACGTGCCAACCGCAGATTAACCCCCGCAACAAGTTCCAGTAACTTGAGTCCCGGCAATGAAGTACTGCGAGGTGCGATAGCCAGACGCTATATGGCGGCAGGCCTGTCTGTTTCAGCAGATGAGATTATTATCACCAACGGTGCCATGGAGGGCCTCGCACTTGCACTGCAAACAGTCACTAAACCTGGCGATATTGTTGCCATAGAGTCGCCGGGCTTCTACGCCGCACTACAGATCATCCACCTTCTTAATCTCAAGGCCATTGAAATACCCATGAGCCCCACCGAAGGAATAGATCTGAACGCCCTGCAAGCGGTGCTGGAGGAAAATACGATCACTGCTTGTTGGTGTATGACGAACTTCCAGAATCCGCTGGGCTCTACCATGTCGCAGCTCAGGAAAAAGGCGCTGTTAGATTTACTGGAAAAGCACACCGTCGCGCTGATAGAGGATGATGTCTACGGAGAATTGTATTTTGGCAGCGTGTATCCAGCGCCGGCGAAAAAATTTGATAGTAAGGGACTGGTTGTACTCTGCGGTTCATTCTCTAAGTCATTGGCACCCGGATACCGTATTGGCTGGGTGTTACCAGGGCGTTTCTTCGAATCCATTCGTAGGGCCAAACTAACGACGTCGCTTTCTGCTTCGGTTCCCGCGCAACTAGGCATCGCAGACTATTTGCAGCGAGGGCAGTACGATCGGCACCTGCGAAAGCTTCGAGTAATACTTGAAGACAGGCAAGCAGAAATGGTCACTGCTATTGCTAGCTACTTTCCCAAAGGTACGAAAGTGTCTCGCCCAATGGGGGGTTATTTCTTGTGGCTTGAACTGCCGGGTGGGATAGATACCATGGCGTTGTATCACAGCGCACAGAAGGAGGGTATTAACTTTGCGCCCGGCCCGATGTTTTCCGCGTCGGGTAAATACAGTAACTGCCTACGCCTGAACTATGGCTTACCAAGCGACTGTATTCAATCTGCAGTTAAGACACTTGGGGCGCTCGCCAAATCCCAAGGCTGATATTCGTATTGCGCTGACGACAATGCCCCGGCAGTCTCCGCAGTGAAAATGGCTTTTCGTGCAATAGGTAATCCAAAAAATATCAACAGCTTTTCACAAGTGAACTATTAGCTGTGACCGAACCGGTCCGTGGCGAATTCCTAATCCAAGCAGCAATCGGTAACTCGAAAAATCCGCGACAGTGCTGCCTGAAGTGGATTATTAGTCTTGCCGCAGGCGAGCCTGCACTTATCGTCCAGAAGTGGGTTGAGTCTGCTAACGGCTTCCGCAGGTGGGCCTGTTTGCGCAAACGTTGCGAGAACTTGATAATAGACATGTGAACAGTGAGAGCACCTCAACGTAGTCTATTAAATGGATGGCACCTTTGTTTGACTATGACGCGCCAATCTTTTTCACGATCGGTTGCCTGATGAAGGCCACTTATACAGCCGAGAGAAAGACAGAGGTATTCGCTTGAGCAGGAGTAATGAAACGACTTTTCTTGTTCGTTATCGCTAAACTGGTGTTTACCGGCTCGGCTCTAGCCAACACTGTACTCACGATTGCTCACAGACCAGTGCCCGCACCCGCATATATTGATGAGGGCGAGCGCGCTGCCTAAGGACAATCTTGCGGCAGCGTTTGCTGTGTAATGTACGCCAGGTCTTCCTCGTTGGTTAGGCCATTCAGGTCAAAATCGTACCAGCTGGATAAGCCGGCAAGGTTCTGCCAGTACTTAAGCTGCTCAATGTCCAGCGCGTCGACCACGCCATCGAGATTGCCGTCTCCGACGCAGGTCGTATTCGAATCAAGAATCTTTGCAAGGGCAGCAGTTAAGCTGACAAGCGCTTCCTCCTCTGTGGGGGTCAGCGGACGGTTTGACGCCAGCAGGTCTGAGGCACTGTCGTCCAGTTTTGGCGGCACATTTTCGTTGATGCGATAAAATTCCTTGTCCGTTTTAGTCACACAACTGCTGGACGCAGCGTCCCAATCGGTCGTGGTGGCTTGTACGATCTTGAAGTTC
>JBDNIE010000202.1:0-35232 GCA_041688425.1 Halioglobus sp. | reverse complement strand
CAGAAGCGCACGGTTACCTATGATTTCGAGCGACAAATGGAAGGAGCGACCCTGCTTAGTTGCTCGGCATTTGGCAAAGCGATTGTGGATTCCATGTAATACGGTCGCTACGAACTATAAAGGCTCGTGGCGACACGGGCCTTTTTTTTGGTTTGAAAGAAGCTAATACGCGGATTTGCGCGGTAAATATCGACGCGCGCCGTGTTCCTTATTTCGTAGCCCTTGAAAAATCGTATAATAGGAGCCATCCAAGGAGTCTGGTTTTGCAATTAAGCAACAAGAGCGTGTCAGTGAAAGTGATCCACCTGTCAGGACAATGGCGTATGGGAAAGGAGAAGGAAGATTCCTCGAACGGTGTTGCGTTAGAGGAATCGAAGCCGGAACTTAAAAAGCCGTCTTTGTTCAAAGTAGTTTTGATCAATGATGACTACACCCCCATGGAGTTTGTGGTGGAGATTCTGGAAGTCTTTTTCCGCATGAACCGGGAGCAAGCGACCCGTGTTATGCTGACTGTGCATACGCAAGGAAAGGGAATCTGTGGTATTTACACGCAGGACATCGCGGAAACAAAAGCGGCCCAGGTGAACCAGTATGCCCGGGAAAGTGAACACCCTCTTTTGTGCGAAATCGAGGCCGTTGAGGGGTAGCCCCCGGAGCATTATTTATGTTGAGCAAAGACCTTGAAACTACCTTGAACGATGCCTTCCGGGGTGCTCGTGCGAAGCGTCATGAGTTCATGACGGTGGAGCATCTGCTGCTCGCCCTGTTGGACAATAACGACGCAATCCGTGTACTCAAAGCCTGCGGAGCCAATATCGGCAGCATGCGTGGTGATCTGGTTGAATTTGTCGATGCCACGACGCCACTGATTCCTGAGGATGAAGAGCAGCGCGATACACAGCCTACATTGGGCTTTCAGCGGGTTTTGCAGCGCGCCGTCTTTCACGTGCAATCCTCAGGTAAGAGCGAGGTCACCGGTGCCAACGCGTTGGTCGCGATCTTCAGTGAGCAGGAAAGCCAAGCGGTCTTTTTCCTGAAAACCCAGAGTGTAGCGCGCCTCGATGTCGTCAACTACATGACGCATGGCATCTCCAAGGTGCCTAATGAGGGAGGAGATGCGCCAAAGCAAGGGCAAATCGGCACTGAAGAGACTCGTACAGAGGAAGGCGAGCCCAATCCGTTGGACAGTTTTACTACCAACCTGAATGCTGAAGCTGCCGCAGGTAACATCGACCCACTGATTGGTCGTCTGGAAGAGGTAGAGCGTGTCGCGCAAATCCTGGCGCGCCGCCGCAAGAACAATCCATTGCTTGTGGGTGAGTCCGGGGTCGGTAAAACGGCCATTGTAGAGGGTCTTGCGAAGAAAATTTTCGACGGTGACGTGCCTGATATTCTGAAGGACAGTGTGGTGTATTCGCTGGACCTTGGGGCTCTGCTGGCGGGCACCAAATATCGTGGTGATTTTGAAAAGCGTTTCAAAGGCATGCTGTCCGAGTTGAAAAAGCGCGACAAGGCGATACTGTTTATCGATGAAATACATACCATTATTGGTGCCGGCGCAGCGTCTGGCGGCGTGATGGATGCCAGTAATCTGCTCAAACCACTGCTTAGCTCCGGCAAACTGCGGTGTATTGGCTCCACGACGTTTACCGAATACCGCGGCATATTCGACAAGGATAAGGCTCTTAGCCGTCGTTTCCAGAAGATAGACGTGATGGAGCCGAGTGTCGATGACGCCTATAAGATATTGAAGGGCCTCAAATCACGATTTGAGGAGCACCACGGCCTGCGGTATACCGACAAGGCCCTGCGTCTGGCAACGGATCTCTCTGCTCGCTACATCACGGATCGGTTTTTGCCTGATAAAGCCATTGATGTTATCGATGAAGCGGGTGCATTTCAGCAATTGCTGCCTGCCTCCAAGCGCAAAAAGGTTATCGGCGTTGGTGATATCGAGGCAGTGATCGCCAAGATTGCCCGCATACCCCCCAAGGCAGTCAGTAGCAATGATAAGGAGACACTGCAGAAGCTTGAGACAAACCTGCAGATGGTGGTCTTTGGTCAAGATGCAGCCATTGGCAGCCTGGCCACGTCCATAAAGCTGGCTCGGGCGGGCCTGCGCGGAGGAGAAAAACCCATAGGCTCGTTCTTGCTGGCCGGTCCGACTGGGGTGGGCAAGACTGAAGTCACCCGTCAGTTGGCGCGTTCGCTAGGGCTGGAGCTTATCCGTTTCGATATGTCCGAGTATATGGAGCGGCATACGGTATCGCGCCTGATTGGGGCGCCACCGGGTTATGTGGGATTTGACCAGGGTGGTTTGCTGACTGACGCCGTTACGCAGCATCCTCATTCGGTAGTGCTGCTCGATGAGATCGAAAAAGCGCACCCGGATGTGTTTAACTTGCTATTGCAGGTGATGGACCACGGGACACTGACGGACAACAATGGCCGCAAGGCAGATTTTCGTCATGTGATCCTCGTGATGACCACCAATGCCGGCGCTGAGAGCATCAGTCGCCGTACAATCGGCTTCACCAGCCAAGATCACAGCACGGATGGCATGGAGGCCATCAACAAAATGTTTACACCGGAGTTTCGCAACCGTCTGGATAGTATCGTCCAATTCCAGCCGCTGGGTGAGGATGTCATCCTGACTGTTGTCGATAAGTTCCTCACGGAACTGCAGTGCCAGCTTGACGAAAAGCGCGTTACTCTTGATGTCGATGTTGAGGCGCGTTTGTGGCTGGTAGAAAAAGGCTACGATATCCATATGGGAGCACGTCCCATGGCGCGTATCATCCAGGAACATATCAAAAAGCCGTTGGCAGAATTGGTGTTGTTTGGAGCATTATCGCAGGCTGGCGGCACCGCTCTGGTGCGCCTTAATGTGGCCGAAAATAGACTGGATGTGACGGTGGATGAGGAGGAAGCCGAGCTCGAGAAGAACTAGGCAAGCTCAGCGCTCGCGGTAGGTGATGCGCCCTTTGGTCAGATCATAGGGCGTTAATTCCACTCTCACTTTGTCACCGGTCAAAATGCGTATATAGTTTTTGCGCATTTTGCCCGATATGTGGGCAGTCACAACGTGATCATTTTCAAGTTTTACCCTGAAAGTAGTGTTAGGAAGGGTATCGATAACTTCACCCTCCATTTCTATCTGGTCTTCTTTTGCCATCAGGCGGCAATCCTCAATTAAAAACAGGGCGCAGTTTGCCTGAATCTTGCCGCTAGTGCTAGCGTAATATAAGGGAAGAGTGGCCCGCATGCATGACACTCCCTGAAGCCTGCTAGCGGAAGCACATAGGTGTCAAAGCGAGTAGAGATTGCAGGGACCGCCTGAGGCCATGGATGGCCGAAGCGAGCCTACACGGAGAGCCTGCCCCTGTTTATGGGTGCGTATGTGCGGCGTGTCCCGAAAAGCTCTACTCGGTTTGGTGCCGGTCTAGCAGCCAAAGGCAGTACAATTCGGGGCGACTCTTGCTGACACTATTGCTCAGTTAGAGCGTTTCTTTAGCGAAAAATCTAGATCAACGTCGACCAGCGACTGTTGTTGTAAACCTGCAGGGGACGATAATCGGATTTGTAGGACATTTTCTGACAATCGCGGATCCAGTAGCCCAGGTAGAGATAGTCCAGACCTAACTGACGCGCTTGTTCAATTTCCCAGAGAATCGCATACACACCAAGACTGCGCTTATTTGCCTGCGGATCAAAAAATGTGTAGATGGCGGACAAACCGTCCTCCAGTGTATCAACGACGGCAACGGCGATCAGGTTGCCCTTTTCGTAAAACCTGAAGAAGCGGGTGCAGCCCCACACACTGTTCAAAAATGTCTCGTACTGTTCTCGGTCGGGCGGGTGCATGTCCCCATCGGCATGGCGCAGGCTAATGTAGCGCCGGTAGAGATCGAAGGCCTCATCATCGTTGATGTCGTCCGTGCAGGCGAGCCGCAGATCCTGGTTGCGCTGCCAGATACGCTTCTGTCCGCGGCGGGGCTCGAATTCGGCAACTGGTATGCGGGCCGGGACGCAGGCGTTGCACTGGGCGCAGTGAGGGCGGTAAATGTGGTTGCCACTGCGTCGGAACCCAAGCACCGATAGTTTACTGTAAAGCTTCTGGTCCACGGGCTGGCGCGGGTCGACGAAAAGTGTGGTGGCTTCCCTGCCTTCCAGGTAGCTACAACTGTGGGGGTAGGTAGTGTATACCTTGAGATCGCGCAGGGATGAAGTCACGCCAATTCTCCACAAGTGGCAGGCAGGTGCCAAATATCGCATTCAGGTTTAACGTCTATAGTTTGCTTAAGACGCTGTTCGAAGTCCAGCCTGCTGATGTTGCTGGCCCCTAAGGAATTTAGATGTTCGTTCTCCACCTGGCAATCGATCATATGGAGCCCGCCGCGCCTGGCAACATTAACAAGCGCTACCAATGCGACTTTGGATGCGTCCGATGATCGACTGAACATGGACTCACCAAAGAATACGCGTCCCAGCGATACACCGTACAACCCCCCTAATAGTGTTCCTTGCGCATCCAAAACCTCGATCGAATGTGCAAAACCAAGTGCATGCAGATCGCCGTATGCTGTCATCATATCGTCATCTATCCAGGTGCCCGTGCTGTTGCGGCGTAACTGCGCGCACGCGAGCATAACTGCAGAGAAATTACGGTCCACCGCAAGATGAAAGCGGTTTGCCCGCAAGGTTTTACGCAGTGATCTTGAAACATGCAGATTGTCGGGAAAGAGCACCGAGCGCGGGTCTGGCGTCCACCACAATATCTGCTGCGGCGCTTCGTACCAAGGGAAGATACCGCGGCGGTAAGCGCCTAGCAGGCGAGCCGTGGAGAGAGCCCCCCCGGCCGCTAGCAGCCCGCTAGGACTTTCCAGTGCCTCACAGGTGGGCGGAAAATCACCGTCGCTGTCCAGAAATGGCACGCGGCGCATATCGACAAGGACTCAGAGCGCGTCCAGATATTTGTCCGCATCGAGTGCCGCCATGCAACCGAAGCCCGCCGAAGTCACGGCCTGTCGGTAGATATGGTCTGCTACGTCGCCTGCTGCGAAAACGCCCGGGATACTGGTCGTAGTCGCATTACCGTGGGTGCCGCTATGAATAGTCAGGTAGCCGTCCTTCATCTCCAATTGCCCGGCAAACATGTCGGTATTGGGTTTGTGACCGATGGCGATAAAGACCCCGGACAGATCGACTTGGCTGATTGTCCCATCCTTAACAGCTTTCACACGCATGCCGGTGACACCGGAGGCGTCGCCAACAATTTCGTCCAGTGTGTGATTCCACAGGATTTTGACCTTGCCCTCTTTTTCCCGCGCGAAAAGTCGATCCTGCAGGACTTTCTCGGATCGCAGGCTATCGCGGCGATGCACCAGCACAACCTCGGAAGCGATATTGGAAAGATACAGCGCCTCTTCAACGGCGGTATTGCCGCCGCCGATGACGGCCACTTTCTGGTTACGGTAAAAAAAGCCATCACAGGTCGCGCATGCGCTTACACCCTTGCCCGCAAAAGCTTCCTCGCTGGGTAGGCCCAGATATTGGGCCGAAGCCCCGGTGGCAATCACCAGCGCATCACAGCTGTACTCAGACGTCCCTTTAAGACGGAAGGGGCGCACATTGAGATCTACTGACTCTATATGGTCGAACACCACTTCAGCGTCAAAGCGCTCTACGTGCTCTTGCATCTGCTGCATCAACTCAGGACCTTGCAGGTCGGCATGGCCGCCTGGCCAGTTCTCTACCTCGGTAGTGGTGGTCAGTTGGCCGCCCTGTTGAATGCCGGTGATGACAATCGGCTTCAGGTTTGCGCGTGCTGCGTAAACTGCAGCGGTATAGCCCGCAGGGCCGCTGCCAAGGATAATCAGGCGGTGGTGTTTGATATTACTCATGAAATTGCTTCCTGCTCAATGTTGTCGATAGTGCGTCATTTACTGTGTAGGCCCATTTGCTGCGGTGCTGCTGCGATTCGCTAATCACCCAGGCCAAGGGCCACTTACAGAGTTCTTTTGTGCAGCGAATTTGCAGGCGCTGCCCCAGCCAATTCGTTCTGTATTGGAGCGAACTATGGTACTTTAAAGGTCGCCTATCGACAAAGATCAGCGGCACTTTAAATAAACCGCATAACCTTTTGAAATAAAACATAAATGAGTGCACAATTACTTCTTGCTATGACCTCGATAGCGGCGTTTTGTAAGAATAATTCTCCGCTGGGCTACCTCAGCAAGGACAATCAAGGCCGTGCCCGACACTACTAACACTGACAGCTATCTTGGCTCGCGGTTTCGCGAGGGTGCTTTTATCGGCGTCGGGGCCGTGTGCATGTACCTGCTAATGGCGCTCGTCACCTACAGTGCAAGCGATCCTAGTTGGTCGGCCACCGGTAGTGGTGACCCGATCAGCAATCTGGGTGGGCCAACAGGGGCCTGGTTGGCAGATGTTTTCTTCTCTCTTGTTGGCTATGCAGCCTACCTGTTTCCACTGCTGCTGGCCTATCGCGCAGTGGTGCTCTTGTTGCAGCGGCAGCATCCCAAAGCGTTCGACTGGACTGCCTTTGGCATCAGGGCGCTGGGGCTGGTTCTGGTGATGATTGCCGGCACCTCTCTGGCGGCCATGAATGATTCTGGAATGTCCTCCTTGCCACAGGGCGCTGGCGGTATTCTGGGGCAGGCGATCGGAAGCGGCTTTACGGTGGCATTCAGCCCCGTGGGCAGTCGCCTCATCCTGCTGGCGATCTTCCTTTTTGGCATGACGATCTTCACTGATCTGAGTTGGCTAACCCTGCTGGAAAAAATGGGTGCCTGGAGCATTGCTACGTTCACCGCAGTTCGCGCTCGATTTGCGAAAGGACTTAGTGAATTTCGCGACACGCGCAAGCGTGAGAAGGCGGTGGACGCGCGCAAGATGGTTATCATCGAACATGTGGAAAAGACCAGGCAGCGCCAGCCACCCAAGATCAAGTCGCTTAAAGCCCCTATCGAGAAGAGTGACCGGACCGAGCGTGAGAAGCAGCAAACGCTTTTTGAAGCGCCGGCTACAGGGGACTTGCCGCATCTGGATTTGCTCGATGATCAGATCAAGGATCCCGATAAGGGTTTTTCCGATGAAGCCCTCGGGAAGATGTCCAAAGTACTGGAGCTCAAGTTGCTGGATTTTGGGGTGTCCGCTGAGGTGGTGGCGGTATATCCGGGCCCCGTGGTCACACGCTTTGAAATTCAACCGGCTGCAGGTGTCAAGGTATCGCGCATCTCCAACCTCGCTAAAGATCTGGCACGTTCGTTGGCGGTCATCAGTGTGCGGGTGGTGGAGGTAATCCCGGGTAAATCCGTGGTCGGTATAGAGATACCCAATGAGGATCGCGAGATCGTCAACTTCAAGGAAGTGCTGTCCTCCAAGGCATTCGAGGAGTCAAAGTCGCCTCTAACGCTTGCGCTAGGCCATGATATCTCGGGTCAGCCGGTAGTGGCAGACCTCGCCAAGATGCCGCACCTGTTGGTTGCGGGCACTACCGGCTCGGGCAAATCGGTCGGCGTAAACTCAATGCTTCTGAGCCTCTTGTTTAAATCCGGGCCCGCTGATGTTCGCTTGATACTGGTCGACCCGAAAATGCTGGAGCTGTCCGTTTACGATGGCATTCCGCACCTGTTGACGCCGGTGATTACCGACATGAAAGACGCAGCCAATGGGTTGCGCTGGTGTGTCGCTGAAATGGAACGACGCTACAAACTGATGGCAGCATTGGGTGTGCGCAACCTGGCGGGCTACAACCGCAAGGTGATAGACGCTGCCAGAGCGGGTACCCCGCTATCCGACCCGATCTGGAAGCCCGACGCTTTGTTTGCAGCCACCGACGAGGAGCAAATCGCCCCCGATCTTCAAAAGCTGCCGAGCATCGTGGTGGTAATTGATGAGTTCGCCGACATGATGATGGTGGTCGGTAAAAAGGTGGAGCAATTGATATCCCGTATCGCCCAGAAAGCACGCGCTGCTGGTATTCACCTGGTTCTGGCGACCCAGCGGCCGTCAGTAGACGTGATAACAGGCTTGATCAAGGCGAATGTGCCGACCAGGATCGCGTTCCAGGTATCTTCAAAAATTGATTCCCGCACCATCCTGGATCAGGGCGGGGCGGAGCAATTATTGGGGCATGGTGACATGCTGTATTTACCGCCGGGCAGCGGTGTACCAAATCGCGTACACGGTGCATTCTGCAGCGACGAAGAGGTGCACCGTGTGGTGGCCGACTGGAAACGTCGTGGTGAGCCGCTCTACATCGACGGGTTACTGGACGAGGGCAGTAACACTGCTGTTACGCCTGGCGAACTGAAGTCCGAAGCAGAAGGCCAGGATGACGAGAGTGACGCGCTGTACGATGAAGCCGTGTATTACGTCACACAGAGTAGAAGAGCTTCGATATCGTCGGTGCAGCGCAAGCTGCGTATTGGTTACAATCGTGCTGCGCGCCTGATCGAATCCATGGAGGCGGCGGGCGTCGTCACCGAGATGGGCACCAACGGTCAGCGTGAAGTGCTGGCTCCACCACCGCGTGAATCCTGAGCGCCTCACTGGAAAGCTGATGATGAAATACTTTTTTGTTCTGTGGCTGTCGGTCCTGCCGCTGCTGTCTGTGGCGCAGACCGGCGGCGACGTCGATGAACTGCTCACCGAGCTGGCACCCATCACGCGCTTGCAGGGCAGCTTTACGCAAATGCAGTACGGGCAGGACAACGCGCTGTTAGCTGAATCGGGTGGCCTGTTTCGCCTGCTGCGGCCAGGCTACTTTGCCTGGGAAATACAGCATCCAGATGAACAGTTGATCATCGCTGGTCCGGAATTTATCTGGCATTACGATCGCGATCTGGAAACTGTGACGCGTCGTCCGGTGACTACTGATGCCGACATGACGCCGTTACAGATCCTTGGTGGCGACGAAACGGCCCTGCGAGAAAAATTTCAGGTAGAGCGCACCGCTAGCGGCACCTTTGTGCTCACACCGTTGGCGAGTGGCGTCGGGTTTAGGCAGCTGACCCTGCGCTTGGAAAATGGACAGCTTGCGGGAATGGAAATCCAGGACAATCTGGACCAGCGTGTGGTAATCACGTTTGCCGATCTGGACAGCGACAGTGAACTTGGCAGTGTGGATTTTGAGTTTACGCCGCCACCCGGAGCCGATTTATTTTACTATGACGAATGACCTGTTCGATGCGACGAACACGCTGTCCTCGTCCGAGGTAGAGAGCCGCGACAGCGGTTACCAACCGCTAGCTGCTCGCTTACGGCCCCGCACTCTGGCGGACTATTCTGGCCAGATCCATATTCTTGCGCCGGGCAAGCCACTGCGCCAGGCGATAGATTCCGGGCAATTGCATTCCATGATTTTCTGGGGTCCGCCCGGTGTCGGAAAAACGACGCTGGCGCGGCTCGCTGCCGGACACGCCAACGCGCACTTCCTGCAGCTGTCTGCAGTGTTAAGCGGCGTAAAAGACATTCGTGAGGCAATTACTCAAGCCAGACATTACAAGACGCAGGGCCGTGACACGGTGTTGTTCGTTGATGAGGTGCACCGCTTCAACAAATCACAGCAGGATGCATTCTTGCCCTATGTTGAAGATGGTACCGTTATTTTCATCGGTGCAACGACTGAGAACCCCTCGTTCGAACTGAACAATGCGCTGCTGTCGCGCGCCCGAGTCTACAAATTGCGACCCTTGGAGTCTGCCGAGCTGGAGTCAGTGCTTGGGCGTGGCCTGGCGGCACTGGAACTGAGCGTCGCAGTCGACGACGGATGCCTGGCGTTGATAGCGGCGCAGGCCGATGGCGATGCACGCAGGGCGTTAAACCTGCTCGAACTTGCAGCGGACTTGGCAGAGGCGGGCACTATCACGGCTAAAACGCTGGACGAGGTGCTGCAGGCCTCGTTGCGGCGCTTCGATAAGGGCGGCGATCTGTTCTACGACCAGATCAGCGCATTGCATAAAGCCGTGCGCGGCAGCTCGCCCGATGCCGCCCTGTACTGGTTCTGTCGCATGCTGGACGGCGGCTGTGACCCCTTGTACATCGCCAGACGCGTTGTGCGCATGGCGAGTGAAGATATCGGCAATGCCGATCCGCGTGCGCTGACACTGGCGCTTGAAGCCTGGCAGGTGCAGGAGCGACTGGGTTCTCCCGAGGGGGAGTTGGCGATTGCCCAGGCACTTGTGTATCTGGCCTGCGCTGCCAAAAGTAATGCTGTTTATAGCGCCTATAAGGCCGCCCGGGCTGATGTTGAGCGCGGTGTCAGCGAGGAAGTGCCGCTGCACCTGCGCAATGCGCCCACTGCACTGATGAAATCCATGGAGCATGGCGCCGATTATCGTTACGCTCACGATGAGAGTGAGGCTTATGCGGCGGGTGAAAACTATTTCCCCGAATCGCTGCGTGATCGGCGCTACTATTTCCCGGTGGAGCGTGGGCTGGAGCAGAAGATTCAGGAGAAGCTCGACTACCTGCGGCAGCGCGATAAAACCAGTACACTACTTCGTTACGATTGAGCGGGTCGCGCAGGCATGAAATACCTACTGTTCATTGCACTTGGCGGCGCTTCCGGCGCCGTTTCGCGCTATGTGCTATCAAATTGGATACACGCGAGGTGGGAGGGACACTTTCCCCTAGCAACACTGCTGGTTAATGTGGTGGGGTCTTTCGCTATCGGGATAGTCTACGTACTCCTGGTGGAGCGCGAGTTTATACACACGGATTGGCGCAGCTTTATAATGGTGGGCTTTCTGGGTGCATTCACGACTTTTTCCACGTTTTCCCTGGAGACCATTTTGCTGTTTGAGGCGGGCAACACCTTAGAGGCACTTGGCTATATGCTGGCCAGCGCTGTTGTTTGTGTGATGATGGCGGGGCTGGCCATACACTTCACCCGATTACTGGTTTAGATAGACGCCAGAAAGGGCCAAACGCTTATCCCAAGGAACTGTTACAGGAACGGTCAAGATGTTGGATTTAAAGATGGTCAGGCAAGACCTTCAGGGCGTTGCAAGCGCTCTACTGGCGCGAGGATATCACTTTGATGGGGCACTTTTTACTGAGCTGGACGCCAAGCGCAAACAGGCAGATATCGATTCTCAAAATCTGCTCGCGGAACGCAAAAGTGCCTCCAAAAAAATAGGGTCACTGGTCAGCCAGGGCGTGAGCGTCGATGAGGCAAAGGCTGAGGTTAATGCCACCCTGGAAAAAATAGGCGCGCAACTGGACGTGCTAACCGAGCAAGCCAGGCAAGCTCAGGCCGAGCTGGAAGAGCTGTTACTTGATGTCCCCAATGTCCCTTTGGCAGACGTACCCGCAGGCAGCACAGAAGCGGACAATGCGGAGCTGATGCGCTGGGGTGTGCCAAGACAGTTTGAATTTGAGGTAAAAGACCATGTTGAGCTCGGAGAGGGTCTGCAGCTGCTCGATGGCGAGACGGCAGGCAAGATTACCGGTTCTCGCTTTACCGTTATGTACGGTGATCTGGCGCGGCTGCACCGCGCCCTGACGCAGTTCATGCTCGATGTGCATATTCGGGAGCACGGCTACACCGAAGTCTATGTGCCTTATATTGTCAATCGGGCGTCTCTGCTGGGCACCGGACAACTGCCCAAGTTCGAAGAGGATTTGTTTAAACTGCGCGCCGACCAAGATTTGTACCTCATTCCCACCGCAGAAGTCCCGGTGACGAATATCGCGCGCGACAGAATTTTCGACGATGCTGAATTGGGCAGTGACGGCATCCGCTTCGTCTGTCATACGCCGTGTTTTCGCAGTGAAGCCGGTAGTTATGGCAGGGACACACGCGGCATGATTCGCCAGCATCAGTTTGAGAAAGTGGAACTGGTGCAGTTTGTCCGCCCCGCGCAATCCCCGCAGGCGCTGGAGCAGCTGGTGGGGCACGCGGAAACGATTTTGCAGCTGTTGGAGTTACCTTACCGCAAGGTCGTCTTGTGCGCGGGAGATATGGGCGCCTCTGCACAGAAAACGTACGATCTTGAGGTGTGGTTGCCCGCCCAGGACACCTACCGCGAGATATCCTCATGCAGCAGCTTCGGTGATTACCAGGCCCGCAGAATGCAGGCGCGGTGGCGCAACCCGGTGACCGGGAAACCAGAGCTTCTGCATACCTTGAATGGCTCAGGCCTTGCCGTGGGTCGAGCACTCGTGGCGGTCATGGAGAACTATCAGTGCGCCGACGGCAGTATTGCTGTGCCGGACGTACTTCAATCTTATATGGGTGGTGCCAGCAACCTAGGAGGGTAGGGCTGTGGAGTTTCTTCCCGTCTGTCTGAAACTCGATGGCGTGCCTGTTCTGTTGGTGGGTGGTGGTGTTGTGGCCGAGCGCAAGGCGCGGCTGCTGTCACTTGCTGGTGCAAGAATTACCGTTGTTGCGCCGACCATCACTGCCGACTTGCAGGTGATGATCGCAGAAAGTGGCGGAGTCTGGCAGCAGGCGCTCTATCAAGAGAGCGATCTGCACGGTAAACGGCTGGTCGTGGCTGCCACTTCCGATAAGGTCGTTAATCAGCAGGTCTATGGTGATGCAACGCGCCTGTACATTCAGGTCAATGTTGTGGACTCCCCAGAGCTGTGCAGTTTTATCTTTCCCTCCATTGTCGATCGTAATCCGCTGCTAATCGCCATCAGCAGCAGCGGGCGTAGTCCCGTATTGGCGAGAATACTGCGGCGTAAAATAGAGGCAATGGTGCCTGGGAAGTACGGGCGGGTGGCCGAATTTGCGGGGCGTTTTCGTCAGCTTGTGAAAGACGCGATCCCCAAGGAGACAGCGCGACGGTTGTTCTGGGAAAAAGCCCTGGAAAGTACGCTGGTCGAACAGGTTTTGGCCGGCAGAGAGCAGCAGGCAGAGCAACAGCTGCGCGAGCAGCTGCAGGATACCAGCGCACTCTATGTCGGCGAAGTCTACCTGGTTGGCGCTGGGCCGGGAGACCCTGATTTGCTGACCTTCAAAGCGGCGCGACTATTACAAAGCGCTGACGTTGTTTTATATGACCGTCTGGTGTCCGCCGAGATAGTTGATATGGCCAGGCGCGACGCCGAGCGAATCTATGTAGGAAAGCGGCGCGCTGAGCATCATGTGCCGCAAGCGGAGATCAATCAATTACTGGTGGAATTAGCGCAGCAGGGTAAGCGCGTGGTGCGTCTCAAAGGCGGTGACCCTTTTGTATTCGGACGCGGGGGAGAGGAGATCGAACTGCTGGCCCAGAACCATATTCCGTTTCAGGTGGTTCCGGGTATTACCGCGGCCAATGGCGCTGCCTGCTATGCCGGCATTCCCTTGACTCATCGCGATTACGCGCAATCGGTTCGTTTCGTTGCAGGGTATTTAAAGGGCGACAAGGTGGAGCATGACTGGACGACATTTCGGTCGACTACCGAAACCCTGGTCTTCTACATGGGGCTGATGGGGTTGCCGACGATTTGTGCGCAGCTGCAAGCGCATGGACGCTCGCCTGATACTCCTGTGGCACTGATCGAGCGAGCGACTACGACGGAGCAAAAAGTATCGCGAGGTACTCTCTCGACGATGGTGGATATCGTTTCGCGTGCGCAACCGGCGGCACCTACTCTGATCATCGTGGGCGATGTTGTTCAACTGCATGACACCCTGTCCTGGTTCGGGTCACAGCCGGTTTCCTAATTAACTTGCTTTTTGTCCTGATTCAGCGCGAGCCCTTGTTTTTTCAACAGAACCGCATCAATCAGCACGTGGCCGGCTTCTTCAAGCAGTACGTCATCTTCTTCTTCCTCTTCCTTGGTAGCGTCCACGTCTTCAGCGTCGATACCTGCATTTTGCTCCAGATCATCGGAAGCGTCATCCTCATCCTCGAGTGATGTGAGCGGTTCTTCACCTTCGGCCTTACGGCGTTTATTTTCGATACCCAGTGCTTTCGCTTCCTGGCTGTCACGCAGAGCTATACGCGCTGCCTCTTGGAGCGGCAATTCTTTGATCTTGCGTGTTTCCTCCGCTAGCGACACCTGGTCTTGCAGGAAGACAAAGTTGGGGTTGTGGCCGCTGCGCTCGAGAAATTGCGATCGGATGGACGGCAGTATGACGGACAGATCGTCATAATGGCCGTATCGTGTGGGAGGGATATTATCCCAGTTCAGCGCATGATCCAGTGCACTCTCGCCGATCTCATCCGTATTGTAAACTGAGGGGAACTCCACATCCGGAAGGACGCCGCGGTGCTGAGTGCTTTCGCCCGATATACGATAAAACTTGCCTTCAGTTATCTTAAGCTGTCCCTCTGTTAGTGGGATAAGCGTTTGCACCGTGCCTTTTCCGAAGGAGCGATCACCGACAATGATGGCGCGCTGGTAATCCTGCATCGCTCCAGCAAAAATCTCTGATGCGGATGCACTCAGTCGATTCACCAGCACAACCAGCGGGCCTTCGTAGTAAGGGCTCTTAAGCCTTTTGCCATCACGCACTACGCGTCGCGAGGAATATCGGAGTTGCACGGTAGGGCCGTATTCGATGAACAGTCCGGTGAGTTCGTTGGCTTCCTGCAGAGAACCGCCACCATTGTTGCGCAAATCGATCACAATGCCGTCTACACCCTCAGCCTGTAATTCCTGAAGCAGGATTTTTACATCCCGCGTGGTGCTTTTATAGTCCTTCTCGCCTCGGCGCATCGCGTCGAAATCGATGTAAAACGCAGGAATATCAATGATTCCTATTTTCACCATCTGGTCGCCATGCGGCATTTCGAGGACTTTTTTCTGTGCCGATTGCTCCTCCAGCCTCACCTTGTTGCGCACTATAGTGATGACCTTGCGCTCGTCTGTGGACTTTGATTTCGCTGGAATGACTTCCAGACGAACCACTGTGTCTTTGGGACCGCGGATCAACTCCACGACTTCATCGAGTCGCCAGCCAACGATATCCTCCAGCGTTCCTTCTCCACCCTGGCCGACAGCGACGATACGGTCAGCTGGGCGCAATTCTCCTTGTTTATCGGCAGGCCCCTTGGCGACCAGGCTGCTCACTTTGGTGTATTCATCCTCCATTTGCAGCACCGCACCGATGCCTTCCAACGACAGGCTCATATTAATATTGAAATTCTCGGTTGAGCGCGGTGACAAATAGTTGGTGTGCGGATCGTACAATTCAGTCAAGGCATTGGCATATATCTGGAACACGTCCTGGCTGTTGTATTGCTTTACGCTTTTCAGCTGGTTCTTATAGCGCTTTTTAAGCGTAGGCACGATCTCTTCGCCATCCTTGTCGGCCAGCTTCAGGCTCAACACCTGGTTCTTCAATTGCTTGCGCCACCGATCGGCGAGCTCCGCCTCGTCACTCGCCCATTGGCGGTTTTCCATGTCCAGCGAAATACTTTCTTTCACAGAAAAGTCCATGGCGTCGACTGCAGCGGGAAGTGTCTCGATAAGCGTTTCGAGTCGCTCCTGCAAGCGCTCATGAAAACGGTTGAATACTGCATAGCCGGCATCCAGCTTGCCTTCCTTAATCTCATCATCCATCGTTGAGCGATACTGCTCAAACTCGGCGACATCTGCGGCCAGGAAGAACATTTTGCTGCTGTCCAGGCTATCGATGTAATTATCCAGATGCTGGGACGAGAGCTCATCATCGTAGGCGAGCTTAGCATAGTGGCGATCCTGCAGCTGTTCGACGAGTTCCAGAATGGTGTCACGCTGGGCCTGCGTGTACTCCATCAGGCTCCATGCAGGTAACGCCATGGTGCTGAAAATGAACGCTGCTAGGGCCAGGCCAATAGTGCCCCGGATGTAACGTAGATAGTTCAAAATGCTGTTGTCCGGTCTCTGCGGGGCGGGCGTTTCGAGCGCCTCACGCTGCTGGTTTTAAGTCAAAAATTTGGAGTATGGATGCAACAAAAAGTTCAGTTTGAGCTGCAACGCGGTGTCCTTATTTCGCGGCCACCCAACATTAATCGGAGAATGGCGCCTGAAGTATAGGTTATAGCAAATGTCAAATATATACCTGTGGTATTTACGCAAATAGCGTGAATTCAGGCGGCAAGATTGATTGACGGATAAAATAATGACAGTATATATGTCAATTAATATGTGCAGGAGAGCAGGATATGGCAGCCGCCTACATGTTGTTCGGTAGTGAGCATTCTCTGTTTACGGGCAAGGCGCGAGCTTACCTGCGTTATAAAGGGCTGGACTGGGAGGAGCGAACGGCGACTCGAAAGGTTTATAGGGAGACCATCCTGCCCAATATCGGTGCGCCGATCATTCCGGTGCTGCAAACGGCGTCCGGAGAGTATGTCCAGGACACGACGGATATTATTGATTTCCTGGAAGCGCGACATCCTCAGGTGTCAGTGTATCCGTCGACGCCAGTGCAGCGTTTGGTCGCATTGCTACTGGAGCTCTATGGTGATGAATGGTTGGTTATCCCGGCGATGCACTACCGCTGGAGTGTACTTGAGCAGCAGCATGACTTCGTCATGTCCGAATTTGGCAAGCTCAGTGACCCCTCCGCGAGCTACGAGCAGCAAATTGTTATTGGCGAGAAGACGTCCCGACCTTTCCGTGGCATGGTGCCGGCGCTGGGAATCACAGAGCAGACCATCCCCGGGATCGAAGCGGCTTACTTGTCTTTCCTTGAGCAATTGAACGAACATTTTGCCCACTACGACTTCCTACTGGGCTCCAGACCCAGTGTTGGCGATTTTGGATTTATGGGGCCGCTGTATGCGCACCTTGGACGTGACCCCGTCCCCAAGGCGCTCATGCAGGAGAGGGCGCCGCATGTTGATGCGTGGGTACAGCGCATGAATAACCCGCAGGTATGTTCGGGAGAGTTCCTGCCAGAGGATGAGATACCCGATACCCTTTTGCCTATTCTGGAAACGCTCTGTCGGGATCAGTTTCCCGATGTGTTGGATGTGATTGAGCACAATAGTAGTTGGTTGGCAGCGAATCCTGGCGGCAGCATCCCGCGCTTTCTTGGCATGCATCGATTTATCAGCGGGGAAGCCGAGGGAGAGCGGATCATCAGTAGCTATACCCAATGGTTGTTTCAAAGAGCGTGGTGGCACTATCAGTCACTTGCTGGCGATAACAAAATCGCAGCGGACAGACTGTTGGCGCGTATTGGCGGTCTTGGCGCGATGAATACTCAACTTCAGCATTGGCTGGAGCGTCGTTCAGGACAGTTGGAACTGGTCGAGGGGCAGTTGCCCCCAGTACGTTCTTGAGTAGGGACCGGGCTTCTGGCTTCTGGCAGACAATATTTGATCAAAGTGCTGATAAATCCTGGCTCATGATGTTTGCGCGACCATTTTGTCGAGTTCTTCAGTCATCGCCGCCAACGCATTTTTGCGCACAAACAGTTTATTGGCGGCATAGGCTGTCTGCGGTAGCTTGGCGAGGTGTGCCGCAACTTCATGCGCCCGAGCATTGAGTTCCTGTGTTTCGACCACCTCATCCAGAAAGCCTGCCGCAATTGCCTGATCCGGGGCGAACACTTCCGATTGAATTGCGACACGTGTCATAAACTGTGGCGGCACGCGTGAAGCTGTCAGTTCGAGTAGTGTGTAGGGCAGTTCCATACCAATGGCTGTTTCAGGGAGCGTAATTTTGTAATTGCCACGCGTACCGATGCGTGAGTCACAGGCCATCATAATAAACGCGCCCATTGCGATACCGTGCCCGGTGCAGGCCGCGACCAAGGGTAACGGAAACCCGTACAACCGTATCAGTAACTGAAAACCTTTCGCGACCATCGCCATACCCGCCGCGGGGCCTTTTTTAAACTCGCCGAGATCGAAGCCGGCCGAAAACATGCCCTCACGTCCGCGCAGGATAATCGCCCCGACTTTTTCGAGCTCAGCACGATCGAGAAACGCGTTTATCGCGTCAAGGAATTCAAGACCGACCACGTTGGCCTTGCCGTCGTCGATGGTAATCGTAGCGATATTGTCTTGCGTCTCGTATTTCATATGGCAGATACCTTTTAACAACTGATTGATTAGCGCCTGACGGTTTCAGGCACGGAAGGTCGGTGTGCCTTGCAAACAAATGGCATATATGGTGTCATTAAGTGAGTGGTTGCGCAAGCCTCTCTTGTGCGGCCAACAGATCACTTATGCGATGCCCCTGAATATGCCAACACAGCAAAAAGAAGCCCCACCTGATGGTCGACGACTGCGCAGCGAGCGTAGCCGGCAAGCTATAATCGACGCTATGCTTAAGCTTGTTGCAGAGGGCGTGCTGGTGCCCACCGCGCAACAGGTCTCGGAGCGAGCCGGTGTCGGTATTCGGTCGGTTTTCCGACATTTTTCCGATATGGAAAGTCTCTTTGCCTCTGCTGATACCGTGATCCGTGAACAGTATCAGGACTTGTTTGCCGGAGGGAACCGTGCGGGGCCGTTGGAGGAGCGGCTGGTGCATGCGGTGGAGCAGCGCGCGCTGGCGTATGAGGCGATTGGTAATCACTTTTTGACCACCAAGGCGCAGTTATGGCGCTATTCGATATTGCAGGAGCAGTACGCCCGCGCGCAGCGTCAACTGCGCAAGGATCTCGACGACTGGTTACCTGAACTGCAGCGCTTGTCGGCCGACGAGCGGGAGATGGTTGATGCCGTTGCCTCGTTTGAGCATTGGAACAGGCTGCGCCAGTATCAGGGGCTAAGCAAAAAAACCAGTATCCGGCTCATTGTGCAGCTGTTGCGTAAAATTATTTGTCATGCTGATGCGGCACATAACGATTGAATGGGGGCAGCGCTAATTGCGCCAGCGTAATAGCGATGCCACACTGCCTGCGCGTGCTGATCGGAGTAACACGATAATGACGGAAGAGTTCAAAGAGCAGGGCGGTGCAGCCACCATGGATCCCGGCGCCGCCTTGCGCTGGGTCACATCCAAAGTGATGACTCATGTGTGCAAGCCAGAGCGACTTGCCAAGCAGAGAGCTAAGGCGGAGAAGGTGCGCATCAAAGCCGGTAAGTCACATGTCGTGGAGTATTTTCACCAGATAGAGGATGGCTACAGCCATCTTGCTGCCCAGGTGTTACCGGCACTTGCGGCGCGCTACGACATTCAACTCACTTGTCATCTTGTCAGCGGGCCACTCGGGAAGAATGCCGCCGAACCCGAGCTGTTGCTGCAACTGTCTCGGTACGACGCGTTCCACGTCGCGGCTGATTATGGCCTGAGTTTTCCTAGACACGATGAACCTTTGCGATATGAACGGGTGCAACTGGCCACGGCGATTTTGGCGGGGCAGCAAAGCCAGGGTGTCATAGAGCGCGCGGCGCGTGTGGGCGAAGCGTTATGGAGGGATGATGACGCCGCGCTGGCAAGCTTCGCGGAGCAGTTCGGACGAGTCTCTGAGACTGCTATCAAAGAGCGTATAGCGGCGGGTGCCGCACGACGTGAGGAGCTCAATCATTATTCTGGCGCTATGTTTTACTATGGCGGAGAGTGGTACTGGGGAGTCGATCGGCTCTATCACCTTGAGCAGCGGTTAGCAGAGCTAGGCCTTGACCGAAAGCCAGGCGCACCGATGCTGATGCCCAGACCTGTCATTGAGCCCGCAGTGTTAAAGGATACTGGAAGGCTGACGCTGGAGGTTTTCCCCTCCTTGCGCAGCCCCTATACGGCCATCAGTTTTGACCGTGCTGTCCTTTTAGCGCGCGAGACAGGCGTCAAGCTTGCGGTGCGTCCAGTGCTGCCGATGGTGATGCGCGGCGTGCCGGTGACGCGCCAAAAAGGTATGTATATTTTTGCTGACACTGCCCGCGAGGCGCGCGCGGCGGGCGTGCCGTTCGGCAATTTCTACGATCCGATCGGTAATCCGGCGCGGCGGGCTTATTCGCTGTTTTCCTGGGCATCAGAGCAGGGCAAGGGTATAGAATTGATTAGCGCATTTTTGCGCTGTGCGTTTGCCGAGGGCGTGAATACCAGTACGGACAGGGGTCTGCGAAAAGTGGTCGAGGAGGCCGGCCTTGATTGGAATACGGCCAGCACGCTAGTCGGCCAACCCGGCTGGGAGTCTCTGCTGGAAACTAATCGACTGGCAATGTACCACTCGGGATTATGGGGCGTTCCCAGCTTCAGGTTGCTGGACGAATCTGGCGAGGAACTGCTCTCGCTATGGGGACAGGACCGGCTATGGCTGTTTGCACGCGAAATACAACGCCAACTGGCGGCACGTCAGTAACGTAATTGGTCAAAACAGGTTGGGGTAGTCGCGCCAATAATACTGGTAGCGTGAACCCTCCCAGTTGCGGTAAATGGATGCCCAGTCCAGCCCCTCGATGCGCCAACCGTGGTGCGGGTCCAGATTAGTTGAGAATACCGGTGCGCCATGGTCGCAAAAACGTGTATCGACACTCATGCGGACAGTATTCTCGGTGGTATTGGGCTCGGCCTTATGCACGGTGCAAGAGTGGAATATAAGCACATCGCCCGCATCAAAATCTGACACATGCCAGGTGGTTTCGTCGTCATAAATTTCGCACTGGACGCCGCCCACGCCTCTAGTCGTGAACACGGCGCGCACGCCACGCTCGTGCGATTTGGGTAACACCTTTACACGCCCCATTGCCTCAGTCACGTTGTGCAACGCGACCCAGAAACCCGCCATGGTTGGCCCCGCATGATGCGAATGGGCATCCTGATGGGGCGGCGTTTCGTAACCGATCCTGCCGGGCGTGGAGATGCGCGCCATCTTCATTGGGTAAACAAACGTTTTCTTGCCCAGAACCAACTCCATCAGTTCCGTGACGTGGGGATGGTGAAAAAAACTGTGGAAGGCTTCCAATGACTGGATTCTGGGATAGATCTCATCCCAGGCAGGGTCTGTTTCGAAAAAAGGTACGCCCCTCAGCTGGGGTGCCTCCAATCCGTCGCGCTCGACGTAGGGTTTGGAGGCACCCAGTAACTGGTTCAGCAAGCTCTCGCACTCGGCGTGGTCGACGTATTGCTTGATGTATAGGTAACCCCATTGGGCGAAGCGCGCTCGCAGCACATGCGGCTCTTCATGTGCATAGGACACCACGTACGGTTGGTTTTCGCTGCTAATCTGTGTCACGTTGTCGGGTTACTCATCCTATGGTCGAAGAAGCGAAGGGAGGCTGAAAGTCCTTCGTTTTTTGGTTGGTTTTCTATCTTTTGGCATTTACAATGTCAAATGAATTTATCGTCGTCTATTAATTAAACCACAGGATATCCATGAAAACCCGAATTACTGAATTGCTGGGCATAGAACACCCTATCATCCAGGGAGGCATGCACTTTGTAGGACTGGCCGAGTTGGCTGCCGCTGTCTCCAATGCCGGAGGGCTTGGCATAATCACGGGTCTTACGCAGGGGACCCCCGAGAAATTGGCCAAAGAAATTGCGCGTTGTCGCACCATGACAGACAAGCCTTTTGGTGTGAATATCACGTTTCTTCCTACGCTGACCCCACCCGATTATCCCGGTCTGTTTCAGGTCATTATAGACAGTGGTGTAACCGTGGTAGAAACCGCAGGCAATAACCCGGCCCAATGGTTGCCCATGTTGAAGGATGCGGGTATCAAGGTGATCCATAAGTGTACAGCTGTCCGGCACGCATTGAAGGCGCAGGCAATTGGATGCGACGCGGCGTCTGTGGACGGTTTTGAATGTGGTGGTCATCCGGGTGAAGATGATATTCCCAACTTTATTTTACTGCCGCGTGCGGCTGACGAGTTGTCTATACCGTTCGTCGCGTCGGGTGGCATGGCAGATGGCCGTAGCCTAGTCGCAGCGCTGGCCATGGGTGCAGAAGGCATCAATATGGGAACCCGTTTTATCGCCACCAAAGAGGCCCCCGTGCATCAGAACGTCAAGGAGGCGATTGTCGCTGCCAGCGAACTCGATACCCGGTTGGTGATGCGTTCGCTGAGGAATACCGAGCGTGTCTTGAACAACCCTGCGGTGGAGCGTCTGCTTGAAAAAGAGGCGGCGTTGGGGGACAAGCTCAAGTTTGAAGACATTATCGAGGAAGTGGCAGGTGTCTATCCTACTATAATGCAGGAGGGCAACATGGACGCCGGCGCCTGGTCCTGCGGCATGGTGGCAGGCCTCATCCATGACATTCCTACGGTGCAAGAATTGATCGATACCATCATGGCGGATGCCGAGCACATTATTCGGCAGCGGCTCAACGGTTTTTGCTGATTGCGGTGGTTGACGCCTAGTGTTGATCCGCACAGGCGCTGTTTTCATTTACCGACGCGCGACCAGCAGTATATCGAGGATATCGTGCGCTGACGGCGTGATTGTCGTTAGTCAATCGACGCACTCTATGGACGCTTCCATGAGGGTGATAACTTCAATTTTTAACGAGGAGACACTAGATGCACACGCGATTAAGTGACAAGGACCTGGCGTTCCAGCAAGAAGCCAGGCATTTCCTGGCTGAAAACTGGGATGCGGAATTAGCCTCTACCTGCAGTAATTGGAAGACTATGAAAGAGGGCATGCTGGAATGGCAGAAGCGCTTGCATAAGCGCGGATGGATGGCCCCGCACTGGCCAGTGGAGCACGGCGGCACAGACTGGACCGTCACCCAGTCGTTCGTTTATAACTCCGAGCGCGCAGCGGCGGGAGCGCCCGAGGCGATCGCATTCGGCGTGACCATGGTCGCGTCGGTCATTATCGCCTACGGTAACGATGAGCAGAAAGAGAAGTTTCTGCCCCGTATTCTAGAAAGTAAGGACTGGTGGTGCCAGGGCTACTCTGAACCCGGTGCGGGTTCTGACCTGGCATCCCTGAAAATGCGCGCTGACAGAGAGGGGGACGAGTACGTTCTCAATGGCAGCAAGATATGGACAACCTATGCCCAGTATGCGGACTGGATTTTCTGCCTGGTGCGCACCGATAGCTCTGGTCGTAAACAGGAGGGCATCACTTTCCTCCTGATCGATATGAAGAGTCCCGGCGTCACGGTTCGCCCTATTAATACCATTGACGGTTTTCACCATTTGAACGAAGTCTTTTTCGATAATGTGCGGGTTCCGGTTCAGAACCGTATTGGCGAGGAGGGTAAGGGATGGACTTACGCGAAATCGCTATTGGTTCAGGAGCGGCTCTCTATCGCTGAAGTCACCGATTCCAAGCGTGGCCTGGCGCAATTGCGAGAACAGGCGCGGCGCGAGGTTAACGGCGGCCTTTGCTTGCTTGAAGACCCACTTTTTGCGAAGCGCCTGACGGATATTGAGATCGATCTGATGGCGCTGGAATTCACTGAGTTGCGCGCTCTTGCGTCAATTGCCGAAGGTAAGGAACCGGGCCCGGAGTCGTCGCTCCTGAAGCTCCAGGGTACTGAAATACAGCAAGCAATACAGGAGTTGCGCATGGACGTTGTCGCTTACTACAGCGGAGCATTGCAGGGTGACCTCACCGCTGCGCAATTCGGCCATGAGTATGCTGACGCTGCACAGAAACACTACTTCAGAGGCCGGGCTTCGTCGATCTATGGAGGCTCCAACGAAGTACAAAAAAACATTACCGCCAAATACGTGCTTGGCCTGTAGGAGTCTAACGATGAATTTCAATTTGAGTGAAGAACAAAACCAGATACGCGATAGCATCGCACGCTTTGTGCAGGAGAACTACGCGTTTGACCAGCGCAATGCCGTGGTTGCACTGGAGCATGGCTTCAGCGCTAAACACTGGCAGCAGTTTGCCGAACTGGGCTGGCTATCTATTCCTTTCGCCGAGGAGCATGGCGGTTTTGGCGGCGGGCCCGTGGATACCATGGTGATCATGCAGGAGTTCGGTCGAGGACTTGTTGCCGAGCCCTACTTGGCCACCGTTTTACTGTTTGGCAGTCTGTTGCAAGCCGGCGGCAGCGAGGCACTACAGGGCGAGTATATTCCCGCCATTATCTCGGGTGAACTGCAGGGCGCTTTCGCTTATCTGGAACGCCAGAGTCGCTATGCAATGACTGATATTACTACCAGCGCCAAGTCCACGGATGATAAGTGGCTGATCAATGGTGAAAAAACAGTAGTGCTTAATGGCGGTGCAGCCCAAAAGCTGATCGTGGCGGCGCGCAGTGCGGGTGGGCAGAGTGATGCGGCGGGTATCACATTGTTTCTGATCGATGCGGCTTCCGCGGGTGTTGAACGCACTACCTATCGTATGACGGATGGCCACGAGGCGGCCAATATCCGTTTCAATGATGTTGAAGCGGAGGCCGTGATTGGCAAGCTCGGTGAGGGTTATGCGCTGATGGATGCGATAGTGGATGCGGCGCGCCTGGCGACGAGTGCCAATGCGCTGGGTGTGATGGAAACCTTGAACGCGCAGACACTGGACTACTGCAAGACGCGCGAGCAGTTTGGCGTGGCTATCGGGTCATTCCAGGCCCTGCAGCACCGCATGGTGGATATGTTTGGTGCCTGTGAAAACGTCAAGTCGCTGTTGTACCGAGCGGTGTGTGCGGCGCAGGACAACACGGACGATGCGCGCAGAAGTTTGCTCGCATTAAAAGTCATGACAGGGCGAGCAGGACGATTGATCGGCGGAGAAGCTATCCAGCTGCATGGCGGGATGGGGATGACGGACGAACTGTCGGTGGGCTTTTATGTGAAGCGTCTGATGATTATCAACACGCTGTTCGGCGATGCGGATTATCACCAGCGATTGTTTGCGACATTGGTTAACGAGCCTGTTGCAAGCAACAGCACAAGTAAATCCAAAGCCGCCTGATAGCATCAAGCTTTGGATTTTTGTCGTAAGGGGTACACGAAAGGTACCCCTTGAGGATGAACTCTACAGTCCAATCCCGTCTTTAGTATGCACGATGTCTTTGGAGCCTGCCGGCAGGGAAAAAGCGGTACCGTCCACCCCAACTGTGTAGTCGGAGTACACATCATCCACACCTTCCAGCCAGACCGCCTCCATGCCGGGTACCAGAAGAGGGGGCACGATGTGATAGTAGAGCAGGTGGCCGACATTGGCATCTCTGGCAATTTCCGCTGCTTCCACCGGCGTTGCATGGTAATCCTGTATGTCGAATGTAATTTTGGCGATACTTTGGTTGCCGGTCTTTGTCGCAACATCATGCATGACGCCAACGAGGTTGGGTGCCAGCGCTTCGTGCACCAGTAGATCAACCCCTTGGGCGAAATACTCAACGTTATCTGATTTGGCCGTATCGCCACTGATCAGCATCGTTCTATCCCTGTACGTAAATAGATAGCCCACCGCCGGCTTGACCGGATCATGGTCTACCAAGAATGCCTGAATCTTTACGTCGCCCATATCATAGACCGTTTCCAATTGACGCGGCGCGGGCACAGGGAACGGGCGCGCAACCATGCCCTTTCCCGAGAGCGGTGCAACGGCCTCCCCGTGATGCGCTTCCCGGTACACTGAATCTTGTTGGTATGCGACGTTAAAGCCATTCACAACCTGCTGCACACCCTGCGGTCCAATCACCGGAAGTGGCTGTTCATTGTTGCCGTTAACCCAGCGCATGGTCGCCATCTCGCCCAGTCCATCAATGTGGTCTGAGTGAAAGTGGGTGAGCAGCACTGCTTCAATTTTTCCGACCGGGTAGCGCATTCTCATGAGGTTGCGCAAGCCGTTTGTGCCGGCGTCAACGACAAACAATTGCGCGCCTGCGACGACTGCGATGCAAGGGCCAGAGCGCTTGGGATCAGGCAGCGGGCCACCGGCGCCACACAATGCTACATGCAGGCCGTCTTCCATATCAGCGATGACATTTGCGCTCATTACCCTCTCAGCACCGCGTTCCGCTATGCGCATTGCAATATCTGCGCGCTGTGTATAAACGATAGCCGCTACAACTGCGACACCGGCCAGCACTACTATAGACTTTTTCATGTGGTCTCCCTAAAAACTCGTGTAATCCAATATAGACGGTAAGCGCTACCCCTTTCTCTGCGCGGTGGCGTTAATCCAGGTTCCCCGCCAAGCGTTGCTGCAGCCGATTCATGCCGCTTATCCAGCGATCGTAATCCGAGGTTTTACGCTGCATATAGACCTTCACCTCGTCATGGGTGAGGATCAGAAACGCCTCTCGTTCAAGATGTTCGACGACGATGTCGGCCAGATGATCTGGCTCCATCATGCCATCCGTGCTGGCGGCCTTGATGCCCTGGTCGTCAGTATCGGACGTCATTGCGGTGCGAACGGCTTGCGGACAGAGCAATGATACCTTGATGCCCTCGTGTGCATAGGTCAGCGCCAACCATTCGGAAAAGCCGACGGCGGCATGTTTTGTTGTGCCATAGCCCGCGCCCCCAATCTGGTTGAGCAGTCCTGCGGCGGATGCTGTATTGAGGAAATACCCACCGCCACGTTTGATCATCTTCGGCACCAGGTGGCGTGTACTGTAAACATGTGCCATGACATTGACGTCCCAGAGGAACTGCCACTCTTCGTTGGGTGACTGCTCGCTGGCACCGGCGATCACGCCTGCGTTATTGCAAAACAGATCGATGGGGCCGATGTCCCTCTCAGTGTCTTCGATGATGCGAATCACGTCTTCTTCTTTTGCGACATCAGCAGACATTGCAATACACCCCAGTTCACTCGACGCTTGTCGGGCGCTCTCGGCGTTGATATCAGCCGCTACGACGGCCTTTGCACCCTCGGCCATGAACTTCTTTACCAGTGACCGGCCAATTCCGCCGCCAGCACCGGTGACTACAATAATCTTGTCCTTGATTCGCATACTTCTATTATCTCTCCCTATCTCCGAAAATTATCGACATGCCCGGCATGATATCTGCCAAAATATTTAAAGTCATCAAAGGGTGGTTTGGGGTTTGTTGCTGCGCATGGGTAAAACTTTTGCGCGTACTTGCCGCGATACATTTTAGTTATTGCCCGGGCGCTTAAAGAGTGGATTGGCAATCGCTTAAAAAACTATTCACGCCAAAGCGGTCGTGAGCGTGGCATAGTGGCATAGTTCATGTCAATATAATGTTCGAGGTTGGTCTCGTCTGTGATTATGGGTGAGATAGCAGATTGCGTCGGCATCTGGGTCGTGCCTATGCGGGCGCTCAAACAGCGCATTCATTTTCTGGAGATGCCTCATCCAGATGCCTTGTTCCTCACTTTGTAGCGGTCGATAGTGACCATCAATAAACTGGAGTAATCAGCATGCCTGCACTCGAAAGAATAACGCTTATTGGCGGCACGGGCTCACCTTACACCCGCAAGATGGTTGCCCTGCTGCGGTATCGACGCATCCCGTACAATATTATTTGGGGCGACCCGGTGGCGACACTGGACGCTATGCACATTGAGAAACCTCGCCCGACGTTCCATCCCACGTTCCTGTTCAAGCGCGATGACGGTGCAATGCAGGCAGCGTGCGACTCCAGCCCCATTATTCGGCGTCTGGAAACTCTTTACCCCGACCGGTCTGTGCTTCCTGTCGATCCTGCCCTCGCCTTTATCGATTACCTGATCGAGGACTTCGGTGATGAGTGGTGTACGAAATACATGTTCCATTACCGTTGGTACCCCGAGGAAGATGCAGACAATGCCGGCACCTTGCTGCCTTTGGGGATGGACGTTACTTTGACCGATGAGCTTCACCAGATGTTCAAAAAGGTTTTTACCGAGCGGCAGGTGGGGCGTTTGTATGTGGTGGGCTCTAATGATACGACAGCACCGGTAATCGATGCCAGTTTCCGGCGCTACCTCGCGGCTATGCAGGCGCACCTGGCTGAGCAAAACTTTATGCTGGGTAACCGGCCGGGGGCGGGAGATTTCGCTCTTTATGGCCAACTGACACAACTGGTGGGTTTCGATCCGACTTCCCGCGCGATCGCGCACGAAGTCTCGCCGCGCACGGTTGCCTGGGTGGACCGCATGGAGGATCAGGGTGGGCTCGAGCCAAAGGACAGTGACTGGACCAGGCTGGAAGATATTCCCGGCACACTTAAAGGTCTGTTAACTGAAATTGGCAGGGTCTATATTCCGGCACTGTTGGCGAATGCGAAAGCCGTCGAGGCGGGGGAGAAAACATGGGAGGCCACCATTGATGGCGCACGCTGGACCCAACAGACGTTTCCCTATCAGGCCAAATGCCTGAAATGGATCAACGAACACTATTATGCGCTGTCCACTGCAGATCGCGCACGGGTGGACGCGGTTATAGCCGAGACTGGCTGCGATAGGGCTCTGGCTTAAATCGAGCAGTACACAGACAAGACATGAATAATAAGCAGACAAGAGGAGTAGAAACAGCAATGAGTCAACTGCCAATCAAAAACCGCGTCACTGCAATGACGGGGACAGACTATCCGATTATTCAGGCGCCCATGGGTTGGATCGCGAGGGCGCAACTGGCCTCGGCAGTGAGCAATGCGGGCGGTATGGGCATCATCGAGACCTCCTCCGGCGAGCTCGACAATATCAAGGCCGAAGTTGCCAGGATGCGGCAGCTTACCGATAAGCCATTCGGCATGAATGTGGCGCTGTCTTACGTAAAGGGCAGCAACATTATCGACTTTGTTATCGAGCAGGGTATCAAGTTTGTCACCACATCTTCAGGCAGTCCCAAAGTCTGTACCGAGGCATTCCAGCAGGCCGGCATCAAGGTATTTCATGTAGTACCTACGCTGGAAATGGCCATGAAGGCGATGGATGCGGGCGTCGACGGGCTGGTGGTGGAAGGCGGGGAGGGTGGCGGTTTTAAAAACCCCAGCCCCGTATCCACCATGGTATTACTGCCCCTGATTCGTTCCCGCGTGGATGTACCTATCATCGCTGCCGGCGGCATGGTCGATGGCTTGTCCATGGCCGGTGCATTCGCGATGGGCGCCGAGGGCGTACAAATGGGTACGCGTATGCTGTCCTGCGCCGAATCGCCGGTGCATGCCAACTGGAAGCACGCGGTGCTCAATGCCGCAGAGACTGACACTGTCTTCCTCAATCAGGAATCGCGACCTGCCTTACGCGCGCTGCGCACGGAGCGCACGGCTGCGCTGGCGCCGCTTGGCAAAATTAATGTGATAGAGAACATGGCGGATCTGCAGACCTTGTACTTCGGAGGCGATATGGAAGCGGCTATTCCTTTGTGTGGGCAAGTATGCGGCAGGATAGATTCGATCAAAACAGCGCAGGAGATTGTGGACGAAACGATGAGCGGATTTCGGGAGATTATGCGCGAGTTGGCGGAGCAGTATGTTGATCAATGAATCTATTAGAATCGGGATTGTTGCAATTTATAGCGTATGCTGACGATTCTCCGGACGACTAAAGCAGCGCAACCTAACAACAAAGGGAGTTAACGACCCATGGCCGATAACGCAACAATAAACACTCTGGAAGTACGCAAAGACCAATGGAGCGAAACTCGTCTGGTCAGCGGCCCCTTGCCGACCGCGCTGGAGAAGAACGAAGTCCTTATCCGCGTAGACAAATTTGCACTCACGGCTAACAATATCTCTTACGCAGGCGCCGGAGACTTACTCGGGTATTGGGGGTTTTTCCCGACAGAGGACGGGTGGGGGCGTATTCCCGCGATGGGCTGGGGCGATGTCATCGCTTCCTCGCATTCCAATATAGCGGTAGGAGAACGCGTTTGGGGCTTTTTCCCCTTCGCCACACACCTGACGATACTTGCTGGTAATGCCAGGACCGATCAGTTCGAGGACGTTTCCGCGCACCGGTCAGACTATGCACCGATTTATGCTCGATTCGACCGCGCCTCGAAGAATCCTATTTATGACGCAGCCAGAGAAGACCACGATTGTCTGCTGCGTGGTCTGTTTCTGACCTCATGGCTGGTCGAAGATTTTATGCACGTAAATAAAGGCTTTGGCGCAAAGGCCTGCCTCATTACCAGTGCGTCGAGTAAAACCAGTATTGCACTCGCCCATTGCGTGAAAAAACGTGGGCAGATGACCAGTATCGGCATTACCTCGGCGGGCAATGTCGCCTTCTGCGAGAGTCTGGGATACTACGACCAGGTGTTAACGTATGACGCGGTGGCAGATCTGGATGCCGCTATGCCGGTGGTGATGGTAGACATGGCAGGCAGCGCAGCGGTGCGCAGTGATGTCCATCATCACTTCGGCGATAATATGAAGCACTCCTGTTTGATCGGTGCCACGCATTACGAAGAAGCGGGGGGTAGTGATAATTTGCCCGGCGCTAAACCAGAGTTTTTTTTCGCCCCTTCCCATATTCAGACGCGCAGCGCGGAGCTCGGAGCTGCGCAATTGATGGAAAAACTGGGGGCTGCCTACGTGCAGTTTCGCAGCGACAGCGATGCATGGCTGACCTTGCAGCACAGCTTTGGCCCAGCGTCGGTTGCTAAAACCTATCGAGCGGTACTCGCCGGCAAAACTGCGGCTGACAGCGGTCAAATCGTTTCAATGTGGGCGCAAAAGTAGGGCGCAGACTCACCGCGATAAACTAGCGCAATAGGCGGCGTCTCTATAGCAGTTGTTCTGCCATCAAGGTGAGTGCTTCGGGCTGATGGGTGTTTAGCAACATCATGTCCAGCGAGCCGCGTTGCTCGGCGTCGCGCCAAAAGCTGAGGCGCTCCTTGATGCGCCCGGGGGGTCCGATCAGGTTGGTGCGGTCGATGAGATCCAGAGGCACCGCCTGTGCCGCTTTTTCCTTTTCACCCGACAAATACAGCGTTTGAATGTGCTCTACCTGTTCTTCATAGCCCATGCGTTTGGCAAACTCGGCATAGAAATTTTTACCCTTTGAGCCCATTCCTCCGAGTTGCCTGGCGAGGGTAGGCTGCATCATCGCCTGCACTGCCGCGACATCGTCATGCACGACCACATTTACAAAGCTGCTGACAGTGAAGTCCTCGCGTTTGCAGCGTGACCCGTCTTTGGCGAATCCTTCAGCCAAATAGCGATCGACTATATCTGCGGTGTCGCTAGGGTCCACAAATGAGAGTAGGACTCCATCTGCAATCTCTGCAGCCAACCGCAGCCCGCCAGGGCTGATCGATGCGAGGAATATAGGTTGATTCGCATTGGGGTGCGCAACGCTCTTTAACGGTTTACCTGCACCCGTGGTGTTGGGTCCGGTCAGTGGCAGCTGGTAGTGATAGCCGTCGTACTCCAGCGGCGCTTTTCGCTCCAGTATCTTGCGGACAATGGCCACATATTCCCGTGTGCGCACAAGAGGCTTGTCATAGGCGACGCCATGCCAGCCCTCCGAAACCTGCGGGCCGGAACTCCCCAAACCCAGCAAGAAGCGGCCCCCGGAAAGGGCATCAAGCCCGATGGCGGTCATCGCAGCAGAGGCGGGCGACCGTGCGGGTATCTGCATGATAGCCGTACCGACTTTCAGGGTCGTGGTATGGGCCGCAAGCCAGGTGGCACCGGTCACCGCGTCACAGCCGTATGCTTCGGCCGCCCAAGCTGAATGAAAGCCCAGGGTTTCAGCCTGACGAACGACTTCGAGATCAAAAGTCGGGTTGGCACTGAATGCCGTCTGGATGAGGCCCAAGCCTAGTTTCATGTGAAATGTCTCAGTCTTTAGTCAATCAGCAATTGTAACAGTAACAAAGTCTGCAGGCTTTTAAGAGCGGCTCAGTCGTGAGCACGCAGATCCTCGGTCTGGGGTAGCAAAATTGCTTAGAGGATACGGTGGCTGGCACCCGTTGCTATGGTATAGATATACCAAATATACCGTTTAAAAACATCATGATATAGATGCTTTTTAATGTGCTTTAACATTCTAGTGAATACGAAACAATGCTGCGCATTGGCGTTGACTCTAACAGCAACGAGAAATAAGCCTTTCCCTGACAAACTGAGCGAGTTGGCAGTATTGATGTTGTGCGGGCGGCAGGTATCGGAGCGCGGGCTATCTGATCGCACTGGGCGTGACTGCGGGCATATTGACCGGGAGACCATGGGGGCTCATTACGTCGGTTGGCCTGATTACCATTAACGCGTCTACCTACACGACCCTCTACTCTCATCAGCTCTATGAACGGCTGGCGTCCTGGCTGAATATCTTTGAGCGAAAAGACCCGCACCGGGAGCGTCAGCTTAGCGCAGTGTTCGGGGACGGCGCTGTCGATATTGGCATTTTTGGTGTGGGTCGCTGCGGTACGGGTATTGCCCGGGCGCTGCGCACGAATGGCTGCCGGGTAATATGTGTCGATTACAATCTGCAACGGCTTCAGCCGGCTGATGCTATGGGCTATCCTGTGTTTTACGGGGCGGCTGAAGTCCCCGAGTTCATAGCGTCTTTGCCCTTGGCGCATGTGCGTTGGGTTGTCGGTAGGGTTCGTGAGCGTCATGTTGATTGGACTTTCATACACTCACTGCGCAGCATGGGCTATGCAGGACAAGTCGCAGGCACCGCGCATGACACCAGAGAAAGTATGCGGCTGGAGGAGGCAGGTGCTGATCTTGTCTTAATGCCTTATGCCGATGCCGATGCCGATACTGCTGCGGCTGCTGGCGAGGTGGCAGTGCGGCTATCCTGGCAAATTTCTGCAGCGGCGGACAGATGCACCGTCGATATTGAAAAGAGGTAAATGCAATGAGGAGATTTAAAGACATACTTTGCGTGGTAGAGCTGGAGGGTATTTGCAAACCTGTTCTGGAACGTGCCGTTACACTGGCTGAAAACAATCAAGCCAGCCTTACAGTAGCTATCGCTGCCCCGCGTATGATGGAAAGTATGGGGGTGCCTGATGGCAGCCCTATCTTCGCCCAGCTACAGGCTGAGATAGTGAATAGCTATAAGCAGCCATTGGCAGCGTTAGTTGAGCCGCATATAAAGCGCGTTCCACTGCAAACCAAGGTGCTGGTAGGCACTCCCTTTCTGGAGATCATCCGTGAGGTCTTGCAAAATGGTCGAGATCTTGTGATCAAACTGCCGGAACACCAGGATTGGCAGGACCGGCTGTTTGGCAGTGACGATATGCACATCTTGCGCAAGTGTCCGTGCCCTGTTTGGTTAATCAAACCCCGCAAGACACCGACCTATCGATGCATTCTGGCCGCCGTTGATGTCGACGACGCCTATCCGGCCAAAGAGATGGAATCGCGAGGCGCCTTGAATCGACAAATCATTCAACTCGCCAGCTCTCTTGCGCTGGCCGAATCTGCCGAGCTACACGTTGTAAATGCGTGGGAAATGGTCGGTGAAAGTACCATGCGCCACAGTGCATTCGTGAGTACTCCAAGCGAGACAGTTGATAACTGGGTTAATCTAACGAAGCAGCACCATATAGCGAATCTGGAGGCTTTACTGCAAGAAGTAGCGCCTATTGTCGGTCAGGATGCTCTTAATTATCTCGGACACCAAGAACATTTGGTGAAGGGGGAGGCTCGCAGAGAAATTCCGGCACTTGCCAAGCGCATCGATGCGGATCTAATTGTCATGGGTACAGTGGCCCGAACGGGTGTGCTGGGCTTTATCATGGGCAATACTGCTGAGACCATACTGAACCAGATTGATTGTTCTGTATTAGCGCTTAAACCACCGGGTTTTGAATCGCCGATCGCTTTGCATGACTAAGGTCGCACTAGCCCTGAAAACTATGGCAGGGGTTATTGTGAAACGTTTCAAAAATAGACTCTTTTTTTCAATGCAGCAACACGGCAGAGCGAAGCCATCGAACGAGCATTCGCGCTCGCGAAGCAAAATCAAGCCAGTCTGACCCTTATCTCCGTGCTGGGATACACCCGAGCAGTCAACCAATCCGCTGATACTGGAGTTGGCTACTTCCATGGCGACATGAATAGAAGTGTGTTGCTACCATCCAAATTCAAAGCAGAGACAGTCATGCGCCCGGAGTTTGGCCCACATGCGGTTGCGGTGGTGCGCGGCGAAACAGATTTAGTAGCGCGCCTACTATAATCAGGCCGCCCCCTATCCAGGTCCAGAATGACGGTATCTCGTCAAATATGGCCCACCCGAGGAACACTGCGAAAATAACCTGTACATACGAGTAAGCCGCGGCCTTGCCTGCAGTCTCGTGGCGCATGGCATGCGTGAGACCCAACTGCCCTACCTGGGTGAATATCCCTACCAGTACCAATAGCACCAGAGACTCTGCCGTGGGCACCACAAATTGGTCACCTAACAACGCGACCGATAGAGGCAGGGCGATCAGTGGAAAGTAGAAAATAATCACTGAAGCATCCTCCTCTCGACTCAACCGTCTTACCAAGACATACGCAACGGCACTGCCAAACGCTCCCCCGAGTGCGACGAGCACACTAAATGTTGGCAGCGCTGGCGATGTCCCGGTAAAAATGCCTGGCTCGACCATAATAATCAGGCCGATAACGGACAGCACAATGCACGCCACCGTGGATGGCTGAATGCCTTCCTTGAGCAGAAGCAGGGCGAGGAGAGCGGTGAATACGGGGTGCATGTACTGCAATAAGGTGGCCTCGGCCAGCGGTAGCGTCGTCAATGCGTAGTAGACGCAAATCAGGGCGAACACGCCGACCAGCCCACGGGCTGCCAATAGAACGCGCTGGTTGCCCCAAATAGACAGGCCTTTTCGGCGCACGTCGATATAACTCAATACCAGCGATACCAATGAGCGCGCAGCGACAATTTCCAACAGTGGTATGCCGTTGTTGGCAGCCAGCTTCACGCAGGCAGCCATCAGTGCAAACGCCAAGGCTGACACCAGCATATAGCGTGCGCCGATGTGAATCACTCGGTAGAGTCTATTAGATCTGATTTAAACAAAAACACCGCCGGTTACATCGCAAACAACGCCAAGATGAGCTTCACCATCCTGAGACATTATTTACATCACGCAATGAGAGAGAGGAGTATCCCATAGATCGCGATGCATGCCTTTGCAATCTGATATGCAGCGTCAATTACGAGATCGTTAAGTTGTGGTTTCAAATAACTTAGCTGGGATCACTTCGGGAAATTTTGGTTCCTAGAGGATCAGGGTGAAAACCTGTGGCAATCTCGGGCAGTGGACTGATTTGACATAAAACACTCTGGGGACTACTCTCGAAGACAAAGACAAAGACAAGACCAGACCAGACCAGTAAAAGTAGCCACCACTATATTTATCTTGCATATCTATATCGAGACGGGTGTCTGGGTATGTCTTCGTAATACATCGCGGATTCAAATTCCAAGTGCATCACAGGTTAGGCTGCTAACGCAGCCCTATGATCGTTCATTATCTGGGCTGGAGTTTTAAAGTCCAGGTCTTTTCTTGGTCGAGAGTTAAGCCGCCTCAGTGCCCGCTTCACCTCT
>JBDNIE010000201.1:0-17621 GCA_041688425.1 Halioglobus sp. | reverse complement strand
GTCGCAGGCGTAGTACGAGAGGGCACAGCACAATGGCAGCTCGCGCTCTTTTCACGGCAGGCAGTGCAAACTCACCCCAGGCGCGCTAGTTGCGCGCACAAAACTCCTTGTTTGGAGCTCTTTGGAAGAGCAAAATACCGCTATTCGCCTCACATCAATGGAGTACGCTGTGTCCAATCAACTGTCCAGAGTGCTAATAACAATAGCCTTCGCCGCAATAATCAGCGCCTGCAGCAATGGCAACAGTAACAACGATGGCAGCGACAATAACCCCATCGATACTGGCTTCACTCTGGCTGGATGTGCCGATACCAACAGCTGCGCCTCCAACCCACCCGTGGTTATTGGCGGGGACCGTCCCGCCATGGTGCAGATTCCCTCCAATTATGACAACAGCAGGCGTTATCCACTGGTGATGGTGCTTCATGGCAGGGGCGTAACCGGCCTTATCCAGTCGGCTTACTTTGGCCTGTTCGACCGCGTAGATAGCCGACAGTTTGTGCTAATCTATCCCGATGGACTAACGCTATCCGGCAGTAAGCAGTGGCGATTCACGCCAACATGTTGTGACACACCAGCGGAAGAAGCGACAGAGATTAGTGACGTCGGTTACCTGAGCGGCCTGATCGAGGAAGCTGCTGCCACCTACAGTATCGATACCACGCGCATCGGTCTCATTGGTCACTCCAGCGGCGGCTTTATGTCAATGACCATGGCCTGTGAAGCGTCCCACCTGGTGACAGCGCTGGTAAATCTTGCGGGCTCAACATTCGTAGATCTGGATAGGTGCCAACCGTCCGAGGAAAGAGTCAGCGTGCTGTCAGTGCATGGCGATCTCGATGACACCGTTCTCTTCGACGGCGTGGCGGGCGCGTACCTCAGCGCACCGCAATTGGCCGAACGCTATGCAATGCTCGCGGGATGCGACACCACCAATCCGATGTCAAGGCCCGCCGTTGACCTCGTGGCCAACATAGAAGGCGCAGAAACATCAAGGACAATATGGCCCGAGTGCCTGCAGGGCACCGACGTTGAATTTTGGAAGATTAACGGCGGGCCGCATATCCCGGGGCCCTGGGTTCAGACCGGGCTGGATTCCTTTCTGGAATGGCTGCTGCTGCATCCCAGAGACTAATAATGGCTGGGTGAATGGCGCTGCCTAAATTTCAGGGGCGGAGATACATTGCCGCGCAGGGCTTTCCCTCTTAACTATCGAACCGTCTATTTGACCGGCACCAACTTGTACTGGTTGGCATCAGTAATAAAATCCGCATGGCCGTAGCTGTCCAGAAGCCCCGCAATCTTGTTGATCAATTGCCTGTCCAACACTCCGCGCAAACCGGGAATTCGCATGCCAACATTGTAGCAAGCTGAACTTACGAGTATCACTACTATGGTGACGGCTGCGGCCAGTTTATCTTCAAAACCGTAGCTTATGCCCATGTCCTGCGCACGCGCAGCCTTACCGTTGCAAAAATGTTCGATGAGGAAAAACTTTGAAAAACCACGCTCCATCCAGCGATGCATTCTGCCGCGCAGAGACGGGTCGTCAAACAGCTCCGCGTCCATCGTACCGCGCACCAGCACTCCGCAGGTGTCATCGTCGAACTCCTCCTTCAACGACAAGGTCCGGGCCATCATTAAATCAACAATTTCCTGTGGCGTCTCGCCCAGTAATTCCTGCGGCAAGCCGAGTAAAAAGCAACGATAACGCGCCATCTCTACCCGCTCACGCTCGGCAGCGGTAAACGTCGTTCTACCTTTGCCAAGCAGTTTGAATGATAAAAGAAAGATCCCGATCAGACCGGCTGGCATCTGATCCACTTGGGGAATGGGAATACCGTAGGTGGCCACATCCCATTGGCCCGTGCGCATAATGTTGTAACGCACCATAGAATGCATAAGGCGCACCTTAGCCGCCGCCTTAAAACCACTACCATAGCGCTGCAGGGCTCCTGGCATTGCGGTTGCCGTGAAAAAGCTGGCTGTTTCAAATACCCGCCTTGCTGATTTTGAGTCCGAAAGCGCCCCGGTCATGGTCATTGGCAGCGCCGTGTATTTATTCATAAAGGTCGCGATGAACGCTCCTCGAATCGCAAACGGCGATAGGGTGACCAGCGGTATGCGCTCCCGCTGCGCGCCTTTTTCTACCATATCCATATTCACCCAATCGGGTGTCGCCTCCATCGCGCGAATAAACGTCACGAGTTCATCCGGTGCGTCAGGAACCGCCTCAATACCATTTTCGCAGGCATCCTCCAGCATGGCGACCAACGTCCGAAAGCCGTATTGGGGAATCAGTGCAGCATAGGCATCGGACACTTTGTCGCCCATCATGGTGTAGTTACGGATTCTCTCCACTCGCTCGGGGTCAGACAATGCGCTTTGGGCATACTGCCTGAAACGGCGCGGCAGTTTGTTGCTGACATTGGCTCCACTGATATAGCGCTCTGGCAGTATTGAAAAATCCACGTCACCGTAAATGCCGGGAACCGCTTCCTTCTGCTGTAACACGCTGTCGCTGTAGATTGGCTTTTTCGGATGGGCCATTATCAGGCGCTCTTCCCGTTTACTAACTCACATGACAAAACTATACGATTCGACAAGATTGTCAACGAAACTGGCGCGCCGATTGTCGCTGAGCCCCGACTCTGACGGCATACGAAGTGAGGGTGTATCAATCATTGAGTGAGCAACGACCCTCAATTGAAATTGACAAGCGCCGCCTCAGTTGCGACATTGGGCCTTGAATATCGGCCTTGCCACCCCCGTAACGGAGACTGAAAAATATGAACACAGGTTCGGACGCAATGAGACCTCAGAGGGCAGCGAGCTCAAAGTCGCTGACTGCACTTCTCATCACTGTGGCGGCTCTGTTGAGCAGCGGTTGTGCGATGAACGAGACACAACAACGAACCGGCACCGGCGCTGCCATAGGCGCGCTCGGCGGCGCACTGCTCGGCACCAGCCGAGAGAGTGCCGCGATCGGCGCCGCTGTCGGTGCAGCTGGAGGCTATCTATTCGATCAGTACAATAAGCGCGAGGACGCCGATGCGGAAAATGCCAGGCTGCGCCAGGAAAACGAAGCTCTCAAGCAGCCAAACACTCAGTAACGGCTTGATGGACAACCACACAAAGAAACCGACACCGGTGATAGAGGAGCCACAATAATGGTATTTAGAAAATCGATAGGTATTTTGAGTATTGCATTGTGCAGCGCGGGGTGGATTGCGGCCTCCAATCTGCATGCGAGTACCGACGGCTTTTCCCTCAAAGACCTTGAGCTCCATTCTGCTGGCGCTCTGGTAGATGTCTGCAGCATTGCGCCAGAGCATGAACACTACGCCACCGCTCTGGCTTTCTGCTATGGCTTTTTCGAAGGCGCTATCCGTTACGCCGAGGCAATCACCGGCGCGAGCTACCATAAGAAACTGGTCTGCGCGCCGCCCGGAACCACTCGAGTTGAGGCTGTTGAGGTGTTCGTCACCTACATGAATGACAATAGCGACTACCTTGATGAAGCGCCGATAGACGGAATATACCGGGCACTCATACCCCGCTGGCCGTGCGAAGAGTAGCACCGTAGCGGCCTCAGAAGTCATACTTTTTCCTTCCTGGATCCCGGCCCCTGAATCATACGACAGGATCCAACAAGGCCAAGACCTTATTCTGCAGCAACCAGCAGCTACGACACTGATCCATTTTCAATTCGCTCGCGTAGATAGGGTGCATTAAAACTATGGAGAGCAGTAATGCTGCGCCTGCTAACACTCTCACTACTATTGGGCACGACCGTTGTGGGCGGGAGAGCCTTCGCTGAGAACACAGTGTCGCTAGAAGTTATTAAGACAGGGATACTGCCTGCGGGTGGATTCTACCGGATTTATGAGATCACGTGCCGCGATGAAACCGTCGTCAACGTGGCAACGCTGCAGGGCAGAGCCAATTGGTGCGTGAATGATGACGGCGAGCTGGCCTGTTTCTCTAATTCAAAGCAGGCCTCGGCGAAGGCTTGTAATACTGCATCGGAGCTTGCTTCCGTCGAAACAGACAGCGACAAACTCGTCACTAACTGACCCTCGCAAGGCCCTATGGCAATGCAGCTAGAGGGCGTTACGTTCATCGCAGCCACCACTATAACGCAGCGTCACCAGTGAACCCCGCGCATAATTTGCGAAAACATTTTTTGCGCCAGCGCGAGACGAGTTGATGGCATATCCAGTTTTTCTATCGCCGCTTGCTCCTCGCTCAACCCCCGTGCCGCTGCCGAGTCCGGAAATAACGCATAGGCCTGACTGAGGAACGCTTCAGTAACGCTCGGCATGGTCGCCTGCGCGACCGCTCCAGCAACTCCCAGTTTGGTCGACATGCGTTTCGGCTTGCTGATAATAGCCTTGATCACAAGATCTCTAGCCTGCTCCGGCGACAGCGTGGGAAATGCCTTGTAAAGACTGGTGGGCGCTATCATCGGCGTGCGCACCAGCGGCATATATATCGTCGTAAAATCAATATTGTCGGCCGCGAACTCCGGCGCTGCACACAAGCTGAACGCATCCAACGCCGCTTTTGATGCGACGTACGCAGAGAAACGCGGTGGGCTGGTCAGTACCCCAATGGATGAAATATTGATGATCTGACCACTTTTATGTTGCTCCATAGAGGGGAGAAAACCCAAGATCAAACGCAGCGAACCGAAATAGTTCAGCTCCATAGTGCGTTCGAAATCATGGAACCTATCGTAGCTATAGCGCACAGATCGACGAATCGAGCGCCCCGCATTGTTGATCAGGATGTCCACGCGGCCATAGTCCTTGAGGACGCTGGCAATCAGCTTGCTGGTGTCTTTTTCACGCGATACATCGCAGGAAATAGCCCGCGCTGTGCCGCCGGCATCTTTAATCTCTGCCATGGTTTCGTCGAGCTTGGCCAGAGTGCGCGCCACCAGCACGACCGTGGCATCCGCCGCCGCCAAACGCAGGGCGCACTCCTTGCCAATGCCACTGGTGGCTCCGGTGACCACAACCACCTTACCCTTCACTTTACGACGCAGCGCGGCCAACGTAGGGCGCCCAATCATCCGATTGAACAGTCCGTCTATTTCGCCGATCAGCGATGACTGTGTGTCAGCGCGCAGGAAGTGCAGCCAGTAATCCCACAACACTGGCGCATAAGACTCAAACGGCGGGCACACGATATCGGCCTCAGCCAGCAGGCGCTGCGTTTTGGTCGAATCGAAATGCGTCGGGTAGTTGATATAACCGACGACCTGCGGCGGGATACCCATTCTGGCAATGACTTTCTCGCCCAGAGCTTTCACCGGAGTCAACCTGCTGATGCCCTTGCCGGCCAACCGTGTGGCCGCGTCCAGAATTCCTACATCCAGCGCCTTGAGACTGGGGCCGCCCGACACTTTCATCAGCACCTTCAACAGGTCGCCCACGCGGATACCATCGGGGTCTGTGATGAAAAAACACTCTTGATTATGCTTAGGCAGATGGGCCAGGTAATCGATGGAGTCCACGACATAATCAACCGGCACAATATTGAGCAAGCCCGCCTTGTTCATCAGCAGAGGCAGGCCCGCCGGCACTACGGCACTCAAATTCTTGAGGGTTTCGAAGAAATAGTAAGGACCATCCACCTTGTCCATCTCACCGCTGCCAGAATGCCCAACGACCATACCCGGGCGATAGATGCGCCACTTCATAGTCTTTTCTTTACGCACCAGCCCTTCAGACTCGTGCTTGGTCAGAAAATACGGGTGATCCAGAGAGCCGGCCTCCTCGAACATGTCTTCCGTGAACGTGCCTTCATACAGGCCGGCGGCGGCGATCGAGGACACCTGGTGAAAACAACCCGAGCGCAGCCCCTTGGACACGGCGATAGCCTGCGCCGTACCGTTAACATTAATGACCCGCTGGCTCTCAGCATCGGCTTTCATATCGTAGATAGCCGCGAGATGAAAAAAATGGTCAATCTTGCCTACATGCTGTTTGATCCACGCGGCCTTCACCCCTAGCTTTGGCTTACTCAGGTCACCTTCGACAGCAATTACCTGCTCTTTATCCGCGCCCCACAATTGCCGCAAACCCTCTACCTTGGGCATCGACGCCTTGCGCACCAGCAGGTACACGGTAGCGCCGCGGTCCAGCAATTTTGGAACCAGAAAACGTCCGATAAACCCTGTCCCGCCGGTGACAAAGTACTTCATCGCAAAGCCCTGTTATTCGTTATTGTTAACAATCCAGTGTCGGAGACAGGTTTTAGTCAATCAAGAGTTCAACCTATTGACCGCCACTGCTCTCACCGCACCTCAGGCAGCATATTTAGTCTAGCACTACTGTGACGATCGTGCTGCCAACGCCGTCGTTAAGAAGCAGCCAGCCTGCAATATACCGAGAAGCGATGTAGAATTATCATGTCACTACGGTAGGTCCTCGCAAACTGTATCTGTCGACACAATAACGGCGTCACGGTTATTATGGACAACTGTCAACACCGATAACAATTAAGGACACCTCTCTATGTTCGGCACAGTTTACAAACACACCCGCGCACTCTGCATTATTGTCGCAAGCCTCGCGTTCGTCGCGTGCTCAAGCAACAATGATAATACGGGAATGCCTGAATTCTTGCCCGTTTTGAACCCGACTGTGTCGCTACCGCCAGACGAAGGCTCAATCAACCTGCTGGCGCAAAACTTTGATCTGGGTAGCGTTGGTTATCAGCAGACTGAGTATTTTCTTGAAGGTACAGCGTCCGCGTTCACCAATGTGAACGAACTGGGGACAGACGGCGCCTGGGTGGCAGAGCCCGGTGAGCAGGCAGCGTATAAGACCCGAATTGTCGTCTATTCGCCTATTGATCCGGCTGACTTCAATGGCAACGTGCTGGTGGAATGGTTGAACGTAACCGCAGGATTTGAGACACCTCCGAGCTGGGGCACAGGACAACTGGAAATGCGCCGTGGCGGCTCTGTGTGGGTAGGTGTTTCAGCCCAACTGGTCGGCATTGAGGGCAGTGACCGGAGTCTGCTGCCGCTGTACCTGAAAGCGGTGAATCCAGCGCGGTATGGTTCACTGATTCACCCCGGCGACAGCTTCTCTTACGATATGTTCTCTCAGGTTGCCCAGGCCATTCGCAATCCTGTGGGTATTGATCCTCTAGGCGGACTGGTGGCAGAGCATCTAATCGCTTACGGTGAATCCCAGTCAGCTGGGCGCCTAGCCACATACGTCAACGCCATTCAACCGCTCTACAACACATTCGACGGCTATATGATTCACAGCCGCGGCGATGGCAGCTCACCGTTGTCGCAGGCACCGCAGGCCTCCATTCCCACCCCCGAGGCACCGCTGGTGCGCACTGACCTGAACGTACCTGTAATGACGTTCGAGACAGAGACTGATGTGGTATTTCTCCAATTCGTGAAAGCGCGGCAGCCCGACACCGCTATGATTCGGACCTGGGAAGTGGCAGGCACAGCCCATGGTGACATTTACACCTTTGTTACCGGCCGCGATGATACTGTCGGCGCGCCCGTCTTTGCGTCCGTGGTTGAAGAGAACTCTGTGCTGGGTTTTATCGTATGCGACAGGCCCATTAATAATGGCCCACATCACTACATCTTCAATACCGCTGTGCGCGCACTCAATGACTGGGTGGCGACAGGAAACGCGCCGGAGAATTCGCCGCTGCTGGAGATTAATGACGATAACTCCGACTATATTTATGACGCTCTGGGAAATGCGCTGGGCGGCATCCGCACACCTTACGTAGATGCGCCATCCGCCATCCTGCGCGGCGAACCGAATACGGGCGCTAGCTTCTGCAGATTGTTCGGCACCACCTCACTGTTCAGTGCCGAGCAGATGGCCAGCCTCTATATTGATGAGGCCGGGTACATCAATGCGGTAACCGTATCAACCAATGCTGCGGTAGCTGCTGGCTTCCTGCTACAAGAAGATGCCGACGCCATCATCACCTGGGCGCCACAGCAGTGGCGCTCGCAAACCAATGTGGACTGAAACAGTCTGAATCACCGAGGCAGAGATCGCTGATATTTGCGATCCCTGCCAATCAAATCCACTTTTCCAATAATTGTACTACATTGTAATACAACTATTGACATTCGTACTACATTCAACCTACTGTAAGCCCTCAGGCGTATGCAGGGCCAGAGGATGAGACTGTGGTGGATAAGCAAAGCAGGACGCGCAGCAAGCGAAGACCGACCAAAGACCGGGTGTTGCAAGCGCGTATTCCGGAGCAACTCGATGATGAATTGCGGGACCGCGCTGAGCAGTTAGGCCTCTCCGTTTCTACCATTGTACGCAATGTACTGCTGCACACATTCGAGCTAGTGGAGGGCGTTGTAACAGACAGCGCTCAAGTCGGCAGGGCATTGCGAGGAGGCAAAGGGACAGCTACTCTTTCCAAAGTTAGGTCAGCCGCATCCGCCGCCGGGGATGAGCCAGAGGTGGTGGGCTGGCAAGAAGTCATCCTGAATGTGAACGGCGTCTGTGACACCTGCAACACGCTATTGCCAACAGGTCAGCGCGCTGCGATAGGCTTACCGAAGCAAACTCGCCCGGTATTAATGTGCCTGCAATGCCTGGCAGCGCTCTCCTCGCATAAACACGCACCAATGCCGGCTGCAACACCGGCAAAGAAGCCTAACGCTCGCGCCGGAAAAATACTCTAATCGAATTGCAGTCGCAGGCATAGGCTCCCGCCTATCAATCCCCAACGGGTAACCGCAGCCTGGTTCCCTTACTACCTGACGTGAACTACTATCTTGCAGCGGCTACAGTGAAAGCTCGCACGCCGTTATGTAAACAATGGGCAAGGGCTCGATGAAGAAAATCTCTCACAAGCTGCTCAGCGAGGCGACACCGGATGAGCTACTCGCATGCATCCAGCTCCTTGCCATGAGCGTGGTCCAGCACAGAGCAAAATTCGGCGTTGTGGCGCTGACTGCTTCAACTGCCCAGCTTGGCTCAATATCGGATACCGCCGATGCAACGGGGCTGTTTGTCAAAAGCAGTGCAGTGCTGGAGGAGGCGCTTGAAATGGTCAGGTCGCATGCCTCCGCCAGCGCCAGAAAACAGCCGATGCAAGAACAGGCTGGCGGCCAGTCCATTGAGAACAGAACCCAGTTTCGACTGAAGATATCGGTCCCTGTCAAAGTATCCTGGCCGCAGGATTCCAAGCCCGTTAACGCCAAGTTGGAGGATATTTCCTGGGGGGGTGCATTAATCCATATGTCCGAAACCAATATGGATTCGGGCGATATGTTGCGAATTTTTCTGCCGCGGCCGCAGGGCGGATTGATCGCCATTGAAGCAAAAGTCCTGAGATCACGGCGGCACTCCAGCGGCACTGGCCACAGTGTAGCCACGCGTTTTTCCAGCCTGAACACGCGCGATGAAGCGAAACTGGAAGAAATACTTGAGCATCTTACACATGCTGCAGACCATGAAGGCCAGCGCAGTCATGCGCGGTTGACGCAGCGCCTGGAGCTGCAGTTCGACGGCGAGCAGGAGTTACTTACGACACTGGACGATATATCCGCGGGAGGGCTGGGGATAACAATCCCTGACCCCGTACAACTCGGGCAATCGCTGCAGATACTCATTAGCACGCTCGATGAGTCCTGTTTTCTCAAGTTACGCGCGCGCGTTGTGCGCCAGGAGCCCGTGAGATTACATACAATGAATGTCTACCGCGTGGGGCTGGAGTTTGAACATCCCTCTGCAGAGTTGCAGAAGCGCACCGGCGAGCTCATCGCCAGAATTGCCGCCATCAAGAAAGAATGACAACCTAGCGCCGCCACCAAGCTCTTGGTTCTCGATTTACGCCAGCCCTAATCCATGACGTAAATGTACGCTCCCACAATGAATGTCAGCAAAACATAGACGAATGGAAAGACAATGCGGCACAGCTTGTCCATCCGATCACCTTCGAGACTTCGGCCGCCATTATCAAGTGCGGCCACGCGCAAATTGACGGTCACGCTGGCACACATCATGAGGAAGCTTATGATCATAAAAGACATGAGTATCGTGACATATGAAATCTTCGGCAGGCTCTCACTGGACATGATCTGGTAGGCAACCACGGTCAGAATGCCAATAAATGAAATATCCATGCGGTCGCCCAGCGAGGACCGCTCCATCCAGAATACAGACCACGATAAGATCACAAAGATCATCACAGGCAAGGCGACCAGGCGCAGCGTGTACCAGTAATCGCGCTCGATATTGATTTGCACTCTGAATGCCGTCAGGGGTTGGTCGCGGCCGTCGAGATACAGGGGGGAGTATTCCACGATTTCAGATGTAAACTGGGGGGCTCTCCACTGCGGCACAACAACCTTATGATGATAGTCTTCCCAGATGCCACTGGTTGCCGGGTCCGATTGCAGAACTACTTCATCTTTGCTAAACCCCAGAACCTCGAAAATCAACAGCAGTTGTTGGCTGTCAAAGGGATACCGTGCCAGTTGCAGCGATGACTTTGCAATACCGTCTATTTCTTCGGTGTAGTAAACGTCCCCCTCCGGGGTTATCCGCAGCATCACCCCCTCGCGATCAAAACGCCCCGCTTCATTGGCAAGAATCACCTGTGGCCACCAGCCGTTAAAAACCTCGCTAAACTGATAGTCGCCCTGATAATAGCGTTGGTCATACCCCGTTTCGGCAGGATCAAACGCCAATCGTGAATCCTTCCAGTGCATACTGAGGATACCCTCGAAGTCGAAGGTCTCATCCTCCTCCTCGATCCCATTGATATTGCTGAGTAAAAAACCGATGTCGACAACCATCGGACCGTCACCGGCAGAGGGGCCGGATACGTTATTAACCGCTTGCGCAGCCACTGCAAAGCAACAGAAGAGTGCCAGCACTAGGTATCTGGTATGAAAAAGCATCAGTAGCACGTCCTGTGGATCATTATATCGGGAGCTGGCAGCGCATCGGAGAGTACAGGGAAGGCATAGCCGTTACCATCAACTTTGCCCATTATCTGCGGTGCAGATCATGGGGCAAGGGCTTGGTTCCACTGACGGCTGGCATTGCGTGGACAACGACTCAAAATCTATCATCTGATGTTATAGTCACTCAATGCAAAAAAGACCCAACCCACTGGATCGTTTCGCTCAGGATATCCCTCCAGGCACGCTGGCATGGATTGGCTTGCGCACGGCGAGACGGTCTGTCATGACCGAACCCGGTGATACTATGGCAATGGCAGAGCGCGGTTTGGAGGGTGATCACAGGATAGACAAAACACCGGGATCCGGAAGACAAGTCACCATCATCTCTGCAGAATTTATCGCCCAGACTGCGCACTTTCTGGGCCGCGATGACATCAGCCCCGCTCTGCTGCGGCGCAATCTGGTCATTTCCGGCATCAACCTGCATGCCCTACGCCATCAGCGATTCACGATCGGCGATGCCTTGTTCGAGGCGGGGGCACTGTGTCATCCCTGCTCTCGAATGGAAAAAGCGCTGGGCAAGGGTGGTGTCGCCGCCATGCTGGGCCACGGCGGCCTGTGTTGTCGCATATTAAGAAGTGGCACGATTACCGTTGGAGATACGGTGCGGGTATACGTTCAAGCAAGTCAGGATTGACCGCAACAGACACCAAGCTTTCACAATAAGGAGACTATGCAGTGGCCTATGATTTAACGGGTAAGATTAAACTCATACAGGAAGCGAAAACCTTCGACAGTGGCTTTACCAAGCGAGAGATGGTCGTAATTGTTGAGGACGGTAAGTACCCGCAGGAGATCAACATCGAGTTTGTGGCGGATAAGGTCGCCCTGCTCGATCCCTTACAACCGGGACAGGAAGTGACTGTCACTTTCGACATTCGCGGCCGCGAGTACAACGGGCGATATTTCAATAATCTGCAGGGATGGAAGATCGCGCCTGTCGGCGCCAAAAACGATTTTCCGCCGGATGAGCAAGCAACGGGAAATACCAATTTCACCCCGCCAGACTATGACGATTCGGATATCCCCTTTTAGTGCTGCGCTGGTTTATCAATAGCCTGCGACGGCTTGGACCGGACGCTGCCGAGCGCAAGACCTGGTGTTCGTAGACTGAGTAACGGGCGAACTACGGCTGATCAACCGCCTCACACGACGTGATGATCAGCGCGCACAGTACATCGCGGCTCTCCCTGGGCTTCTTGCCTGACTGGATAACCGCAAACAGTTTAGCCAGTGATTTGCGCGCCTTGTCCGACAGAGCATCCAGAGCGTGCTTGTTCATGTCGATGGCGCTTTGGCTAGCGTGTGCCCTGATGCTCACCAGATTGTGGTACAGAATGCATCTGCCAAGCAATACGAAGGGGAAGTTGATATTGGTGGTAGGACCATAGGTTAAGCGCTTGCCACCACTGGGCAGGCCCTTGATCTTCATCTTGCCAATTCTATCGGCGAAAAACCACGAGCCGGTTGCCCCGGTGAAAGCACCCCCCAGACTGGAGATAATCGTGCCCGGCAGCCCCAGGCTTCCCAGATGCAAGGCATCAAATGCCAGCCCTGTGCTGCCACCTGCTACCAGACCTACCGTCGCGGCTGCTGAAACCATCTGCTTTTTGTCCAACCCCCAGAAATACCAGTTCTCCATATTGAACAGGTCAGACTCCTCAAGGTCTATGCGCTCCATGGCGGCATTGAGGTCTTTATGGTGATAGATCTCCTCTATCTGACGCCGGGTCTGTTTCTCGCGCGCCTCCAGATGGTTCTTGTACTGCACTAGCAGTATTTTCTTGACCGGCTCTTGTGGCAAACCATCCGGCACATTTTGTTCGACCTGATAGGTCAGCGCATCAATGATCAGGTCACCTATCAAATAGCCCACCGTCTGATGCGACGTGTTGCGGTCAGCGCGGAGAATGTCGACCGCATGCGACAAAGACGCCTGCCAGCTCTGGTCGAGATGTCCGAACAGCTCCAGCAGCTCTAACTGCTTTTCAGGCTCAGCCCCATGCGCGTCAAATACCCTTACCGTGCGAAAGTACTGACCCAGCCCGGCCTTCCACTCAGCGACAAACTCATCATTCTCAATAGGATTAATAAGGGCTAGGCTGGGCTGCCCTGTCCATCTCAGGATTTCCATTTCCGCTTCATAATCGGCCCCAAAAGGCACCGAACAATCGACCACATAGATGATTCCGGCACCCTCTATGATCGGCTTCAGCATCAGGCACTCGTCCCTGAAGTGCGGGTCATCTTTGTGTTGCTCGTAAAACTCCGCCACGACCGCTGGGCGCCTGGCCGCATCGGTCTCCTCACGGCTCAACCACTCCACAACAGAGCGCGCGCGCTGAATGCCAGGCGTATCCACTAACTCATAAAGCGTTTCTCCATCAATCTTCATGGGAAACTTACGCGTGTTTCGAGTAGAACCCGCCTTGCTATCGATGTAGACAGAGGGGTCGCGCGCCAACGTCGCTACGATGGACGATTTACCCTTGTTCGGCCTGCCTACTACGACAAATACGGGAGCGGACATAGTCACAATAACCCTCAAATACCGTCTTGTACCGGGCGATCCAGAACAAGGACATCGACAACATCAATAGCCAGCTCCCGCGAGAACGCGCGCCAGTCCCTGGTGCTCGATTCCTTGATGGCTCTGCCGTGCAGCGGTAACAGGCACAAGGTACAGCGCGTCACCCCGCCGGTTCTGGCGATGAAATCCTGCAGGTCTGCCAGCGGCGGCTCCCATGCTTTGACCACCACTAGCAGCTGTAGCGGCTCAAGCTCTGTCACCCACTGCGCGCAGACCAGATCGTCACCCAACGAGCCGGTGCCCGCTGCTCTTATGCGCCCGGCTGGCACCGCCTTCAAATCATCAAACTCATCGCGATCGCAGAAAGCCAGCGCACCGGCCCAGTCTATAATCACCTTATCTGTATCGTGTGCGGCGGCCATCGGTGACGCAGGCTTCCCCGTGGCAAGCAACGACTCGCCCTCGGTCGTCACATGCGGCGTCTTCATCCGACTCAGAATACGTTCCGCGCCTGGCGTGCTCAGCAGTGAAAGACGCATACCGCGTCGATAGAATATTCTTGTGAGCCACCACAGGATGATTCGTGGCAACAGCGCATACACGCTCATCGACATAATCAGAAACGGCCACCACTGCCGAGTCACCATAATCTCGGCATTGCCGAACCGCGTTACGCCCTGCTGAAACTGGCTGGCCACGATAATATCACTGGATACTACAGCAGACGAAACAGCAGTAGCCCAAGGCGCAGCAGCAATGTCCACCAGAGCTTTGACTACATGCTCCGTGATGCCAAAGGTGGACCCCCACACGAAACCGAAACCGCTCAGCAGTAGTAAGACAAAAAAGGCCAGGATCGCGCCAAGCGAAAAGATCAGCCCCATCTCCTGACTATAGCGCAGCGCCAGAATTCGAATAACCGACTGGCACTCTCTGTAAAATCGTTTATCCGGCACCATCCGAGCGAACAGATATTTGATGGGATTGATCGGCAACACTGCGGGGGGCTCGTCACGGACCGAGCGCAACATCACCCAGACAGAGGCCAGACAAAAAACCACCTGCACTACAACAAAGATCAGGAAGAACGCGAATACGTTGACAAGTCTACCGCCGCTCACCAAGAAACTGGCCATTGCTGCAAAGCCCATTATCAGAGCGCCGACGCGGACAATCGCTGCAACCGCAGCTTCACTGATCGTCGCCTGAGGTTCACTGGGTTCCGGCTCCGGGATTACTTTCAACCAGAAAAGCAGTCTCGCCACATCGCCTTCGGCGCTGCACTGCTCGCCAATAGCCCGATCACGTGATCGCAAGCTCTCCATAGAGTCTGCGTTATCGCGTTCAATTTGCTCTCGCAGCGAAGAGAGATCCGAAAGCGAAGGCGTGTTGCGTTCTGTTGCCATGATTCCTTGTCTGGTTCTTATGATGAAGAGAGGCTCTGGTGGTCGCCTGAATGAGCGGCCAAATGCGCTATTCTAGCAAGATAACTCCAAGCTACCCTATTGCGGATAATAGTTCAGTTTGAAATTTGATTGTTGCTATTGAATACCCGCCACTTTTCAAACTGAGCCACCATCCTAAAAAGCCGCTATAGTTGAATCCGCAAGCAGCCCAAATCTAACACCGCGAACAAAGGAATATTCTACCCGTGCTATCGCTCATCAATTGGCTGATGGCCCCCTTTACGGCGATACTGTTGTTCTTTGTAAATGGGGGTCAGCAGATGCCAGAAGTTATTGTCGATCCCGACATTCCTTACACCACTGCAATAGGTGGATCAGTGAGGAATACCCTGGATGTTTACCAGACCCCGGAGGCCCTTTATCCAGGCAGCGCACAGCAACCTGCAGCTTCGACGGACATGCGCGACCTAAGCCCTGTGTTGTTATTTGTTCACGGCGGCGGACTGCTAATCGGTGACAAATCACATTTTGCGGCACTGGGGCACAAGTTCGCTTCCGCTGGATTTACCACGGTCATCCCCAACCATCGCCTCTCGCCGGACGTATCCCACCCCGAGCATATAAAGGATATTGCCGGCGCCTTTGCCTGGGTACACCGCAATATCGACAAGTACGGGGGGGACCCTGAGAGAATTTTTGTCGCGGGACATTCCTCAGGCGGCTATCTGGCGATGCTACTCGCGACGGACCCACAGTATCTGGCGACCTTTGGGCTTTCTCCACAGACTATTCGCGGCGTGATTCCCATCAGTGGCTTCTTCTTTATTGACAGGCTGGCACCCGGGCGCCCTGAATCGGTTTGGGGCAGCGATAGTGCAGCCTGGCCAGCCGCATCACCACCGCACTATGCGCTGGAGAATACCCCGCCTACACTACTGCTCTACGCCGATGATGACAGCCGCGAGCGCCAGCTTGAGTCGGTAGATTTTGCGCGCCAATTGCAGATTGAAAGTAAGGCAGACGTGGAAGTACGGGAAATGGCAGACCGCAACCATGCGACCATCGGCATCTACCTGATGGCAGCTGATGATGAATCCAGCGATAAAATGCTGTCGTTTATGCGCCCACTGTCCAGTAAAAGGTCCGACTCAGGCAGATGACCCACTGAGCCTCTAACCTAAACCAGCCCACAAGGCGTTGCAGGAGATCACATGAACAAGACTGGCGCGACGCTCACCCCGGCGGCGAGGTATTCATGGCTTGCTATGCTGTGTGTGCTTACGGCCCTGGCCTGGCACGGCATACTGGATCAGTACTCCTCGCAGGACATCAGCGCCTCAGTTGCCAGCGCCGGCGTGATCTATGGCACCGCAAGGGGGATTAACGCTCTGGTCTCGGTACTTCAGGGTACAGAACTGAATATCGTCCTTGTGACCCTCAGCATCGGCGAAGTACTCGACCCTGTTAACGATCTGATAGAGCGTTTCTCAGAGGTCATTTTGGTTGCATTGGCATCGCTCGCACTGCAGAAAATCGTGCTGGCTGTGGTGTCTCACACCCTGTTCAACATTGTGCTGTTGATCGCCGCAGTCGCTACCGGCATTAGTCTTTTTATGCAGTATCCTAGACTGCACAGCACTATGCTGCGCGTGTTCCTGATTGTCGCCTTTTTCCGCTTCTCGCTGGGCCTCGTGGTACTCGCCAACAGCTGGGTGGACGCCACGTTTCTGAACGAAGCAGACCAGGCGCGCCATCTCGCAATGGAGAGGTTCCAGGGAGAGCTACGGCAAATCGATACGCTATCCAGAAAGGAAGATGAAGCCACCGTGTTGCTATCGAGCTCGCGGCTACTACTGGGCGAGTTGAAAGTCCGACAGACCGACATTAAGCGCGTGCTCTCAGAACGGGAGGAACAGCTAAAGCTGGCGGTGCAAAAAGTTGAGCACTTACGAAACAAGGCAGACCGCCTGTGCCAGATATCCGAGTTATCTCCCACGTGCCCGGCAGCAGTGAATAGCGCCATCGCTGAGCGTGACACGACAGCAGTGCAGCGAGAGGATGCGGCGGCAGACCTCGCCGCAATCGAGCGAGATATAGAAGAGCAGAAGTTGCAGATGGCCTGCCTGGCGAAACGGCAGCACGGTGAGAATTGCAGCTTCTGGGATAGCCTGCCAGACGCGCCCAGCCCGGCGATGCTGCGCCAGAAACTGAACCATATCAACAACAGCCTTAGCGATTTTGCTGAAAACTGTATCAATCTACTGGTATCGCTGCTGCTGAAAACCGTAGCGATACCCGTGGTGTTCCTCTACCTGCTGTTGAAAATTGCGCGGATGAACTGGTCGAAGTTATAGCTGCTCAACACCATTAGGATGTCATCCACCCCGCCGCTGCCTGCTTCTTGAGTCTAGCGGCGCAGCTTCTCGATGCACCTCACTACTTCAGCCTGATACGCTTTGCCCCGTTCGTTTACCAAGTCCAGTACGTTCAGTGATGTGGGAACGTAGCCAAAACCGATCTTGTATTGAGGGTGCCATTGAAAGAGGGATCCACCGAGGCCCATCCAACCATAATATCCTTCTCTGCCGTCGTTAAGACCCTGCTCAAGTAGCGTGCTTTTGCCGCTGGTCTCGTGAAAAAGAGCCACTCCGCCCTGTGTAAAGCAGGTACTCATCACGCCCATATCCGC
>JBDNIE010000200.1:0-2939 GCA_041688425.1 Halioglobus sp. | reverse complement strand
GCACATCATCCAGCGCGGCAATAATCGCGGCGCATGCTTTTTCTCCGAGGGAGATTACCTCGTCTACCTCGACCAGCTACAGCGCCAGTCCATGAAGTTCGATTGTGCAATCCATGCGTACTGCTTGATGACCAACCATGTGCATCTTCTGCTCACGCCCGAGGAGCCCTCCGGCCCGTCATTGATGATGAAGCACTTAGGGCAGTGCTTCGTTCAGTACATCAATCGAACTTACCGGCGCAGCGGCACATTGTGGGAGGGGCGCTTTAAGTCTTGCCTGGTTCAGAAAGAGGATTACGCGCTGCAGTGCTATCGATACATAGAGCTGAACCCGGTAAGGGCCGCCATGGTGGTCCACCCGAGGGCGTATCCCTGGTCAAGCTTTCACTACAACGGCGACGGAACGGGTGACAAGCTTTTAACACCACATTCCTGCTATACGGAGCTGGGAACCGAAGCGGGCGAGCGACGCGACGCGTACCGCACTCTGCTTGAATCCAGAATCAGCGATAAGCAAATGAACGCTATTCGAAACGCCACCAGTGGTAATTACGTTTTGGGAAATTCCAGCTTCCAGCGCAAAATTGCCAATGCGTTGGAAAAGCGGGTTACTCCGGGCCTGTCTGGTCGCCCAAGGAAGCTGGTTTAATGGTGGTCTGTCCCCGGTTTAGTCCCCGGTTTAAGTGAGTCAGGGGCCGACACTGAGTTTTGGAAGATCTCAGAGACAAGTAGAATAGTTAGGTGACAGTTGGCATAGTTTCTTGAAGAGAGGTTCCAAGACAGCTACTCTGAGGGATGGGGTTATTACGCTAACTCCAAATACTTTTCCCAAATACTTTAACAGGTGAAAATCAATGTCGGAATGCCCTTTTGCCAATATCATGTCACCCACTTATCTGGGTGATGGCTTCACTGGAGACGACGTCGCGAAGATCCGCGCCTCAGGTCCCGCGGTCAAGATCGATGACCCCTCTACTGGTGTTCCGTACTGGGCTATTACGCAACACGCAGCCATCGATTTTGTGTCAAAAAACAACGATTTGTTCTCGTCAAGGCTGCGCACAGCGCTCCCAATGGAGTTCGATCAGGACATGGTGGATGACATCCAAAGCCAGATGTTTATTAACCTGGATCCACCGGACAATATTGACTATCGGAAACTCATCCGCGATCACTTTACACCGGAGGCGGTAGCCACCTATGAGCCGAGGGCGAGGGAATACGCCAGGAGAGTTGTCGATAGAATGACCGGTAAAACGTCCTGTGAATTTGTCACCGACGTAGCGGCGGAATTGCCGCTGCTGATGATTCTCGATTTCTTTGATATCCCTGCGGAAGACCGACACAAGATATTTGAATGGACCAACGTCATGATGTTCGGTGATGATCCAGATGTATCAGGCGGTCGCGCAGCAGCAGATACGGCCTCGCTTGAATTAATGCTCTATGCCCACCAACTGGCGGGCATCTATCGGAACTCCGATGTGAAGAACGTCAGCAGCCAGTTATTGAACGGCGTGATCAACGGCGAGCCGGTATCCGATGAGACGTTTGGATGGATTTTTCTGATGATTGTCGTCGCGGGTAATGAGAGCACGCGCACGACGATAACCCATGCGATTCGCAATCTGATTGAGAACCCCGAGCAGTACCGTTATCTGCAGGAAAACCCGGACAAGATCGAGGACGCTATCTTCGAAATGCTGCGGTACAACCCGCCATTCATTTGTATGCGCCGAACAGCAACGCAGGACATTACGGTGCCCGAGCTTGGCGATGCATCCATCAAGAAGGGTGACAAGATTATTATGTATTATCCGGGCGCTAACCGTGATCCCGAGGTATTCGATGATCCAGAAGCCTTCGACGTCCACCGAGCAGGCCGTCAGAATCTCAGTCGCGATATACGCTCCTTCGGTATAGGCCGCCACAATTGCTTCGGGATGAATCTGGCGAAAATGGAAATGCGAGTAATGCTGGAAGAAATTCTCTGCCGCATGGATAACATGCAGTTCAATGGCCCTGTGGTCTATATGAAGTCAAATTTCGTGCAGGGCATTAAGGAGATGCCGATTACCTTCGAAATGCGTAGCTAATAGCTGTAATATTGGGGCCAGATTAAAAACGTATTCATCGTAAATCTTCTTGCTGAGCGATGCATCACTGTCAGCCGCGAATCAATTCCGTGCTGCTAATCGCTCAGCACTACGTCTGCACTGGCCTGCGATTGAAATCAATGCGCCTGATAGCCCTCCGGGAGACGGCGTGGTGATGTTCACTCAATGTAGCATTGCAGAAGGCAGTGATTGGAGCAAAGCAGTTGCTGCACACAAGAAGTACTCTGCAGCCTATGAGTTGTATGTCAATGGCGGTGGCTGGCAGCAAGGTGTGGAAGCGCTGAGCGGATTTGCGAGCTGTAAGCAGGGAACCCCTACCGTGTGGGACGTCAAACTGGTGCGACAGAGCGATTCTTAAGCATGTCGGAGCTGTTCCATGATTCGTGATTACTTTGGAATGGCTCCAGTCTCCATATCTAGTCTGAACGCTCTTAACGGTATCGACAAAGGTCTTTTTTTTCAGACCCAAAATATTCCTACGGGTTGGTGAGATAGAATCAGGCGCCGATCTGGTGAAAGGAATCGTCTTTGGTCCGGAATCCTCTCACCACTGCCGCATCCTCAGCATCCCCATTAAAATCCTGCTGGAGTGCCGCGTCGCGTCCATCGCTGCTGTCAAAATTGCCTTCATCGCGCAGCCAGCCCTGCATAAATCTTTCGTTATCATCGCTAAAAGTTGGCTGCCAATTTGCACCGCAAAAGGCGGGTGCCCAGAATGAGCTGGTTGTTAGTTCAACACCTCCTTCCGCGCCCAAACTCATGCCATAGGAGTTGAACAAAGAAGTAACGTCAGCAACTGAGTCGTTGCGCCTGGCTGGAGGT
>JBDNIE010000199.1:0-1893 GCA_041688425.1 Halioglobus sp. | reverse complement strand
CGTCTGAGGCCATGGAGGGAGGGTCTGCCCCTGTTCATGCGCACGTATTTGCGGCGTGTCCCGAAAAGCTCTACTCAGTTTGCCGCCGGTCTCGCAGCTTAAGTAAATACCATTACTATCAGACCCGAGTTGGCATGCTGGTCCAGTTCACGGTAACGGTCGGGATGCGTTATGCTGTGCAGCCTGACCGGAGGCTACTTTTACCTTGTCTAAAGAAGCGGTTAATTCAGCATTGTATAACGAGCCAGTGCCCATAGCATTTACTCGGGCGCTACTCACACAGGCGCGCGCCTTTAATCGCGACCTGGACGCTATTTTGCGCGCAGCGCGTTTTCCTTTTGACCCACTGCGGCAGGATGCTCAAACGGTCTTTGTTTCGCGTGAGCAATACTCGCGGTTGTGCCTTGAGCTAATTCGTGAGCTCGGGGATGAATCGGGCGGTGTGATGCCCGATGTGCAAACGCCCGTGGGTACAACCCGGCTTATTGCCCTCAGTATGATCAACAGCTCCATGCTTGGGGCTGCGCTGCACCGGGGGATCGAGTTTAATCAGGTCTGTCGGGTCCGCCAGGGTGCAGAAGTCATCAATCAACTGGTCGTTGATGAGCATGGCAAGGAGGCGACCCTGACCTACTTTTGCAGCGATGATGCGCGCGAGGTCCAGCACAGCGTTCTGTGTAACCTCGCCATATGGATGCGATTCAGTGGTTGGCTGATTGACCAGCATATCGATGTGACCCGCGCCAGTTGTGCGGGCCCCCGGCCAGGATTTATGGCCGGTCTCCGCCATTTCTTTCATTGCCCTGTGGCCTACGGCCAGCTGGCGAATTCGGTGACGTTCAGTGCCCGACATCTGGAGTCTGAGCTGGTTCGCGATGAAGAGGATCTCAGTGAGTTTCTAAAGCTTGCACCCTATTATATGGTGATTGAGCCTCAGGCCAGTATTCTGAGTATCACTCATCGCATTCGCAGCATTCTAGGCAGTGATTTTCGCCAGGAGATGCCCAGTTTTGAGGAGTTGACGGGCCTGCTGGGTATGTCGGCCCGCACGCTGCGGCGACGGTTGGAGAAAGAGGGTACGTCTTACCAGCGGATTAAGGACAATGCGCGGCGCGACAGGGCGATCTCGATGCTGAGTCGCGATGGCTTGACGGTCAGTGAGGTGGCGGAGCAGGTGGGTTTCTCTGACCCGAGTGCCTTTCATCGTTCGTTCAAGAAATGGACGGGGCAGTCTCCGGGTTCCTATCGCTAAAGACTCTCCCGGCGCTCGGTTTATTTTCTAATACTCAAGCGGTGACGCTGTTTGGCCGTAGAGCTGTCTCTAGACCGAGTGGTACATGCTTTGGCTGCGAGACCGGCGCCGAATCGAGTAGAGCTTTTCGGGATAGGCCGTGAATACACCCATGTGGGCTGCTCGCTTCCCGTCAGTTTAAGTCCCATGCAATTCACCGCCGATCCTGGAGCTGAAGTAAGCCCTGGTTTTCTTTAGCCCAACTTCTTCCGCAAGAACGCCATGATATCGTCTTTGGCCACAAGTTCCGATTCCTCGCCCTGTCGACTCTTATACTCGAGATTCCCATCGGCCAGCGCGCGGTCACCAATAACAACGCGGTGCGGAATGCCTATCAGCTCCATATCCGCGAATTTGACCCCGGGGCGCTCGTTGCGGTCGTCGAGCAGCACATCCACCCCCGCTGCGCGCAGTTCCTGGTAGAGGTCCTCGGCGCAGCGCGCAACGTCCGCAGATTTATGCATGTTTAGCGCAACAATCACGAGTTGGAAGGGCGCCATCGCGTCGGGCCAGATGATGCCGCTGTCATCGTGATTCTGTTCAATGGCGGCAGCCACGATGCGACTTACACCGATACCGTAGCAGCCCATGGTTACGGTGAT
>JBDNIE010000015.1:0-1792 GCA_041688425.1 Halioglobus sp. | reverse complement strand
CTACGATCATCCGGGGAAATACTTCATCAGCCCTATCTATATCCGTAAGCAAAATCGCTGCCATCGCTCCGGGAAACACCATCAAGAACAAGGGCAAAAGTTTCAGGCTCGCGGCCAGCAGTGCACCATAACTGGCTGCACGGTTATCACGTGCAGCCAGCAAGCGTTGTGATACATACTGGTTCATTGTCCAGTAATAGAAGCCCAGCACAGGTAATCCCAGCAAGGTTCCTAACCAGGGTAGATCTTTATCATTCAGAGGCCTGATCAAGCTCATGTGACCATCAGGCATCTGCTGGCGTACCTGAGCCCACGAGTAGTCGAACTCTGAAAAAATAATCACTGAAAGTAAGAGTGAACCTAGCAATAACACCAGCGTTTGCATGACGTCGGTATAAACCACTGCTCGCAAACCCCCGCTGGCCGTATACAGGCCGGCAAACACAGCAATAAGCGCGCAGGTGGGTGCAAGACTCAGCTGGGGGAAGAATTGCATCATCACCAGTGAACCCGCGTATAAACTACCGGCGGTATCCAGAAACAAACTTAGCAACACGGTAACGATGGAAAGGTATCGCTGCATTCGCGCATCGAACCGCTGCTCTAGCCATTGCGGTACTGTGGTGACCCTGGCTTTAAGCAGGCGTGGTACAACGAAATAGGCAGAGAAAAGTAGAACCAGTGCAGCCATCCATTCGTAATTAGCAACTGCGATACCCGACTGCCATGCCGCACCCGGCAGACCAATCAATGTGGTAGAAGAAATATTAGAGGCAAACAGGGGCAGCCCTATCACTCCCCATCCGAGGGAGCGACCTGCTAGAAACAGATCGTCGGCGTCCGGGCTCGCGCGAGAAACTCTGACGGCAATCGCAATAACGATCAGTAGATAAATTGCCAGTGCCGCGTAATCGAGAGGATGTAACATAGTGTAAAGATGCCTTTAAGAAATAGCTTGCTGGCAATGGCCACACCTATCACTTAAAGGGACTAGTACTAAAGTTCAAATTCACTGATTAATAAGGCGCTACCTATCTGTTTAAGGTTAGCCAGCGGTTAAGACAGTATCGCCAAGTTAATGGGCTGAAATCAGTAAACTGGGCGTATGAATGCCCACAAGCATCAACGATTTTTGCGGCTACGCGCCTTGGAAGATCGTGACCGATAAACCAGCTAACTATGGCGTTGCGACAGAGAATGTATTCTTACGGCCATTCGTGACAGTGCTCGATAGTGGCGCCGGCACGTCCTTGTTGTCCAAACCTATGGTGGTAAATGGTCAGGCTTGATTGCCGCCACGTGGATGTTGTACAACATAGGATCTAGAATGTTGCGCCAAGACCAATAGGCAGACCAAACTGCAGACCCAACGCGGGCTCTCCGCCATCCGTGACCCCGACAAATAGCCCCAGTGGAAACGGCAGCTTGCGAGTTTCGCTGAGCAGCACGCCGGGATATACGTTGGCCCGCAGCGCCAGCCCTTCGGTGCCTCTGACGATCAAGGACGCCAGCAGGCTATTGTTCCGGTCGTAGAAAACGCCGGCGCTAGCGCGGAATTTGTCGGGATTAATGGACACGGTGGACACACCCAGTCCCCAGGACAATTCATCTCCACTGGGCATTCGGTGTGACAAACCGAAAAGATTGCTGATCCCCAGATAGGCAAATAGGCGTGTGTTCTGCGTGGCTAACCAATTCGGGCGCACCACATAGCTCATACCCACGTTAAGCAGTTCGTTTTCCGCAACGTCATACATCATCAGGTGAGGCCATTCAACAGGATCAAGCTCTT
>JBDNIE010000198.1:0-10410 GCA_041688425.1 Halioglobus sp. | reverse complement strand
GGGCGTGCGCCGTTTCATCCGCGCTCTGCCCAGAGACGCGAAGGTTTACGGCCTGGAGTTGGATGCTAATAAGGACATCGTCGAGACAAGCCTGGCAACAATCGCTGAACAGTTGATATTGGTGGAGATCCGGTTGGATGCATAAGTGTTGATTGAATGGCCCCCGTTTAGCCGGGATAATATCGGGTGTGGGATGAAGCGGCAGACGCACTGGATTTATGACTCCAGAGATATTATTGGGTATCTCGAGGGGAGATTTTTGGCAGTCTCGAAAATCGCTGCTGCGTAGGAAACCCTCGGTTTTCTGGGTCTATCGCGATAACCGCTAGTGGCTCGAAAGCGAACATTCTCATCGCTGTTAATCGCAGAGATGGTACGACCACTTTATCCCGCAATTTCAACTGGTCGATGCAACGCCAGCGTTTAATCTAGCAGCTGTTATTTCACACCCCAAGTGTTTCGTTGGCCGTTCGTTTCGTTGACGTGCCACGACACTCAGCTTTGCCTGCGAATGTACTACTAATAGCTCCGTGACTTTGGGAAAGTACTCCCTTAGCAAACCATTGGTATTTTTAGTAAAGCATTCCTACCAAGAGCCTTAGGGGTCACAGAAATAGACTGGGATATTGGTTGCCGGGGTAAAGCGCTTGTGCCTGTTGTTTGCGTTCCACGATCCCAGATCGAAGATTTGTAAAGCGCCCTGGATAGTTTGCGCTCGAAATAATCATGGTTTGCCCCAATTTCTATGCCCACGCATTTCAGTTCGAGTATTTTAGAGCCAAGAATTTTCAAAGATAGCAGTCTATACTTATTTCTTATCCGTTTTCCAGGTGCAAAAAGAATGAGAATACAGGTTGGGACAGTTAAAGAGATTTGGCGATATCCGGTAAAATCCATGGAAGGCGAGATTCTCCAGGAGGCACAGATAGAAAAGTTAGGTATGGTTGGCGACCGCGGCTGGGCTGTCCGCGATGAGGTCGTCAATGAAATCAGCACTGTTCGCAAACTACCGCGCCTCTTGAACTGTACCGCACGGTTCGAAGAGCAGCCTCTGCGCGGGCAGACAGGCATTGACGTCCCTCATGTCCAGGTGAAACTCCCCGACGGCACCAGCTTTAATACACGGGATGATCAAGGTAACAAAATTCTCAGCGGATATTTGAAAAGGGAAGTTAGCCTGCAACCGTTACAACCCAAGTCAAACGCAGATTTCTATCGCCTGAGCACGCTCACCGGAGAGAAGGCGATGAAAAAGCAGTTTGATGCGAGGGGCGGAATGCCCAGCCTCGGCTCTATTTCATGGTTAAGAATGCTAGAGCTTGGATCCTATGCCACCCCTCGTGGGCGTTTTTACGATGTTTATCCGCTACACATCGTAACAAGCAACTCCATTCGAATGCTTAAATCTCTTGAGCCTCAAGGAGACTTTCAATCGAAACGTTTCAGGCCCAATATCTATATTGAATGCGCACAGGAGAGTGACAGTCTGGACGAGTTCCGCTGGGTTGGCGGTAAACTTCATATTGGTGATACAGTTATAAAATGTGAATCCAGAACTGTTCGATGCTCTATGCCAGCACAACCTCAGCCGGGGTTGGTAAAGGACAGTAAAGTGTTACGCACTCTGGAAAAATACACTAAACGGCACCTTGGCATTAATGCCACAGTGATACGGTCGGGAACCATACACGACGGCGATTCGGTTTACTGGGAGCCAGAGTCCCGCCTATCGCTTCGAAGATTCTATCAACCTGTTTCAGATCGGATAAAAAATTTATTGGTTCAAAGATCTTTAAAACTGATCGATAAGAAAGCGAAACGGTAGCGGGCGGTGCAATACGATAATTGCGGTTTTCCAAGTGACCAGGTATAACTGGGACAGATTTATCTCCTGCTTTATCACGAGTCTCTGCAGAATGGTTTTGGCAAGTTAACTGATCTAGGCCGCAGAAACCTGCCGTATGACTTTCAGAAACCGCCCTAACCCATTCTTTAAACGCCCTCACCCTCTTCCTCGTGAGATTGCTCTGCTCGATTATTCTCGCAGCGCTCGGTAGTGTGGATCGCCTCAGGTCATGTTGCTTGCCATTGACCTTGACGAAAACTACGTCGATGGAGGAGGTGTCACCATAACCTCGATGTCTTCGCTTCAGTCGGCGTGAATAAATGGAACCGAACTTGATGCATCAGAGCCGAGTTGACTCACGACTGACAGTGATACCGCGCCCGGTTAGAAGATCTTTAATACTTGGATTCAATAACGAAGTGCATCATGTTTTAGGCTGCCAACTTTGCCCTAACGGCATTCATGAGCTGGCTAGGCGTTTTGTAATTCAATAGCTTTCTCGGTCTCTCATTTAAACGTTTTACCGCAGCTTTGACCTCGGCCTGCGTGACTAATTTGAAGTCTGTGATCTTTGGAAAATACTGCCGTAACAATCCATTTGTATTCTCGTTCAAACCGCGCTCCCAGGAAATGTAAGGGTGCGCAAAGTAGGCCTTGGCATCTAGTGCTTTACTGATCTTTTCATGGTGAGCGAACTCTTTGCCGTTGTCAGATGTAATCGTGTGAACAAGTTCCTTGTATGGTCGAAGTAGCCGAATCGTCGCCTGTGTGACGTCAGCAGCACTTTTACTCATGACTTGAGCTGATACCGTAAACTTCATCTTTCGCTCTACGATCGTTACCAGTGCGCCGCTGTGGCCTTTACCAATAACCGTATCTATTTCCCAGTCGCCTATTCGAGGTCTATTATCAACCACTCGTGGCCGCTCATCTATGCTAACTCGGTTGATTATCTGGCCGCTAGTCGATTTTCCGTGGCGACGTTTATCGTATTTTTTGCCCCGCTGGCGTAAATTTACATAAAGGTCGCCGCCCGATCGTTTGTCACTCCATACGTGGAGGTAGATGCTCTCATGGCTGATTGACTGCTTTTGATCCCACTTCAACCAGCCTGTTATCTGCTCTGGACTCCACTCTAGCCTTAGCTTTGATTCAATAAATGTCACTAGTGGCGGCAGCATCTTGGTTGGCCCCCTAGCAGCCTGTCGCCGCTGGGCAGCCTTCTCCTGAGCCTGCTTGTGCCGGTAGCCACGCTGTCCTGAGTTTCGCGCCAACTCACGACTAATTATGGGCTGGCTGACACCAATAAGGTCTGCCATCGCCTTCTGGCTCAAATTATTTCTCTTGAGCACTGATATCTGGCATCGTTGTTCATAGGTTAGCTGTTGGTAAGTTCCCATAATCGCTTCATCTCCGGCCGGAGAAAAAGAGTAGGAGCTTACTGGCAGCTAGCCTCTTTTTCTACAGCGTTGGATGATGCACTTCAGATTTGAATCCAAGATATCTCGGTGGCTGCAGTTGGATCAATAATACAGCCTGACTACGTAGCTGATGATGCCTGGTCGAGCGGCCTCGCTGAAATGCAATCCTGTGCTTTAGTTCGGCAGTATCCACTGATAGAGGTCATTCTGCAGGTCATAGAGCACCAACAGAGAAGGATGCCAGGGCAACTACACACCACGTGAACTGAGGTATTCTCATACGCGCCCCCTCCCTCTCACCAAGAATTATAATACTCACGGGGAATCAACAGGTTCGCATATTTGCCCCTAGACACACTGAGAATGAGCTTGTACCGTTCATCCCTACCAATATACGGTGGGCATCATTCCTTTAGTCTATACCGATTTTCTGGCCTGCTTGCCTAGACTGTAGACATCTCAAAACAGAAAAAACGGCTAAAATCAGTATTAAACGGCTTCGGATGTTCCATTAACATTTACAGCTTGAAGTGAAGAAGGCAATATCTTCGGCCTTCATCAGCTCAAAGCTACAGTGTCGCCGGCGCCGCACCAACTTGATTTGGTTCATTCCGGGGGTGCCAGACTGAATAAGCCTAATTACGGTCGCGCGATGGGGTCGTTGAAATACCAGAATGAGATGGAGGTCTACACGATACTCAAGAATGTAAAGCTGGCACACTATACCTTGAGAAGTATTCAGATTGGTATGCCCTTGTTCGTGTTACGTTAATCTAGCGCAGTAAAAATAAGGTGTCCAGGAGTTGATTCAGACCAATTATTCTAACCATGGTTAAGCCGATCCCGACAGGCACGATTTATAATATACAGTAGACTACAGCGACTGAGATATGATGATCCAAGCTAATGGCACCAAAAAAGGCATCATAAGACCCCTTGTAAATATCTTTGCTGAGCAGGCGTGAAACTCTATGTACAAGAGACTTCAATGTGTAGTGTTCTTATTAATATTATCGATATCTGGATGTAGTGAAGATCAACAAAAAACAGCTGAAGACACTGTTTTTGACGATGATCGTTCAAAAGTCGAAGTGAGTTTTCAAGATTTCTCCTCAGCCCTTCCCAGGATGAAAAGTTACGGCGATTACGGTGGCCTATGGGGGGATTTTAACAACGACCAAAGGCCTGACCTTGTCTTTTCGGGACATGGTTCCGGCGTTTTGGTGCTCGCCCAAAATGAAAATCACATGTTTGAAGACGTCACCAGTGCCTCTGGTATCAAAGCTTCCAATTGGGAATACAGTGAACAAGGTGATCGTCACGGGGCAAGCTGCGCGGATTTTAACAATGACGGCAATCTGGATTTGTATATTTCTCACGGAGCAAAAAGGGGCGAGACACTGGGCATCAAATACGATGAATTACTAAGGGGGAACGGTGATTTTACGTTCACTGATATCGTGCAATCCGCTGGCACTCTCAATCAGCAGGGACGGGGCAGGGCTGGCATATGGATCGACTACAATAACGATGGATGGGTTGATCTATATGCCACTAACTTCCTTTCCAACAACGTAATGTATAGAAATAATGGTGATGAAACATTTACTGATGTTACGGCAGAAACTGGCCTTGGTTTCTCAGCTCCTAGCGTCGCACCCGCAGATTTCGATCAGGACGGCCATATCGACCTGTTAATAGCTTGGCCGTTAAAATTGCTACGCAACAATGGCGCAGGAAACTTCGAGGAAGTAAAGAAATCGGAATTTCCATATGAAGGGTTATTCGCCTATGGCATTACACTGGGAGACCCAGATAACGATGGCGACACCGACATTCTTCTCAGCGGTCTAGCCGCGAAAAATCTATTACTGGTCAATGATAATGGCGAATTTCACACAGCCGACAGTGACGCATGGTTGTCTGGCGAAGAAGATATTACGACCGGTAGCGCGTGGGGCGACGTGGACAATGACGGCCTTCTCGATCTAGTACAGGTCCGCTCTGATGGCTACTACATTTTTCGGAATCGGGGCAATCTTTCGTTTTCAGCGGAAAGACTACACGCGCCAGCGCCTGATATTAAAGAACTACTCAATGGTGATGCCGCACTGGCTGACTTTAACGGCGACGGCCTACTAGATATTGCGACTGATGACACTAATGGTTATATGCTGCTAAAAAATGAGAGCTTCTCTTCAAACAGCTGGCTAAAGCTACAGTTTCATGGCGAGGAAAACAATCAATTAGGCTTGGGAAATAAAGTCTGGATCACGGTAAAGGACAAATTGCTGGCATATCGAGAGTACTCTGGCACGAGTGGCGGCCTCCGGTCATTCAGCTGTAATCCTCTACATATTGGTCTTGGCGCGCATTCGGTAGTCGATGTGCGAGTCCGCTGGCTTAATGGGCATGAAACCATCTTACAAAATGTAAGTGCTAATCAATCTTTATTGATTTCTGATGTTGAGAAAGTAGAGCAGTAGTCGTTGTGTCTAGCGTCTATTGACGGAGAACTTGCTCGATAGTGGCATTTCAAAACGCGAAAATAGGTGCCTTACGATAGACTAACTGAAAGGCATATCTCCGTAGCAATTACCTTTTTGGTTTCTTTCTTGTTAAGGGGGTTTCGCTTACTCTTCGCCAAATATTCTAGACCGAGCTGTATGTGTCCGTGTTACCCGATACGGCATGGTCGGCAGATTAGCTGTCAGATACCCTGTTTGCCGACAGGCGGTTCTGCAGATTCAGTGCTACCAATGACTTTGACCGAGAGGCTATTCATATGGAGATCGACACCTCGGTCGCGTCAGTAAGCGTGTTCGAAGAGATTCGCGACCAGCAGGAGGGTTGCCTCAGGTGCTGCGAACCGACAACGGCCCCGGGTTTCTGAGCGAGATTCTCACGGTACGGGCCACAAAAGGACGATGGGACTCAGATTCCACTATGCATCATTGACGTAATACGCAACTCAATGTCGCCTATGCCTTGAAAAGGCTATAAGCCCGTCAACAAAAAAGACGCGGCTTGCCACTGACTTACGGGCATAGAAAGCGACCTATCCGGCGATCCCGCAAGGGGGCAAAAAATTGGCTATACTAAACCGCGCTTAGAAAGTGTCACTGAATAGATTTATCACCGATTTCTACGACAGCTTGGCGGGCCACATTCGACCCTGATTGGCATACAGCGGTATTTACAGCGTTGCACGACCCGAACCATCGAAATGTATACCATTATGTGCTCTAATAATAGCATTGACCATAGTGGTTTAGGGTCCATTAACACCTGCAGTCATGTCTCCTCTAAGAGTAGCTTGATGGTCCAACGTGCTCGCCACTCGACTCACATATGCGTGAATTATAATATGGTAGATCTCACTATTCTTTTTTTCATAGCATTAGAAAACCATTGAAAGGTGTTGATGATAAAGCAGTGACGTCGTCTGGTCGGGGGAAAAACCTGATAATTCTCGGCATGCATCGATCCGGCACCTCTATGGTGTCTGGTGCACTGGTGCGCTCGGGATTCCACGCCGGTATCGAAAATGAACTACTGTCAGCTGCTGAGGATAATCCTCTGGGGTTCTGGGAGCGACGCGACGTAGTCGCACTCAACGACAAGCTGCTGTCAGCGGTTAAGTCCACTTGGTTTCAACCAGCGCCCGTGGCTAAACAAGAGGTAGCTGAAATCAGGCGATTGCTTGAAGACCTGCGTTCCCATAACCCTTGGTTACTCAAGGATCCACGGTTAATTTTCACGTGGGCGGCCTGGGCTTCAGCGCTTAAAACGGCAGCTAAATTATATGTCTACCGTTCGCCGTTGGCAGTAGCTACTTCCTTGAGTAAGCGTAATGGTTTCCCGTTAGAGTATGGATTAGATTTGTGGGAAATCTATAATCGTCAAGCCATGAAGATAATGCAGGCCGAAGGCGGAGCCCTAATTCATTACGAGGCATTCTCCTATGAGCCAAAGAGCGCCTGGGAAGAGTTACAAAAACGGCTTGGTGCGATCGGTGTCTCGATCGCCTTGGCAGATACGGAAGTTGACTACGATCAGCAGCTTGATCACTCGCAGGCAGTGCGGGTGGATGAAAATCGATTGACTGCGGAGCAACGACGGCTGCATGAGATTTTCCTGCAAGCCTGTGAGAGCGGTCAACTGCCGAAAAGACTACCCGCTCAGGGCTCGAACATCACACAAAGGATACAGGAGTTTGGCCAGGCGTTTATTGAATTGGCTGACGTCGCGGAACTTCGTTCGGCACTAAAGACAGTAACATCCGAGCGAGATCTAGCACGAGAGAATTTTAATAAAGTAAGACAGGAATACGATGCGCTAATCTACATACTGAATACGACCTACCTCAAACTACTAGTCTATAGAAAAAAACCGGCTGGCAGACTAAGTGCAATGGTAGTACTGCTTTATAAACTGGTCACACTGAGAGCTCGTTCGAGAACAGATTTTGAGAGTGTTCTCAATGACGCCAACGAACACGTCAGGGAGTATAAGTTCCCCTCATTGCCAGCCGTACGGTCCCGCACAAGCCTGGGTTTTTCAGTTATATCCTATCTGATTCGCAATCCTGCGTCATCGATTCGCAGCGCCAGCTGGTCGCGGTTTAAACGAGCAATCTCCGTTTTTCGCGGTACCAGTCACGATGACTTGCAGCTATGGATTCAGCAGAGATTTCCGGCGATTGATGACTCTGGCATGCCCGAGGTCAAACCCAGGCTTGAACCACAGCTGGATAACCTTGAACTCACATTCCATAGGCCAGATATCCCCCGTGTATCTATTGTAATACCGGCGTACAACGAGTATCGCATGACTGTATTTTGCTTGCAGTCATTATTAAATACTACGACGGGTGTCGATTATGAAGTAATTTTTGCCGATGATGCATCCACTGATTTAACCAGCACGATCGGAGACCGCATCAAAGGTATTGAAATTGTGAGGGCTGATGAAAATCAGGGGTTTGTTAACAATTGCAGAAATGGTGCCAGTCATGCACGCGGCGAGTACCTGTTGTTTCTCAATAATGACACTGCCTTTACCGACGGCTGGCTATCCAATCTGGTAGCCGTTCTGGATGCGGATCCGAAGGTAGGTATTGTTGGGCCGATGCTGTTGTTTGGCAACGGCCGATTGCAGGAGGCCGGCGGCATCATTTGGAATGACGCTTCTGGTTGGAACTATGGCCGCATGGATGACCCTGGCAGGCCTGAATACAATTACCTCAAGGAGACAGATTATGTTTCCGGGGCCTGCCTCCTCATTCGCCAAGCATTGTGGGAGGAGTTGGGTGGTTTTGACCAGCGTTACGTTCCCGCTTACTACGAAGATACCGATCTGTGTTTTTCAGTGCGTGCTGCCGGCTATAAAGTGCTTTATCAACCCGCCTCCAAGATTTATCACTTTGAAGGTATATCTAACGGAACCGATCTCAGTAGCGGCGTAAAGAAGTACCAAGTAGAAAACAGGGGGAAGTTTCTGGCAAAGTGGGCGACCACATTGCAGCTCGAAAATTTTCCTAACGCCCAGCGGGTTTTCCTTGCCAGAGATAAAAGTCGTGATCGTCGCACCGTATTGGTAATTGATCATTATGTGCCCTCATACGATAAGGATGCTGGTTCACGGTCGACCTGGCAATATTTACACTTGATGGTAGAGATGGGTTACAACGTGAAGTTTATTGGGGCAAATTTCTTCCCACATCAACCCTATACGCGGGAGCTTCAATCACTTGGCGTGGAGGTGTTGGTGGGTGAAAAAATGGCGCGCAATTTCTCCACTTGGTTAAATGAAAATGCTGTATATATTGATGCTGTATATCTGCACCGCCCACATATAGCCGAGCAATTTTCGCGCGTTCTTAAGGAAATGAACCCAAAACCCAAATTAATTTACTTTGGCCACGACCTACATTTTCTCAGAGTAAAACGGGAATATGAGCTTACCGGTGACCACAAGTTCAGGGTACTTGCTGACGATTGGAAACGCCGTGAGCTCGCCGTTTTTAAGGACTTCGACAAAATTTATTATGCTTCCCAAGTCGAGGTGGACTTGCTGGGTGAGATTGCTCCCAATGTTGATGTTTCCGCCATACCGCTTTACGTGTTGGAGGCGTCCGAGGCAAAACCCTATTGCTGGCAGGACCGCGACGACATTCTCTTTGTTGGGGGTTTTAATCATTCGCCTAACGTCGATGCAATTTGTTGGTTCGTGCAAGATATACTGCCATTAGTCGTTGCGGTATGTCCCGATATTAAGCTAAATGTAGTGGGCTCCAATGCACCCGATGCGGTTAAAGCCCTAGCGAGTCAGCATGTGGTTATACATGGGTATTTGAGTGATGAGGAGCTGGCGGCGCAGTACGAGCGGGCAAGAATGGTCGTTGTTCCCTTGCGGTATGGCGCCGGTGTAAAGGGGAAAATCCTGGAGGCCTTGCAGCATGGTGCTCCATTGGTCACCACAGATGTCGGAGCAGAGGGGCTCCCTGAACCTAGTGTTGTTTTTAATATCAAGGAAACGGCGGGAGACTTTGCACAAGAGCTGATAGCAATTGAACGCGGTTGCAGTGAGAGGTTGCTTAAGCTTGAACATTACGCGGAGTATCTCGATCGATATTTTAGTAAGTCTCGCGCCAGCGAAATTCTATGTCGTGATTTTGGCGAGCCAAGAATTAACAGGAATTGGCTGTAGTAGACGATCTCATGAAGTGGACCCCGGGTCCGGGACAATATCGCAGGTTAACGCGTGATTGGCAGCTCATGGTTGCGATCAGTAATCTTTTCTACGCGGCCTCATTCTTTCAATGCGTTATGTGGCGGAGATGCGCACCGATCCACTGATTGAATTCGGTGGCTGCCTATTCCCCTGTTATTAGTATTGCGTCAGCTATGCAATTTATTGTTGCGGGGACTGCTGGGCATTTCAAGGCTGTTAGTGGGGGATTAGTCGTGCTGTAAGCGAGCAGATACGCGCTAAAAGAAGGTAAGCGTCTGGCGATCTACCTCTAAAAAATCTGTTCCGCCTCCGGCATCATCAGTGTTTTTCATCCAAGGAAAACACCATGTCCAAACTCACAGCAAAACAAACCTACTGGTCTGAACATCTACTAAAAGCCGATACCTT
>JBDNIE010000197.1:0-7016 GCA_041688425.1 Halioglobus sp. | reverse complement strand
TAGACCCCTGGCTTCAAATATCGCGCATTTTCCTCGCCCTTTCTCCAACCCCCTACGTAGCAATTGCATTGGTCTTGCTGTCCATCATGTCGATTCTACGTATCACCATCGATCGGGATTAATCATGAATTATTCAAAATTTTTCGTATTGGTCATACTCCTCATTTTTTCTTCCGGAAGTAATTCAGAAACTTTTGATGAAAGTATTTCAGTGAAATTGGCTTGCAAATTTTGCGGGGCGCTAGAAGACGCAATAAAAATAGCTGAAAAATTGAAAAAAGAAAATGGAAACCTAGAAGCAGAGAGAAAAAGACTGAGGGACATACTAATTTCTGAGCAAAGAAAATTGGCTGACATAACAAAAGATCGAAACGAATATAGAACGTTATTAGCGGATAATACTGCAAAGCTAAAAAACAATGCTCAACTATTGATAGAACGTAACGAAATCATTGAAACGCAGAATAATGAAATCGAAAGATTGAAACTTGCCGCAAGCATGAGACTTAAATTGTTCTGGTCAATGTATGAGTCAACTGCTGCAACAAACTGAGGCGTTCACAACCAAATGCTGGAGGCGCGCATGAAGACAGTCACCACCCAGCGCTCGAGCAAAGTGCTCAAGGCGCAGCTTGTAATATCAGCATTTCTGTTCTGGTACGGGCCAGTTCTCTTTTTCATTTCAGGTCAAATCAATTTCTCTACAATGGTGATCGGGGGTATTTGGTATGTGATCGTCAAAGTGCTGATCTGGTGGCTGCATGAATAGAAGACAAAAATTCAACCTTGATACTCACTGTAAAGCGAGTACCGTTGGCGAGTCGCACAATTCTAACCTGCATGAAAATAGGACGTGTACATGCATACACACGCCACACGAGAACCACACATTGCTAGACTCTATACCGACCGGCATACAACAGCAGGCAGTGAACGCAGGATGAATACACCGAAGCGCTTCAGGGAAACGTCTGGCCCGGTAGAGCTTGCCACCAATTTTCCCAGACTATATTTCTTTTCCGATATCCGTGACGCAATTGTTTCGTCCGAAGCAATGCGCCCTTTCTATAAAAATGGAGAGTACTTTTCATGAAAGCAATAGCAGAAGATTTAGGTACGGGTGCAAAAATCACCGTGGACATTACCGAAGACCATTTTAAGGAATTGCGCACACTAGCAGAGGATAAGGTGAGTGATTCTAAACTGAATTCCTATATCGATAATTTGCATCTGTCAGCTGACGCCAAAAAGCTTATAGCCTCGATCCTTAAAGCTTCTGTCAAAGTTGGCGAGTTAGTCATTAGAGTTGGAAAGCGTATCGTTGAACTCGTATTGATGCTTGTTTCTAAATTTCCGAACGCCACGTTTGGCTTGATCCTCGGACTTATCGTTGGCGCGCTGGTTGCTGCAATCCCATTACTAGGGGCTCTCTTGGGTGGATTAGTTGCGCCTATCGCCGCAATCTTTGGACTCACGAAAGGATATTTTGAAGACCTGAAAGATCAAAATCTGGAGCGGAAAATAGCCGAAGCCGCAGCCATGTTTCAGAGTCTCAATGGTCAAGCCCATGTCGCTAAATGAAGAACTGAATAAATTTTTTTCGGAAAGCAAGAAAGTTGTCGTCCGAGAACCTCTAAAATTCAAAGCTTCTTTAGGCATTGGAGATAGGGCTTATCGGCGACTCAGAACAAGAGAACACATGACGACGTTCACAGAGGTCGTCGGCATCGCTACTACCGCCGCCGGAGTCGCGAGAAGCGGCTGGATTGCAACCACATTTTTCGCTAGCAAGGGATTTACGGCTAGCGCGTTATCGGCATTTGGCATCGGCGCGACCGCAGTAACACCGGTGGGATGGGTCATAGCCGCAGTAGTCATTTCAAGCACCGCGTATGTGGGCGTGACGCACCTGCTCGAAAGGAGCAAGGACAATGGACTTATAGTGGTGCCAAAATATATCAATACGCCTCTGGATATCATTGCTGTTGCACTGATCGAGCTCATGCTTCCTGTCAGCTTGAAGATTGCACACGCTGACGGCAGTATGCATGAATCAGAAAATCGGGCAATCCATGACTTTTACACTGATGAATGGGGCTACTGCTCTGAATTTATTACGCGCTTGATCGCTGAATATCAAGACCAACTGGACTCCGTCTCTTACTCAACTATTGCAGATTCACTAGCGGCTTACTGTGCTGGAAGTAAGGACTGTGACAAAGAAGCGATCATGGCGGCGTTTATGGCCCATCTACGACATGTTATCGAGGCCGATGGTGTTATACATGAAGCGGAGCGAGCCGAAATCAACTACTTATCCGACATCCTTATAAAGAAGTCTGAAAAAGCCGGAGGGAGTGTGTCGGTCACTAATGCCATAAGGGCTGCGTCCCAGGGTCTCAATTACTCGACGAGTGCCATATCCGAATCAGGAAAATCAATATGGCGGAAGATATTTGCAAGGTCGCAGACACCAGATCAGAGCTGACCCTTTCGAGGCTGTGCTCGTCTGTCCATCGATTTGGCTGGTCGTAGCCTTCAAGTAAGCCAGCACCTTATTTGGCCTTTAGGTTCAATCCCTTTGAAATCGTCCGGCACAATATTCGCTTACTAATTTATTCTATAAAAGGAGGGACTCGAGACCAGAAAAGGCGCATATGCCTCGAAACTCATATTTTATTCATATTTATTTAATTTTAAGTAACTGTTTTTATTAATGAATATATTTATATTCGTTATAAACCTTTTTTTAGCTTTATTTCTTATTCTTTTGTTGTACTATGACAAACACTAAGAGGAGAAACGTTATGGCTAAAACCCGACACATACAAAAAAGGCTCGACCAACGGTCCATCCAGCACGGCATGTTAGAACTTGTCAAAATGTTTGGGATGGATGACGGGGACAAAATCATACTCAACCGCAAGGCAATTGATGCTGCAATTTTTGAATGCAATAGAATTTCTACTCAGATGCAGAAAATGAGGTCACGGGGCGGGCTTGTTTTGATAGAAGCAGGCAGTAATGAGATCACCGCGTACCCACTCGAGAGCTACTCTAGAAAGAAACGTCACTGAGGATCCTGGACATGGCAGACAGACACGCAAAAAGAAAGGCAATAAGTGATCCTGAAAAGTTCGGATATTGGTTATCAGAAATCTTCTATGGCAGAACCGCGAAAGATGAAGAGCCTAAATCGAAGGACAACGGTCTACCCGTCAACATTCGGCTGATTCAGAATGACGTAAACCTCATAGACCGATTGGGGAAACGATTTGGGATGTCTCGTGCAGCGATCTTGTCAGCAATGATAGAGAATGATATCGAAGAAATGTTTTTCGCCCAACGATCGGACGACCAAATCGCAACCGCAGTGGAGGTCGACAATCTAATGACCGAAGGAGGGTTTTCTCATATATACAGAAAAAAAACCTGGCTTCTTGAAGTGCTGGAGTTGCCAGCAAACTATGGAAACCCAGGCTATGCGAACAGCTTATTCCCCACGCCTACAGACAGTAGCGAAGCCAAGGGCGATGAGAAATGAGTGGGTACGGAGAAGAATTTTTAAAGAGGAAGATGGTCGAAGTCACCCAAGAAGCTGTAACAGTTACTGTGCGACTACAACCCAAATACTTCTTGATGCTAAAGCTACTCTCGCAAAAATACAGCTTCCCGATATCAACATCATTCACCGAACTTATTTCAAAACACCTATACGACATAATGCTAAATCTAGCGGATGAGGATTTCGACGATATGGCAAAGTACGACGACGATGAATCTTTTGGTTCGGTTAATTGGAAACTTAGTCAGGAAGGTCTTATCGAACAACCCACATTGGCTCTCGGGGAGAATGCCCCAGACTTTCTCAAAGAGCTTTTCAAAAAGGAATAAGCCTTACCTAAATTTTCAAAAGCCAGATGCTGCACATGCAATGCAAGCTTCATACAAGGGAAATACCAGCAATGAAAAAAAAGCCGATCATCAGAGTAGCCCATGTCAGATTCACACCATACGGGACTTCATATGCAATGCGTTGTCTTAGAGAAGATATCAACGTTGGAAATATTGTTGAGGTCCTAATGTATGCGGAAGAGCCACGCGCTTACTACTATCAGGGCACCGTTGAAAAAATTTCGTATGAGCGATGGAACTGTAGATGCCATGTAGTAAATTTGGCGAGCGAGGTCCAGTATGATTTAGCTGATAATGGATTTATCCGAACCACCAAGTCTGAATATGGAAATGTCTTTCAGCTGTAGATATTCTAGAAGAACTGGATATTCCAGAGAACTACTAGTGTCTCTATCAAATCAGACCGATAAAAAATTGAGGGTAGTTCAACCCTACACGAGAGTCCATATGATCGATATCAGTCCATTCAGGAAAGGGCCACCGTCGAATACTTTTTAATCGGTTTACCTCTATAAAACCTAAATAATTTGGATTCCCGATGAAATGTATTGGTGTAGTGAAATGGTTTGGCGGATATAACAGTAAAACCGCCAGAGAGAATAATTTTGGATTCATCGAGGACTTTTCTGGAAAAGATGTATTTCTGCATAAGCAAGAGTGGAGCGGACAGCACACTCCTAGGGAGAATGATGCTGTTTTTTACAGTCTAGAAGAGGATCAAGGGAAATGGAAAGCTATAGCTGCACAACCCGTTGTTGGTAATAGCTTCGGCATTTTAGAATCTTATAAAGCACTTCGTATTATTGAAGGCAGTGATACTATTTTTTCAAAGAAATCTTATCTTGAGCGCGCTCTGAGGACTGAATTTTGTGAGTGTTTTTCTCTTGCGAGCACAGATGATTTGGACATTGTTTTCGATAAAAGCGATGACACGGGGCTGGCCTTGAAATTACTGGAGGGAGGCAGTAAATGGTCTGAAAATATCGAAATTTTGAGTGATTTACGACTTATAGAGCCTCTGCATGATGTTAACTGGGACGTTCTACCCATTAGCTATTTTTCTAGCCATGAAAAAGAGGCCTCAGAATTCTTGAACCGTCTTCCTCATGATGAGGCAAAACAGCTCGTATTAGACCATTTGAAAAAACTCCCAATTGCCCTCATTTTTTTCCTCGTCATGAAGGAGATCCTATGCTCCGAAGAGGAACTCGGTGCTCGTCACTCTGACCTCGAAGATTACATTGGATCAATGATTGTGAGAGGTTCTAGTGATTATCCTGAGTATGTTAGTCAACATATCGAAGCAGAAGTGAATCCAAAAGGCGGGCTAAGAACTAACGTCATTCTCGGAGGCGTAATTGATGCGGCACTTTTCAAAAAATATCTTTTCGATAGGAATTTGAAGTTTGAAGCGCTTTTCCATCGCTCCGAGCACCTCCAAAATAGAATCGATATGTTCATTTTGAACAGCATTTTCAGTCTTATATTGGCCGGTAACGACGATCGATTAACGTATCAAGTATTTCTGGAACAGTTATGGCGAGCCATTAGTGACAAAACGTTTGATCCGATTCAGCAAATTGAGTTTATCCAGAGCATATTCCCCTCTTGCACTACAATGCCGAACAACCTTTCCTGCGAAGCGGTTTACTGGAAGAAGCAAGACACATTTCTTTGTCGAGGTAAAAAGTGCACAGGAACAAAAGTCAAACCGGATCTATCAAAGTCCTATTTGACGTTCACGATATATGACTGGTTTTCTCACTACAAAATCGACTATCTGAATGAAAATGAACCCTCTTCCAGAGACTTTCCGATTAAGCTGGCGGGCTATTTTAATCGCGTGGTTGAAATCTACGATGTTATCCATTGTCGAAGCTGTAGATCTCTAATGTTGCCCGACATGCGGTATTCCAGAGTTGAATATACAACTGTTGAGAATGGAAATTTCGTGAAAAAAGATATGGCTGCATCTTATCGATTGACGGTATTCAAGTGCGCCAATCATACCTGCCAACAATACAATCGAGGATACTACATCAATCACTGTGTCGGATTTGGGTGCTACCACATTATTGACACTCGAGACCTACGTATACAATGTGATGCTGGACTTTATGTTTGCAAGGGATGTGGCAGTTGCTGCGCAGAACATGCAAAGTCACACCCGGTAGGTCTTTGCCCGGATTGCGGAGATACTCTTCAGCTATATGAAGGCGTCGGAAGCACGTCTACTGAATACGGTAACCGCTTCGTAAAATGCGTTTCAAGCCAATGTGAATTTATGATTTCAGGGAAAAAATTGCCGAAAAAGTTCTATCTGGAAAGCTGTGGTCCCGCAGAACACGTTTATGACGATGGGCACCTTGTTAGACGATAGATCATTTTTTGACGACATTTCCTAGTTCATATTGCATATCGAATGAAGCCTCGAAGCGGTAAGGTAAAAATTGTGGTTCAGCTGCTGAATTACTTACGGTCTCGCGGATCTCAGCCCCGGTTCGGAGTTCGGTTTCGAAAACCCCTTAGCAATCTTCGACTTACTGCCGCCGACCCCGCAAACCGTCCCGAACCAAGTTCGGCCTGGGTTCGGTTTCAGGCCACCATCACCACACTCAGGGAAAAATCCGTTACACTTCTTCGACTTACCAGCAAGAATCTCGGCTCTCACTGGTTCTCATAATCGGCAGGTCGAAGGTTCAAGTCCTTCTGGGCCCACCATTTTTTATATAAATCATAACGTTGTGCATAAATAGAGCATCCGACTATGCCGGGCACAGGGGTGACTACTCATAGACTGGGAGTCGGGGGGTGTATAACCCCATATCCAGCAGACTCCCTCCTGTAGTATCGTTTCTCAACCCTGTGAACCAACTCGGCGGCTACACCACCATGCTGAACCGCGACCTTCTCATTGTCAGGTACAAACAGCCCTTCGTAGACTGGATCAACGAGGCCGCTCCTCAACCGGACAGCCACCGCATCACACTCGAGGCTGCCAACGATGATTCACCCGCCTACCTCATCCACGAGTACGCCAGTGAAGAGTTTGAAAGCTGGCTGGAGGGATATTACGTGCAACTGTTCGAGAATATTTTGGG
>JBDNIE010000196.1:0-7899 GCA_041688425.1 Halioglobus sp. | reverse complement strand
GGAGAAGCAAACATGATTTCTGCCATCATGCCTTACGAGAAGCAGTACCAGCAGGTACACGGGAAACGCATCGCCTATATCGAAGCGGGTGAGGGCGATCCTATTGTGTTGCTGCATGGCAATCCTACGTCCTCCTATCTGTGGCGCAACGTTATTCCGCACTTGCAGGGTAAAGGGCGTGTCATTGCGCCAGATCTCATCGGGCAGGGCGATTCCGAGAAGCTGCCAGCGAGTAACGGACCTGGACGTTACTCGTTTGAGGTTGCCTATCTATATCTGGATGGCCTGCTGCAGGCGCTAGGCGCTGACCATAAAGTCACCCTCGTTGTCCATGACTGGGGTAGTGCTTTAGGATTCTACTGGGCGCAACAACACCCCGAATCTGTTCGCGGTATTGCTTACATGGAAGGCATTGTCTGTCCGGTAAGTTGGGATGATTGGCCGGAGGGAGCGCGCGGAATCTTCAAGGGATTCCGGTCCGACAAGGGAGAGGATCTGGTGCTGGAACGCAACATGTTTGTGGACGCCGTGCTGCCAAGCTCTGTGATGCGCGGCTTGGGGGAGAAAGAAATGCAGCATTATCGGTCCGCTTTCCAGACCCCTGATGACCGCCAGCCGACGCTCAACTGGCCCCGGCAGATTCCCATCGAGGGTGAGCCGCCCGAGATGGTGAACCTGGTGGACGCCTATGGCCAGTGGATGAAAAATGCCATCGGGCTACCGAAACTGTTCATCAATGCTGAGCCGGGCTCCATCCTCATTGGCAGGCAGCGAGAGTTCTGCCGCAGTTGGCCCAATCAACAGGAAGTGACGGTCAAGGGCACACACTTTATTCAGGAGGATTCACCCGTGGAAATCGGACAAGCGGTAGCGCATTGGATGGACTCGATTAACGCCGGAGGCGGATCATGATGGTGCTACACGGCGCATCGGGTTCGCCCTTTGTGCGTAAGGTACAGGTTGCGCTTGCACTCAAGGGTCTGCCCTATGAGCAGATACAGCAGATACCGTTTACCAAAGATCCTGAGTACCGGAAGATTAATCCACTCGGTAAAATTCCGACATTGCAGGATGGTGATCTTATCATCTGTGATTCCACGGTGATCTGCGAGTACCTTGAAGAGGCCTACCCGCAGACGCCGCTGTATCCTTCCAATAGTGCCGACAGAGCGAGAGCGCGCTGGCTCGAGGAGTTGGGTGGGTCGCGGGTGGCAGAGCTTGCTGCCGGTATCTTTTTTCAACGGTTCATGCGCCCAATGGTGCTTAAGCAGGAGCCGGACGAGGTGCTGGTGACCAAAATTATGGAAAAGCAGCTGCCTCCAATCCTTGACTATCTTGAGGCGCAAGTGCCCGGCAGTGGCTTCATTTTTGGCGACTTTATGATGGCGGATATGAGTCTCATGAGTCCCTTCGTTAATGCATCCTACGCAGGCTATGACATCGATGCGCAGCGCTGGCCAGTCTTCGCCGACTTTATCGCGCGGGTGAAAGCGTATCCTGTGGTCAGTTCTGTGCTGGAGGCAGAAGCTGCCACAATGGGATTCGGCTAGTCGTTGGCCCCCGCGTAACCTATCAAATTCAACCGACAATCCACTGACTCAAGGATAGCCCCTTTGTGATGAGCACTATTTCTACGCTGGCGGAAATTACCGACGCCAGCGCTGGCGGCAAGGCCTACGGCCTGTCGCGGTTGGTAGCAATGGGCCTGGCTGTGCCGCCGGCCTTCGTGGTGCGCGATGCCAGCGCAGATTATTTTCCCGAAACACTCGAGCGCAGCTATCTCGCGCTGGGCAAGTCCGAGGTTGCTGTGCGCTCATCGGCGCTGGGAGAGGATGGCGACGATGCATCCTTTGCCGGGCAGTACGATACCGTCCTTAACGTCAGTGGTATCGAGCAATTGCATCAGGCTATCGCGCGCTGCGTAGCATCGGTGTCGAACGAGCGCGCCCGCAGCTATCAGGAGCAACAGGCCGGCGCTGCGGCTATCAGAATGAACGTTGTGGTGCAGGCCATGGTCAACGCACGAGTAGCAGGCGTGGTATTCACCTGCGACCCGGTAAGCGCGCGGCGCGATCTTCTGGTGATTGACGTTGTTGCCGGCCTCGGAGAAGCACTGGTCAGTGGTGAGGTCACGCCTGATCATTACGGCGTTAACGCCATCGGCGATATCATCAGGCGGCAACTGACCGGCACTGAAGCCTTGCTCAGCGACGCGGAGATCAACTCCATCGCGACGCAGGCGCGAGCCGCCGCAGATCATGAGGGCCATCCGCTGGACCTGGAATGGGCGATTGACGAACACGGCACCTTGTATTGGTTGCAAGCGCGCCCCATCACGACGTTGCCAACGGATCTCAATGAATTGGATACGGTGCTGCCTCGCCCCGGTGATGTTCTAACGATCAGCAACGTCAGTGAAATGATGCCGGGGGCGGTGTGCCCATTGACCGGGTCCTTTACCGGCTGGGGTATCGACTACGGGCTGCAGCATATGCAGGTGGTAGTAGGCGCCAGGCCCAACATCGTGAAGGAGTGGCAAGTGACTGCCTGGGCTTACGGTCATCTGTTCCTCAATTTGACAGGCAATGTCGTGATCTCAGCGGCGGTACTGGGCTCCACCGTGGAGCAGACTGCGCAGTCCCTCTGCGGCAGACTGGTACCCGAACTTAAACCGTTTCCACCGCAGCCGCTGCTGCGACGCGTTGTCAATACCGCAAGGCTGCTGCGCTATTGCCTGCGGGCGCCGACGGTTGTTGATCAGTTTGGCCGGGAGCTTGCGGCTTTCAGCATTGAACACAAAGTAGACAGTCATACGATGTGGGCGGAGCTTGCCCACAAAACGGCGTTTTTTGAGCATGCGATGGCAGTGCACATTCAATCCTCTGCTCTATCCGGCTTTTTGTGCTCCATCGTGGAGAATATGGTATCTGGTCGCTCCAACGATAGCACCAGCGCAGAGCAGGCTGAAGCGGTGCGGTTACTGGCCGGGGCCAGCGGTGTCGAGAGCGCGGTGATGCTGGAGGAGCTGGACAGGTTGATTGACCAGATCGTCGCTCATCCGGATGCGCGGACCTCATTCCAGCAGGCCTCGCTGGATGATGCGCAGTCCTGGCTTTGTAATACAGCGGAACTCGCGCCGGCCTATGTGTCATTCCTGAAGGTCAATGGCCACCGGGGCTATCGCGAGCTTTGTATGCGCGACCCGGCGTGGCGTGATGATCCGGCACCATTGATTCAGAGTATGCAGGCAGCTGTGCATGCGCGCCTTGTCACGGGTGGTCATACGGCGATTCAGGCGCAGAGCATAGATTTGTCCAGCCTGAGTCGAGGGCTGCGCTGGGTGTTACCCAAGGCGCACAATGCTATCCGCCGCCGCGAGCACACGAAGTCGCAGTTGGTAGAGGTTGCGCATCGCTTCAAGCTGGGTTTTCGCCGACTGGGAACACTATTGCAGGAGGAGGGTGCGCTGCCCGATGTCGACCTGGTGAATTTCTTCAGTGTGTCCGAGCTGCCTGATTTTGTAGCAAGCCCTTCGGCGCACGCCGTTGATCGCGCGCGCGCGCGACGCGATGCCCTGGCTTACCAGCAGCGATTTGAGTTTCCCGAAATTTCGGTGGGCATACCTGCGCCTATGGAAGCGCGTATTATCGACAATACTGACGGCGTATTGCACGGTCGCCCGGCCTCTCGTGGCGTAGTAGAAGGTATTGCTCGAGTGGCCCATACCCTTGCCGAAGCAGCGAGTTTACAGCCCGGCGAAATCCTGATTACGCCGATTACCGATATCGGATGGACACCGTATTTCAGCTTGATTGGAGGTCTGATTACGGATCTTGGCAGCGCTGTGTCCCATGGCGCCGTGATTGCGCGGGAATATGGGCTGCCGTGTGTGGTGAATACTCGCGAAGGTACGCGATTTTTCAATACAGGAGAGCGCATCCGGCTGGATGGAGACTCCGGTAAAGTGGAGCGCCTATGAGCGATCCGTTGTGTGTTATCACGGGCGTTGGGCCGGGCACGGGTTCTGCGCTGGTGCGAAAGTTTGCCGAGCGCTATCGGGTAGTGATGATCGCGCGCAATGAGCGTCGATTGCAGGCCTTGGCGGCCGAGGTGCCCGACAGTATTCCGCTGGTGTGTGACGTCGCCGATCCAGAGGCGCTGCAGTCTGCTCTGGCTCAGGTTCTCGCGATAGGCACACCACGTGTCGTCATCCACAATGCGGTGGGCGGCGGTGCCGGTGATATTCTCTCCATCGCCCCCGCCACTCTGGAGCGTAACTTCCGCATCAACACCATGGCACTGTTACACCTGATCCAGACCTTTGCACCTGTCATGGTGGAGGCGGGAGAGGGAGCTATCATCGCCACAGGCAATACGGCAGCATATCGTGGCAAAGCCAACTTTGTGAGCTTTGCACCCACCAAGGCGGCGCAGCGTATTCTGTTGGAATCGGCGGCGCGCACGCTCGGCCCGCAGGGCATCCATGTGGCGTATGTTGCCATCGATGCTGCGATTGATGTGCCGTGGACACGGAAGGTGTTGCCAGATCATGCGGATGACTTTTTCGCCAGTCCGGCAGATATCGCCAGCGAGTGCTTTCACATTGCCCACCAACCGCGTTCCACCTGGACGTTTGATGTTGTGATCCGTCCCTTCGGCGAGCAGTGGTAGAGCGATGTTCCTCGCGGGTGAGAGACAGACCGGACAGACCGGGGACAGACCACGATTAATACCTTAGGTATCGCGCATACCGGGGACAGACCACGATTAATACCTTAGGTATCGCATACCGGGGACAGACCACGATTAATACCTTAGGTATTAATCGTGGTCTGTCCCCTAAACACCCGATCGCTTCCCTCGCCGCGCGCGGCGATGTTACATTGTCGCTCGCGAAAAATAGTCAGATCGGTCAACCGCAGAGGAACATTCATGTTCGCCAGATTGTTACTATCAGTGCCTCTCATCTTATGTTCTTTTTCAGCGTTTTCGGCGGAACTCAAAGTGGGTGTATCGGCGGATTATCCGCCTCTGGCCTATCGACAGGATGGCCGTATTGTCGGCATTGAGGCTGACAATGCCAAGGCGATGAGCGCCATTCTCGGGCAGGAAATAACGCTCGTTGATATGCCATTCGAGAAACTGATTCCCGCCCTGCAGGCGGGAGATATCGACGTCATTATGTCGGGTATGAGCGTTACCGCAGAGCGCAGCGAAAAAGTCTATTTCACAGATTCCTATATGGCAGTAGGACAGATGGCGATCATGACCACCAGTAAAGTCGGCCATTTCTCACAGCCGTGGGTGCTGTACAGTGATGGCGTGCGTGTTGGCGTGGAGCCAGGCACCACAGGTGCCGATTATGTTGAGAGAAAACTCGGCGGCGCAAAAGTCAGCTTTTTCAAGGATCCTGCGGCTGCCTTCGCTGGCCTGCGCAATGATGAAATCGACCTCTACATTCACGATGCGCCAACCAGTTGGCAGTTGGCCACGTCTACTGAAAATGGCGACCTGATCAGTCTTTACAAACCGCTGACCGAGGAAAAACTCGCTTGGGCCGTGCGCACCGATGACGCTCGTCTGGCAGCAAGGCTGAACGATGCGCTGCAGACAATGAAGCGCAATGGCACGCTTGGGTATATTTTCAATCGCTGGATTCCGGTGACTGTTGAAGTGCATTGAATAAACCAGGGACAGGCCCGAAAGACGCGATGATCAAAGGAGGCATCGCATTGATACCCAAGGATCTCAGCGAACTCTCTTGCCAGTGGCTGTCAGCGGCATTGGATGCGCCTGTTAGAGGATTCTCTGTCGTTGATGCGCATGCCGGCACCACGGGTCGTGCCCTTCTGGAACTGGATTACGCCGCAGGCTCGGCACTGCCCTCGCGGATTTTTGTAAAGCTTCCGCCAACAGATGAACTGCAACGAGCGTTTGTCACTTCCAGCGGCATGGGGCGCCGTGAAGCACAGTTCTACAACAACTTGTTCGCCGAGCTGCCGGTGCGTGTGCCGCACTGCTATTTCGCGGCTAGCGATGAGGCCGGCGAGCGCTACATTATGTTGCTGGAGAATCTGGTGGACAGTGGTTGCACCTTTACCAATGCCAGGACGCGCTATTCTTTGGACTATATCCGGCAGGTGTTGGGCGCCTTTGCGCGCCTGCATGCTGCGTACTGGTCTTCGCCGCGGTTTGACTCAGACCTCTGCTGGCTGCAGCCACCCATGCAACACGATATTGGAGCGCAATTGATTGCCCAGTCGCTGGAGATGCATGCGACTAGCATGCCGCCTGTTTTTACGGCGATGGGGGAACTCTATCTTGCAGATCCCGACGCTATTCACCAGCTGTGGGCGCGGGGTTCGCCAACCGTCATACACGGTGATGTGCACGATGCTAATCTTTTCTACGATAAAGATCAGCCGGGGTTTCTCGATTGGGCGATGGTGGCGCGCGGCCCGGCCATGCGTGATGTGGGCTATTTTCTGGCGGGTATGCTCACCCCTGAAGACCAGCGTAAATCCGGGCGCGACCTGATGGCATACTACCGCGATCAACTGCTCGCATTGGACGTGTCCGCCCCGTCGGCCGAAGAGCTGTGGCAACAGTACCAGTGGCACGCGGCCTACGTATGGGTCGGAGCCGCTGCGACGCTAGCTATGGGCGATGCGTGGCAGCCGGTCAAATATGTGAAGTCTTCACTGCAACGTCTGCATGCGGCGCTGGATACGCTTGGGTCGGTAGAGGCTATTCGAGCTGCAGTTTAAGCAGCAGACCCGAATGGCATTTACCTAAGCCCAAACATGTTACTTAGGCGGCGAACTGAATGTTTTAGCGTGGGGACTGTGCGAGGCAGTAAGCTGGGGGCGGTCTGCCGTTGGGCGGCTATCCGCAGCCCAAGCTCTCATGGAGGGCTTGCCCCCGTTTATGGGTATAGTTTTACGGTGGGTCCCAGCCCTAAGACACTGAATGTATCAGCGCTCTTGAAGCTCAAGTAGGCGCCACTCGGTACAGACCCAATTGGGAAACTTACAGGCATAAAAAAAGCCCCTTGAAAGGGGGCTTTTTAGCGGTGCTGCAGGTCAAATTATGCTTTTTTGCGTTTGACCATACCCAAGCCCAGCAGAGCGAGACCAACCAGTCCCAGTGTTGCAGGAACAGGTGTCTCTGAGTAAGTGATGCTCTGCAGAGTCCAAGCGCCCGTTCGTGGGTTGGATACGCGGATCCCATCCACAGAGACACCGCCCAGATCAAACCTGCCTACACTGTTTGACACGCCGTCGGCCCGCGTATAGATCTCGCTATTGGGCAAGGTGGGGTTCTCTGGATAGAGGTACTGTGCGCGATCCTGTACGAAAATACCGAAGAAGGTGGGGTTTGACCATTCTGCGAGTCTGATCTGATCAATCAGAACACGCCTGTTAAAGACGATGTCAAGAAACTCACCGGATTCGACGCGGGCTGAAGTGCCTGTACCCGTGCCCACACCGATACCGCCACCGTTGTTGGTCCGATAGGTGATGTTCAGCTCGGAGGGTGTAACAACGCCAATAGTGCCGTCACTGCCCGTATAAATGCCAGAGGTATTGTTGAAGTTCATAGTCAAAGCTGATGCAAGCGGGCTGGAGACTATAGTTGCTACGAGTGCGCCGATGGCGAACCCTTGTTTCAGTGTTAATGTCATAGGTACGTCCCTTGTTGAGGTTATTATTGCAGCCGCTCACTACCAACCACACGTTCCGTTACGTTACAACAGGCACAATTAAAAAGGCCTGCTTCAAAGCAAGCAAAGTCTATGCCAAAAATTAAATAAATAGTAAAAACAATCGGTTAGAAGAAAGTATATAAAGTACAAAACGTTGTATTGTAAAAAAAGCTGACGATTTGTTGTGTGGACCG
>JBDNIE010000195.1:0-1680 GCA_041688425.1 Halioglobus sp. | reverse complement strand
GATACCTAAAGTCTGATAACTAAAGTTTGATACAACGACCCTTTAGATTAATGTCATAAACAATAAGATTGGAGAACAATTTTGATGAACGGTTTGATGATGAATCAGCAACTGACTATTTCGTCAATAGTGGAGCACGCAGAGCGTGTGAACGGCAGTGGCGAGATCGTTTCGGTTACTGCTGAAGATCCGCGCCATCGCTACACTTATCGCGAGGCGTTTGCCCGCGCCCGGCAGCTCGCTGATGCGATGTCTGCCTGGAACCTGGAGCAGGGCGACCGTATCGCCACGCTGGCGTGGAACGATTACCGGCATTTCGAAACTTACTATGGCTCGGCATGCAGCGGCTACGTCTGCCACACAATCAACCCTCGTCTTTTTCCCGACCAGTTGGTGTTCATTATCAACCACGCTGAGGACCGCTATGTCTTCGTCGACCCGAGCTTTATAAAGTTGGCCGAGGGGTTGGTGAATCAGTGCCCCACTGTGCGCGGGTGGGTCATTCTGACCAGCGAGGAACACATGCCCCAGACCAGTCTGCCGAATGCCATTTGTTATGAGACGCTGGTTGCCTCGGGCAGTGCGACATTCCAGTGGCCAGACTTGGATGAGAACGCCGCGTGTGCGCTGTGCTACACGTCCGGCACGACGGGTAATCCCAAGGGTGTGCTCTATTCGCATCGGTCTACCTTGCTGCACGCTTATGCCACCATGATGCCGGACGCTCTGGCAATCTCGCGCGCCGACGTAGTGATGCCCATTGTGCCGATGTTTCATGTGAATGCCTGGGGCAATCCTTACTCCTGCCCGATGGCCGGTGCCAAACTGGTGTTCCCTGGCAGCAAAATGGGAGATGGCGAAACCCTCAGTGCACTCATCAATGAAGAGGGCGTGACGCTGGCGGCGGGCGTACCTACAGTGTGGCTGGGGCTGCTTTCCCATCTCAAAGCTACCGGTCAGCGCGTGGATACGCTCAAGCAAATTGTGGTGGGAGGTGCAGCCTGCCCGCTGTCCATCATGGAAGATTTCGACAGTTACGGCGTGGAGTCCCGAGTGGGTTGGGGCATGACTGAGATGAGCCCGTTGGGTACGGCGAATGCGAGTTCGTCGCAACGCGCAAACTATAGCGAACAGGCTTTTGCGAAAATCCGTCTCAAAGGCGGCAGGCCGATTTTCGGCGTGGAGGTGAAAATTGTCGATGACGAAGGCCTGGAACTGCCCTGGGACGGCGTGGCCTTCGGCTCGCTGATGGTGCGTGGGCCGTGGATCTGCTCCAGCTATTTCAAGCTGGACGGTTCTGATGCGCACTCAAAAGATCCCGGTTGGTTCGAGACCGGCGACGTCGCCACCATAGATGCTGACGGTTACATGGCGATCACCGACCGCACCAAAGATATGATCAAGTCTGGCGGCGAATGGATTTCTTCCATCGAAGTGGAGAACGTCGCAACCGATCACCCCAAGGTAGCCGAGGCCGCAGTCATCGGCCACTACCACCCCAAGTGGAGCGAGCGGCCCCTGTTGATTGTGGTGCGCGGTCCGCAAGGGCAGGAGCTGACCGCTGAGCAAATGCTGGCCTGGTTTGACGGCAAGATCGCCAAATGGTGGACGCCGGAAGCCGTCGAGTTTGTCGAAGAGTTACCGCATACGGCCACCGGCAAGATACAGAAAGTAACGTTG
>JBDNIE010000194.1:0-3740 GCA_041688425.1 Halioglobus sp. | reverse complement strand
TCAGGCGGGTTATGATGCTGGTTTTTTAACCTCGGGCCGTCACCGACCCTATGTTAACCGGCACTATGCTCTGGCGGTTAGCGGCCAAGGCAAGGCGCTAGAACGGACTCGAACATTAGGACCGCCGCCGACCCTAAAGATTTAACCCATTGCCTCTCGATCACACCGGGCAATCACACCCGCACCAGATACCCCATAAGATACCCACCAGCCAAGCCTGCAGCAACGCCAAGCCTGTAGGACTCTCAGAGGCTTGTAGCAGGTTCTTTGTGAGCGCGCCCCAAAATGTGCACCAAATGTGCACCGCGAATTTCCCTGAAAATGTGAATTATTATGAAGTCGCGGTAATCGAGAAATAATCTATAAAATGAGTGGTTTTTGTGGTGCGAATGGCGGGACTTGAACCCGCATGGCCGTGAAGCCGTCAGATTTTAAGTCTGATGTGTATACCAATTCCACCACACTCGCATTTTACAGTTGCCAGAACGCGGAAGCCACTCCCAACGCTTTAGGCCAGATCCAGAGCATGTGAGCACTACGCTAGAACGTAGCGCTGTAGTCTGAAGGGGCGGGATAATAGCATAGATTCTTTGTCTGGAAACAATAGGCACAGCGCTAGGCTGGCCGGCCAGTCGGATGTCCTGCCCCGCCCAAGGCTGGCGTCTGTGCATGATACACTGCGCGGCAAATAACATGGATTTCAGGATTTTGCATGGCAGCCAATCGAGGGGAGTTCAGCTCGCGCTTTGGCTTTGTAATGGCCGCTTCCGGCAGCGCGGTCGGCCTCGGTAATATCTGGGGCTTTCCGACACAAGCCGCAAGTAACGGCGGCGCAGCATTCCTGCTCGTCTATCTGCTGCTCGCCTTCCTTCTGGCCTATCCGGTATTGATGGCAGAGTTGATTCTTGGACGACATGCGCACTCCAATGCCGTCAGCGCGCTACGGCAGATTTCGAATCATTCATTGGTGCGTAATATCGGTGCTGCCACTGGTATCGCAGGACTGATAGTCGCCAGTTTGATTCTCAGCTTTTACGCTATCGTAGCGGGCTGGATGATCGCTTTTGGCTTCTCCGCACTGGCCGAACTGTTTGGTTACACCGCATTTTCCAGCTGGTTAACGTCATTTGGCTTCGGGCGAAATGTGCTGTTCATGCTGCTCTTTATGGCGTTCACTATTGCCATCGTATCTGCAGGGGTGCAACAGGGTATTGAGCGTTGGTCCCGACGTTTAATGCCGGCATTGCTACTGATACTCGTGGCGCTGGTAATGTACGTGCTCACCCTCGAGGGTGCGATGACCGGCCTTAAAGTGTATCTCATGCCGGATTTTGATCGCGTGCTCTCACCGACATTGATCCTGAACGCACTGGGCTCGGCTTTCTTCTCGCTATCGCTCGGCGTGGGCACCATGTTGATCTATGGTTCCTATCTCAGTGATCGCGAAAACCTGCCGCTACTGGGCGGTATGGTTACGCTCGTTGATGTTTCAATTGCGGTGCTGGCCGGGTTCTTGGTACTGCCCGCGATGTACGTGGCGGCGCACAATGGCGTGGAGATCTTTACCGCCGCTGGCACCCTGATTTCCGAAGACACGCTGATCTTTACAGTATTGCCACAGCTCTTTGATACCATCGGGGCGGCCGGCATAGTCTTGTCGTTTATTTTCTTTTTTCTTATGAGCGTCGCAGCATTAACATCGTCCATCTCGATGCTCGAAGTACCGGTTGCGTATGCCATTGAAGAATTGGGCGCCAAACGCAAACGTGCGTCGTGGGCAATTGGCGGACTGATCGCCATTATCAGTAGTATCATCCTGACGAATTTCGACGCGCTGTTCGGCGTGGTGATCACCGCGACCACACGCTACAGCCAGCCGCTACTGGGCTTTATGTTTTGTATCTATGCAGGATGGGTCTGGCACAGGGATACGCTGCTGCAGGAGCTGCGTAAAGGTCATCCGGAGGCGGTCACAAGCGTGTTCTGGAGGATCTGGCCCTGGTACGTAAAACTGATTTGCCCACTGGTGATACTGGCCATTTTTACGCAGTCCATATGGAACTGAAGCGGATTAATCCAGCGTGAAAAGACCTAGTTCAGCTTGATCTCCCCCGTTTCTTCGATACGCTGTGTGGGGATAATGCCATTGAAATCAATCTTCGCCGAGAACCGGTACTCCAGCGGCTCCGTGCCGGCGCCACCGAGGCTGGCCATCAGGCGCAATATCTCCAGCAGTTGCAGGCCGGCCTCAAGCGTGATGGTGCCTTCACTATAGCCTTCAATAGGCGCCACATCTTTGGCCACGCCCGCGATAAGTTCCTTGCCCAATAATTCAACGGTGTAGCTAATGCCCGCAATATCCAGGGTCTGTTTGTTGGGGTTCATCACATTGAGAGTGATTTCAAAGCGTGGGGAGCCGCCTTCAGCGGGCAGACTTCGAAAACTCACCAGGCTGACTTTAGGAGGATCGAGGTCTGGCGTCAGGGTGGCGCACCCCCCCAGAAAAGAAAAACCTAAAAAAATCAGCACTGCATTGCGCAATAGCATGCGTGTCATGGATTGTTCCGTTTATAAATAAGGAGGAAAAAAACAAAATAACACAAACTACCCAACGCAAAAACAGACGCCACCCAGTCGCCCGTATTGAGATACATATAGGCGCTAAAAATAAACATACCCACCGCGGCAAGCAGAGCAAGAACTTGTGCCGTGCTAAACATGAGCGCGCGACTCGCTCACGGTGTTATCACAAGATAGAGTCGCCAGATGTTGTCGGATGCATTCTGCGATATTGCCGAAGATTGACCGGCCTGGACTATCCATGCGTTGTTTTTCAGCCGCATACGCACTTAATGCCGATTGGTGTGTGTTCATCGCAGGGTACGCTAGTGTTAGATGAGTAATGATGAGCAAGCTCGATTCGCTCGAATACCAGAAGGGTACCTGACAAACATCAAAACGGAAAGCGCCAGCCTACCTGTGGCGCAATGGTTGTTTGGAGGTTGTTTGGGGTCAGAGTAAAAACCGTTGTCAGTTTTGAACGCACTGGCCTCTTACTTGACTCAAGCCAACGCCATCGGTTGAATCCAGCGCTATTATATGCAAGGTACAAGCTTGGCGGCGGCGCAATTTGGCGGCACTTACTACGTTTATCACCTTGACGGTACGGTTCACATCGTGGCGCTCACGGACAAGAATGACCTAGTAACTCACAAATACGCCTATTCGTACCGCAAGGTGCTGGATCAAGTACAAGCCCTGTGTGTCAACCTGATCCCATACACTGCCTGTTTGGGATAACATAGATTTCAGGGCCACATGGGGAAAAATCCAGCTTTGGATAAGTGTAAATGCTCATCTGCCAAGCGTGAATTTGTTTAGAGTGGTTCTTGTATCCTGTCACCATCAGCACCTCGCGGGATGAATATACAATGCTGGTTTGTTCACATTCACTCCCTTCGCATCAGATTGCTTCTTCTTCGGATTTGAGAAACTAATACAGCAAATCGGCATCCAGAGTTCTGTGCTCCGCGGCGCACCAGAAGACTTTTTAAAGTTCTTCGCCGCCACGATTCTTTGTAGTTTCAATTGATTTTCTTGTAAGCGTCCGGCGAACTCATCTTGTCGCCCGCCCAATAGATCGTAACCATAGTGTCCACTTAAAAACAGGTGGACACCTATTATGGATGGATCAAGCGAGACAAGGATACCGGCCAAGCGTCGGTCTCACTCTTCCCAAT